>JBJXGO010000174.1:0-27315 GCA_046160345.1 Saprospiraceae bacterium
GTTTATCGGGTGATGTGAGGGTGCGACTTGAAGTCGCACCCTCACTTTGTACCCCGCCACCGGCTTCCCGTAGGGCCTTTTCAAAAGACATATTGAGGTTGCTGCCCCTGCGGATGTTGAGCGCCAGCCAGTCGTGGCTTTGGAACTTACTAGCCAGCCCACATTGGATGAGGCTGGTTTTTCCCGTGCCCGAGGCACCGAAGACGAGCAACAGATCGGTCTGGAAAGCCATCTCGTAGAGCTCGTTCACCTCCTGCTCCCGCCCGAAAAAGATGTCGCTGTCCTCGCGGGTATAGGCGTCCAAAAATTTGAATGGATATCGTTTTTGCATGATGTAGGGCGGCAGGGTTAGAGATCGTCAAAATTTAGGGCGTCATCACCCAGCAAAGTCCGGCGGGCAAGCCGGAAATCGCGCACGACGTTGTCCAGGTTCAGGTTCTTCCATTTTTCGTTGCTCATCATCAATTCGTTGAAGTCGGCATCGTCTTTGAGGGTTCCGGTCATCTCCACACGGACGATGCTGTTGTCTTCGAGAAACAAGTATTCGAGGCTGCCGTCCGATAAATCCGCTGAGTGGTAGAAACAGATTTTTGCCCCGTGCTCGAAACTGAGCGCATTGTAGTCTATGACAAAAGGGGAAAGGTTGACACTTTCCTGATAGTCCTCGCCTTTGTACAACAGCACGGCATCTGTGTCGGAAGGCTGCATGGTGTAATTGCCTTTTTCGGCATCTATATTGGCCTTGCTATCTATCCCGAGGGCGGTATAGCGGTGCATAAAGAACGGAGCAGCTTTGCGGATTCGGCGGTAACCAATGCGCTTTATCGAGGCCATGCGATAGTACACCAAAAAAGGGAACTGCCCCAAAAAGGTCGCCAAGTGCTTTTCCGCTTCAAAACAATCCAGGAGGTCGTATTGTGCCTTGTCCAATTTTTCGTTGAGCGCCTGCAATGCGTGGCAGCTTTGGCGGAGCGTGCTGTTGGCCTCCAATTTTGCAACGAAATTCACCAGCTCAGGCAAAGGAAAATCAAGGGCGTTTTCTTTGAGGGAAAATATTTCATACAGCGTTTCCAGCAACCGGAATTGCTCGTCAAGGGAGCACTCGAAGGGATTGTCGAAGTGATGGGCCAAGACAGTTCTTTGGGGCTCTGAAAACTGCCGGGCCTTCTCTTTTTGAGCATCCCAAAGCCGAGAAAGCAGGGCAAAATTGACCAGGTCGAGGCTTCTTTTGGCGATATGGAGACATTTTTCGATGTACTTGCGCTGTTTGGCCTCGGAAAAATCTTCTTTGCCTATAGCCATCAGTTTGCTCAACTGGATGCCGATAACGCCCACAAAACTGTAGGCGATGATCTCCTTGGCTTTATCGCTGATGCGCAGCTGGGTTTCCCAATTTTCTATGGCAGACACCTTCTCCAGAAAGCGCTGGGCAGGTAAACAATCTGTCTGAATCGCCTCTATGAGCACTTTGGTCAGGTGTTCATTGAAGGCCTTTTTGCCAGTGACGAGGCCAAAATTAGCTTCGTCAATATGTTCAATGTTGTAAATCTTGTCGGCGTACTGTACCGTTTGCGCCTGTCTGTTTTGGAGCAGGGCTTTGAGCTCGGCAAGTTGGTTGTGAATTTCCCGCACTTCACCGTCTACATTCAGCGTGATCGTACTGTCGCTGATGCGCTG
The DNA here is from genome assembly GCA_046160345.1 of Saprospiraceae bacterium. Lineage (GTDB taxonomy): Bacteria > Bacteroidota > Bacteroidia > Chitinophagales > Saprospiraceae > M3007. The sequence goes on from JBJXGO010000174.1 coordinate 1,678, forward strand.
GATGACGATGTTTTGCTTGCCAGATGTATTGGTTGCTGGTGTCATGGTCAAGAGAAGTTGGCGGTATCAATTTTTTCGATGTTGTAGATTTTTTCGGCGTTTTGGAGGAGGGTTTTGTCTGGAGGCTTGTTCTCTGCTTCGTTTTTCATGGTCTCTGAAAAATCCAACCAATTTTTGTTTTCCAAAATTCCTTCCTCTCGTATGTATAGCCCCCAAGGGAATTCGGCGATGGGGTCCTTTTCTCTAAAACTGATGCTCCGCCAGGTATGGATTTCACCGAGATTGCGGAAGCGTGACTCGGTACTGCTGCCTTTTACATAATTGGCCGCGCTTTTGTAGGCGGCTTCTATGCTATCGCCCTGGGCTAAATTGCCGTAAAAGCGGGTAGCCAATTGCATAGCCCGTTTGTCGTCTATGGGTACGGAGGAGGCAATTACAGCCGGTACGCCCAAGTCAAACAGGGTTTCTACATGCCCATAAGTGGAGCAGCCGTTCAAGAATACCAACTCCAAACTTTCCGGGTTTCGGGCGAGCAGTTCCTCGGCAAGGGGTTTAAAAAAGGTGCTTGCGTTTTGAAGCAATAGCGCCTCGCTGTTGGCATGACCGGCGTAGTGAAAGAGGACAATCTGGTTATTCCATCGCTGCAAAAAGTCAAAATAGGCATTCAGGTCTGTGTCGGTGCGGATCAGGTGCTTGATTTTGCCCTTGGCCTCCAGTGCGCCGAGGGCGTCCTGGATGCCGTTTTGCTCTTGGGTAAGGTTGCTCAGGTCGCCGTGAGGGTTGGCGAAGGCGGTGAAGATGACGGGAAGGGCGGGTGCTGTTTTCATGATATACGGGTAGGAATGAAATTTCGCTGAACCTAGCCTTTCCTTGGCAAAGCAGGCGGGCCTAAGAGCAACTGCACGGCAGCATTGAATCCCTTCCGCCCCTCGTCGCTCAGAGCGTCGCGAATCCCCAAGGAGCCTGGCCCTGTGGCCGTATTGCCCCTCGCGCCCAACGCGGGGTCGCCAAAAATCCCGGTGGCAATGTCAAATCCTAGCTTGAAATATTCGGATTGGCTCCGATTGCGGGCCGCTGCTATGACTGGGCTTGCCTTGGCAATGGCCGCTCCGATGGTTGCAAATTCCAGGTTTCTGTTTCGCTCCAGGGAAAAGTTCATGGCGCTTTTAAAACCGAGCTGTTCGGCCTGCGTCAGCGATGCGCATAATTTGTCTTTGCCGGGACCGGGCAAAGTATGTCCCTCCGTCGCGGCCATGCCGATATCGAATCCCCGGCGGCTGGGGCCTTCCGGTTCCCGGTTACGGAGCGAAATGGCCAAGGGATCCTGCTTCGCGATTTTTTCGCCTTTGTACGCCATCACGTCCTCCTGGGAGGCCGTCGGTTTAAGTGGCAGGTCCTGCGTTTCGGCCGCGCTTCCATCGGTTGCAGAAGGAATATTTACGCCATCTTTCCCAAACAGAATCTCCTTGATTCCTTTGGTCACAAACGGCTCCCGCTTTGTATATGTATCATATTGCCCAAAAGGAATTTCAAAGATGTTGGATGTCTCCTGCACTCCCGTTTCCAGATTATTGATCACCAGCGTAACCAGTAGGGACTTGTCTGCTGGCTGGATCTCCATTTCTCCGAAAATAACCCGTTGAGCCTGCGTAATAGCAGTTAGGGTCTGTTTTTCTTCGATCGAGAGATCATTTATTTCTGCGATCAGCTTTTCTTTGTCTTTCCTTTTCAAAATATCGCCCAATCGGTCCCGGTTTATTACCCTACAAAATGAATAATAATTGAGATCCGTTCCGACTGCAGTGCGCATGTTTTTAGGAAGGGTTTCTAATGCAGAAGTACAATTCAAACATTTAAAGTCTCCAATGATGATCTTGTCGCAGATATCATGACGGAGCTGAGAATGGCCATAGTATTGGATAAGTACCAATACGAACATCAATACATTTTTCATGCTGTTTTTTTTATTAGTTAATCTTTACAAGTCAGCACAATCTTTGTGCTGGTATTTTTGATTTCATGGCGCTGCACACAGCGCTGGTTGCCCTCTGTAATTTCAAACTTATGCTCTCCTAAGGTTAAATCAACCTTCATTGTTCCTGAACCGACGATAGCCTGGCCATCAATTTTCAACCTGGCATCGTCATTCAAAATAAGATGTATGGAGTAGGTTTTTATTTCAGTGGGCGGATCGGTTTTGGATTTTTCCTCCGCATTTACCGGTGCCGCGACAGCGGGTTTTTGATTTGTGCTGGTTTGGGGTATCTTGGCGGTAGTTGGGCCTAATTCTTTTTTTCTATCGGACGTTGTGCCCTGCATTTTTGGGTCATTCCCATCGGACTGTTCAGTTTTTGATAAACTTTTATTAATTGGATCGGCAGGTTTGGACAGGTTCTTACTAATGACGTACCAACCGGAAATCCCGATTAAGCATACTATGCCGGCAGCAATTAATATTCGGTTCAATGGCCTTCCGGAGGCAACTTTGTGATCTTTACTATTTCCTCCAGCGATATCCACTTCCTTGGTAATAGCCTGTATGCCGGAAATCACTGGTTCGCTTGTCAAAATTTCCGAAAAAGCCATCCAACTTTTGTTTTGCAAAATTCCTTCCTCTCGTATGTATAGCCCCCAAGGGAATTCGGCGATGGGGTCCTTTTCTCTAAAACTGATGCTCCGCCAGGTTTGGATTTCACCGAGATTGCGGAAGCGCGACTCGGTACTGCTGCCTTTGACGTAGTTGGCGGCACTTTTGTAGGCGGCTTCTATGCTATCACCCTGGGCCAAATTGCCGTAAAAGCGGGTAGCCAATAGCATGGCCCTTTTGTCGTCAATGGGAACAGAGGAAGCGATCACAGCAGGTATGCCGAGGTCGAACAAGGTTTGTACATGTCCGTAAGTGGAGCAGCCGTTCAGAAATATCAATTGCAAACTTTCCGGGTTGCGGGTGAGCAATTCCTCTGCCAAGGGCTTAAAAAAGGTGCTTGCGTTTTGAAGCAATAACACCTCGCTGTTGGCATGACCAGCATAGTGAAAGAGGACGATCTGGTTTTTCCAGCGCTGCAAAAAGTCAAAATAGGCATTCAGATCTGTGTCGGTGCGGAGCAGGTGCTTGATTTTGCCCTTGGCCTCCAACCCTCCCAGCGCGTCCTGGATGCCGTTTTGCTCCTGAGTCAGGTTGCTCAGGTCGCCATAAGGGTTGGCGAAGGCGGTGAAGATGACGGGAAGGGCGGGAGGTGATTTCATGCTTTTCGAATGTTTTATGCCGCTAAGTACACCATTTTTTCTCAACCGCGTACATTACCAACTCCACATTTCTATGTAAATCAAGCTTGTCCTTCATGTTTTGTACATGCTTTTCCACCGTCGTTCGGGCGATAAACAGCCGCTCGGCAATTTCCCGGGCGGTGTAGGATGGGTTTTCGGCCATCAGGCAGATGATTTCCCGTTCGCGTTTGGTCAGTTGCACCTCCTCTTTGTCAGCTTCTGGCTGCCCGGAAAAGTCCACGCGGTTTAGCAATTCCGGGGGGAAATAGCGGTTGTTGCCCAGCACCGCATGGATAGCGGCCACGAGGCTTTCCTTGCTTTTTTCTTTGATGACATAGCCGTGAATGCCCAAACGCAGGGCATTGAGGATGTAATGGCCGTCGCCGATCATGGTAAGCAGCACGATCTTGGTTTTGGGGTGGCGTTTGCGGATCAGTTTGGCCGTTTCTATGCCATCCATCCCGGGCGGCATACTGATGTCGAGGACGACCACGTCGGCGGGCTGTTGTTCAAGCAGCAGCAGGGTGTCTTCGCCGTTGAGGGCTGTCCCGACGATCTCTATTTGGGGTTCTTTTTCGAGAAAGGCTTGCAGGCCGTCGAGCACGATCTGGTGGTCGTCGGCGAGGAAGAGTTTTATTTTTTTCATGGTTTGTAACTGGTTAGGATGGGCCACGGATGACACAGATGAGACACGGATTTGCACGGATGTTCGTGGAATTGTCCAGAAATCCGTGTCTCGTCTGTGTCATCCGTGGCCCATCCTAAGCGGTATATCAATTGACACCATCGTTCCCCTTCCTGGCCGAGAGTCTAACTGCATTTCGCCGTTCAGCTCGTGTACGCGGGCCGAGAGGTTTTGCATGCCGATTCCGGGACTTTCGCGGATTTTTTCCAGATTAAAACCCCTGCCATCGTCTTCGACGATCACGTTGATCGTATGCTCAAAGCGGTTGACCTGAATGGTAATATTTTGGGCTTGGGCGTGCTTGACGACGTTGTGCACGAGTTCCTGCACCATGCGATAGATATGGAGTTCCGTTTTGTAGTCGAGCCTGTCTTTTAATCCGTGGGTGGCCAATTCCACCTGGAGTTTGCCGGAACCTGGGATGATGTCGGCCAAAGCTTCGAGTTGGGCTTTGAGGCCAAACTTTTGTAGCACTGCTGAACTTAACTCGTGGGAGATTCGGCGCAGCTCTTCGCTGGCTTCGTCGAGCAGCCGGTTGGCGGTGGCGTATTGGCGGCGGTTGTTTTCCGACAGCTGGTCGAGCACCTCGTCAACAGGGCTGAGGTTGAGTTTTACACTGGCCAACATAGCGCCCACACCGTCGTGGAGTTCCTGACCGATCTTTCGCTGCATTTCGTCCTGACCGGCCAGACGGGCGTAGTTGTTTTCCAATTCCTTGTTTTTCAGAAGGTCGAGGTTTTTTTGGATTGCGATTTGTTGCTGTTGGTGGGCGATTTTGGCGTTTTGTTCGGCTAGGAAACGTTTTTGGCGTTGGAAATAAAAGGCCACGCCGGTCAATATAAGCAGTAGCCCCAAAACGCCCAGAAAGATAAAATTCCTCAATTGACTTGATTTCATTTCCTCGAGCAATAAACACTTTGCAACTGACTCTCTGGCCATTCGATAAAACATCAGATTCTTCCATGCCTCATGGGTTTGTGCCGAATCAAGATTCCCCATAAATCGTTTGTATTCATTCCGATAAACGTTTGCTTCGCCGATCCGCCCGAGTTGATCCAATGCATCCGGCAGGAAAAATAGTATCTGACTTTTCAGAACAGGATCGCCCGGTTCGTAAGTCAATGCATTTTGATAAAATTCGACCGCCTGTATTATCTTGTTTTGTTCATAGTGGACATTGCCAATTTCAAATAGGGTAGCAGAGGTTTCTCTATTATTTCCTAGAATTTTGAAGGTGTCAAGGCTGGTCCGAAAATCCTCCATAGCCTTATCGTAATATTGCTGCTGAAGATATATCCTGCCCCTGTTTTTTGTCAAAATAGCCCGTTCATCGCTACTTAGGTAATCCGCCAGGTTACGGGCTTGTTCTAATTGATCCAGGGCTTTCTCGTAATTGCCAGTGAAATAGGCGTTATTGCCCAGTATAATATGACACTTGGCCTTAAATTCTGGGTTGTTGGCAAATTCAGCCAGACAAAGCTCCAATGAATCTTTAGCCTCTGCATAAGAATCAAAGTTGTCCTGTAGCAAAGCGCTGAGGTTCAGGCGTGCGGAGGCAACGTCGAAAGGTTTATTCAACTGCCGACCGATGGACATGGCTTGTTTAAAATGAAAAATCGCCTGCTCATATTTTCCCTGATACCGCAAGGCCGTGCCCAGATTGCTGTGTAAAGTGCCGGCTATTTGCAATGTTTTGCCGCCCTTGATTACAATTAGCCCCTGCTCGAACAATATGGCTGCGGAATCGTACCTGCTTTGTTTTTTTTGCAGCAATCCCAGGTTGTTGTAACAGCTGGCCACATCGCGTGCAAGATGAAGGGAATCGCGGATCAAAAGTGCTTTTCGGTACAAACCGTTTGCTTCCTGGTATCTTCCTGCATCGGCTTCTATATGACCCAGTTTTACATAACTATAACCTCGGCCTTCCGCATACCCTATTTGGCTCGCTTTGGCCAGTGCAAGTTGAGCGTACAAAGTCTCTCTGTCGCGCTTTTGCGGATCATAGGCCCAGTCAATCAGGGCGTCTACTCGGACAGTGTCATTCGGTAAGGCCGCCAATGCTTGCGAATCTACTGCTGAAAGAGCAGTGATTTGAGAGAAAGTGGGATATGTACTATGCAATAATACCCACCAGACAAACAGGCGTAAATTTTTCATTTTTCAACGTAGAGGTTTACAACTCGTCGTTCCGAATAGGTTTGGACTTATTGTCGGCATCTGTTGTGCTGACGGTGCCTTTGCCTCCGGTTTTCGTAGTAGTGGCAGGTTCGCCTCTTCCTCCAGCGGCAGCGCCGCCCGGCACCGCACCCATCACCTGCACTTCAATCCAGCCTTCTCCACCCGGAAAAGCAATGCCGCCAAGGGCAAGCGTATGTACCACTGGAGTGATGTAGTCAAAATCGGGGAGTTCTGGGTCTTGTAATAGCTTAACAGTCACAGTGAAAATGCCTTCGGCGAGGTCTGCGTCACTTACGGAATAGCCGTCGGCGCGGAAGCTCGTGCGAGGGCAAAAGGTAACCACGTGCAAATAATAGGCATCGGGTTCGTCGAGTATGGTTTGGCGCGCGAGTTGGACTTGTGGTTTGAAGAATTTCATGCGGAAAAACTTGGAATGGTGAAAATTGCTGGTTTGAGTGAGCAGGATTTTCGGGGCAAAGTTCGGAGGGATAGAGGGGTTGATGTGTGGTGGGAAAGGCGTATTTTGGGGTACTTAGAAATAAGTAGGTTTGTGGTTACTCTCCCAGATCATTTCGACTTTCTTATTAACCCTAAACTGCATCCCAAATTGCAGCACCGGGACCCATCCTAAAAAATTGCCGACTAACAATATTCTGAAATCAGGAGAAACAAATCTTCTTTTATCGGCAAACATCCCTGCAAAACTACATATTATTACTATATTTACGCTTTTGTAAAATAATGCACAACCGTTAAACGCCAGTTTCTCCATGCCCACCCTCCATACCCTCCTCGTCTCCATAGACCAATACCCAAACCCCCGCCACTTCCTCCAAGGCTGCGTCAACGATGGGATGCACTTACACCAGTACCTGGAAAATTACTGTGAGAAAATGGGGTTCACATTTAGCCCTAAAGTGCTCATAGATCAGGATGCCACCCGGCAGGCCATCATCGCCGGTTTTGATCATTTTCAAGAAGCTACAACAGAAGATTGCTGCCTGTTTTTTTATTCGGGACATGGCTCGCGCAGCGCGGCTCCGGAGGTATTTTTGGGGATTGAACATGACCATTCCCTGGAATCCATCGTATGCTATGATAGTCGCACACCCGGCGGACACGATCTGATGGACAAGGAGTTATCTTACCTCATCTGGCAAGCCTCAGCAGATAAAGACCTGCCTTTTATCACCATCATGGATTGCTGCCACTCCGGGAGAATGCGGGATATTGACGAGGAGATTCTGGGCAGCAGAAACCTGCGTGATGTAGGTCCTGCCCTGCCGATGGAGCATTTTCTTGGAATAGAGCACTACCAAAAAACAAAAGCAGGCCAATTGAGTCCGCCTTTGGGCAGGCGGGTACATTTGGCTGCTGCACGCGACACCGAACTGGCTAAAGAAGTGACCGCTGGGGGGCAGCCTCGGGGCGTTTTTACATATTGTTTGATCGAAGCATTGAACGCTAACGGGCCTTTGATCTCTTATGCCGATCTGCTGAACCGCGTCAATCTTCGCGTCAATAACGCCGTGCGTGACCAGTCGGCACAGCTCGACGCCACCCATACGGAAGACAGAAATCTGGGGTTTCTTTTTAGCCTTGTGGATTCAGAAAGGCCATCCTACTTAGTTTCATGGGATAAAGTATTGGGCTGGGTACTGAATGTGGGCGCCTTACATGGCATTTCAGCTGGCTCGGCTCAATCTTCTACATTATTGGAGATCAAGGAAAACGGACATCAGGTTGTGGTAGAAAGTGTGCTGCCTGACCGTTCTAAAGTCAACGGGATGGACGGATTTGACACCAAAAGGTCTTTTGTGGTGAGCATTCTTCAAATGGCAGGACCAAAATTAGGCGTAGCTTTTGCTCCTGGAAGTGACCCGCAAGGTTTGGAATTGCTTAGCAGCCTGATGGAGAGACAAAATTCCCCCCAGGTTCAAATTCAAGATTCTGCCACCGAGGCCGATTATATCATTCATGCACAAAACGGCGCGTTTTTTCTGAGCCGGGAAAATGATCCCAGGCCGCTTTTTCAAGCCGTGCAGGGTTTCGACGAGACCGCCTCAAAAACCTTCCTGCGAAAACTGGAAAAGGTGGCCAACTGGCATCAGTTACTTACACTTTCCAACCCTGAAACAAGTATCCGTGAAGGGGAGATCAACCTTGAATTGTTTCAAATGAAGGAAGCCCGAAAAGAGCAGGAAATGGACAATGATGTTCCTTTGACATTGGTGGATTGGCAAGCAAATCCGGTAGTGTTTTCCTACTTTCAGCAGGATATGAAACCCGCTTTTCAATTAAAAATGAGCAATACGGGATCTCGTCCACTCTGGGTAAGTATGGTGTATCTCGGCAGCGATTTCAGTATAAAAAATCAATTGTTACCCAAGGTTTTGCTGGATGCAGGCCAGGAGCTTTGGGCGCAGGAAGTCCTGAAAAATGGCCAATCCTTTCGAACCATTCCCTTGCAGATCGAGGAAACACAAATCAGCCAAGGCATCACGTCGGTTGACGAATACATGAAAGTGATCATCAGCACCGAAGAGTTGAATAGTGACTTTTATAACCAGGAAGGCTTGTTAAGGGACGCAGAAGCCGGGACGACCCGCCTGGCTGGGCGAGGAGATATGCCTGAGGAGAAGGACTGGGCAACCAAGACCATTTGGCTTAGGATTGCGCTCAAAACCTCATAGGTTTTCAAAAACCTATGAGGTTCCCCCCTCTCGACAACACCACCCCCAAAAACGCCATCACCAACGCCAACAACAAATTGATGCGACCCGACCAACGAGCCATCATCTTAAAATGCCGGTTGTCACTCACTTGCAATTCCTCCAGCGCCTTCTTGCCTAACAGGAAATCATGCGTTCCGCTTACCAGCAATATTCCTATGAATATCAGCAGTTTCCAGCTGACTAAAATGCCGTAATCGCTTTGGCTAAAAAAGGCCCAGGTAAAGGGCATTCCCCGGAAGTACAGGTTCAGCAGGCCGGTGGACAATAAACCGAGCAGTGCGATCCATCCGTAAAACCGGAATTTCATGCCCGTTTTGTACAAAATAGCGATCCGGTCGGGATGATGTTTGATCTCTGGCAGAATCACCAATGGCAGAAACAGCATCCCGCCAATCCAGAACGCGGCAAAGATGATGTGGAGAAAGACCGAAGTAAAATACCAAATACTCATGCCGCAAATCTATCCTTTTCCAGAGCGATAGCCTTTGGAAACAATAGGTTGTTCTCCAAATGAATATGTTGATGCATTGTTCAATGTTGATTGTAAACGGGATAACGGGCTTCCATCCTTGGATTGCCTTCTGAAAAACTTATTCCTTGTTCCGATCCATTTGAATAACCCTGGTCGGTTCCGTTCCCCAATTTTCCGGCATACACTGATAAAAAACCTTTGAAGTATTGCAGATCTGAAATTCATCCACTTCCAGAAAACCTGCTGTCATTTTCAAAGTGAACTTTCGCAATTGCCCCCTCAAATCCCATTCACTCACGGTTATCTGTTCGGTGAATTCATCTTTTATTGAAGTGATCTTCCGGCCATTATAGATCAGGAAATACTGCCCGATCCGTACGAGGTTTCCCTCCATGACCGCCAGCCGATTGTCTGATTCAATCACCTGGAATAAATTGAAATAGTTTTTGCGCTGCAATACGCTATCTATCAGGGTTTTAACCGGGAAGATCGTCATGATTGGGAAGCTTGTTTCGAGGCCTGTTGCCAAATCATACCCGAAACCTCCGAGGAGATAAGCAGTATCGTTTTCCATCGTGTAGCAATGGTTTACGCCCGCAAACTGGTCGTCCACAAAAGGCGGAAAATAACTCAGTGGCAACACATAGGTTTTCTGCTTTTCGTGATCCAAAATCAGCATATCGCAATTTTCTATGCCTGCAGTCTCGGGGGCTTTTGGGTCAAGAAATTTGCCGCCAACAATCACTTTGTAATGCCCTGAATTAAAAGTTGCTTCGCCAACTATGGGTGGCAAATCGGTTCCAGGAAACTCATAAATGGTGGTAGAATCAGAATAGCAGATGAACTGGCTATGTGTTGGGGCGAGTATAAAGAAGCAATGTAGCAGTAGGAGAATATAGCGCATAAACGAACGGATTGTTCCCACAAAAGTGCTATGTCTGAGTCGCTGCATTTGGTGATGGCTGTCAGTATGAAGGGGAATAGTGGTCAGTCTGAACGGAGCCAGGCAGAAATTCAAAACCCCACAAGGTCAAAGACATACTGCTTTAAAAGCGACCAATACAGGAGGGCTGTTTGTGCCAGTTTTTCATTTGGATGTTGCCGGAGTTCAAGAAGCGCGACTTTAAGGCGGACATTGGCGCGGTAGGCTTTAAAATACGTGAAAAGCAGGGAGTCTTCAGCAGTTTCAAAACAGGCCCAATGACGGGTGTAATTTTCGAGGAAGCAATCAGCAAGGTCTTTTCTGCCATGAAATTCCAAATCCATGTACAGAAAAGCCAGCTCATTTAACACATCTATACGTCGAAAATGCTCATTGAACTCTAGACAATCGAACACTACCGGAGCTTCATTTGCAGGCAGAAAGATGTTGCGGGAATGCAGGTCACCATGTCCCTCGATCCAAAAACCGCTGTGGATGCGGTCCTCCGAACGGGTTCTGTGTTTGTAAAGGAAAGCAGGAATCGTCTCTGCCCATACGCGCAACAAGCTCGCATCGGGCACTTTTAAAGCAGACAAATCGGCCTCCAATGCGAACAAGTCTGCAAAATCGTGGGCATCTTCGACTGGGCGGTAAGGTAGGGCGGTGTCAAGCCGGTTTTGAAGGTGAAAATGGGCGAGCAAAGCGGCTAAATTTTCCATGTCGCCTCTGCCTACTGCTTCTGCTACCAGCAACTTGTCCATCTCCCGGGTATTGTCCATTCTGTGCATTTGTATGGCGTAGTCCACTGCTGGCAAATGATCCTCTCCGATGCCGCCAGCGCCGATGGGCAATACTCGAAGGTACATCTGAGGCGCAAGGCGGCGGTTGAGGCGTAGTTCTTCTTCGCAAAAATGACGACGCAATTCCAGCGTGCTGAAATCGAGGAAATCAAAACGAACAGGCTTCTTGATCTTAAAAGCAAACTCCTCCGTCAAAATTACCCATGAAATATGTGTTTCAATGAGCGAAACATCCTTTTTAGTGCCAGGTAACAAGCCTTTCGACACGATTCGTTGTATTTCTTGCTTTGTCATGACTGGAGGTATTTCTGAATCAATACGGCAGCAGTTTCGGGTGTTTCTATGTCAGCATTGACCACTAACCGGTCCTCAGGCAGCGCTTCGAATTGGTCGCGAATTTTTTCATACACCGTATAATCTGCTTCACTGTCGGGCCGGGGTTGACTCAAGCGTTTTCGCAGGGTCTCTTCTCCGGCTTGCACTTCCACCCAACGCAGAGGCACGCCGCATTCGGTTGCCAGGACTCGAAAGGGTGCTCGTACTGATTCTTTATAGAACGTACTGTCCACCACCACGGTCTCACCCTGTATCAAGGCAGTACGGGCCTGGTTTAACAGTGCTTTATAGACCCTTTCCTTATCTTCTGGTTTATAATGTCCCATCAGCCCCAACGCTTTGCGCATCGAGTCGCTGTTAAAATGTCTGGCCCCGCTGAGGGCAGCAAAAGCACGGGCGATGGTGGTTTTGCCTGTGCCAGGAAGTCCGGCTATGAGTATCAACATGATTAAACCGCCTGACTAAACACTCGCCCACGCGGCATTTTATTCCAATAACGGGCATCGAAAGCCAAACATATATTTCGCAAAAACCCTTTTCCAGTTTCCGTAACCCGAACGCCAGAAGGCCCAATTTCCACCAGCCCGTCGGCAATGGGTTCTGCCAGTCTGGCCAGGATCACATCCCGGTTGTCGTCTGGCTGCCAGCCGGTTTGATACTGGCACATCAGGTTCAGGATTTGGTTTCTGATCTTCTTGTCTTCTTCGCTCAAAAAATGGCCGCGCATAAGCGGCAATTGACCTGCTGCGATTGCGCTTTGATATTCTATCACCGTCTTCAAGTTTTGGGCAAAAGCACTAAACGTGTCCCCGATGGCAGAAACACCCAGTCCGATGGTAAGCGGGGTGAAAACAGGGGTATATCCCATAAAATTCCGGTGCAACGCGCTCGTTTGGGCGGATTGGTACAAGGCATCCTTTTCAAGCGAAAAATGGTCCATACCCACATCGTAATAGCCCAGCTGCTCCAATAAGGTTTTTCCTGTTTCGTACAAAGCCCTTTTGGATGCCGCATCGGGCAGATCACTTTCGTCAAAAGCGCGTTGGCCGTTTTTCAACCAGGGGACGTGTGCATAACTGTAAAAAGCAATCCGGTCGGGCATCAAATGGCTGACCTGTTCCATGGTTTTGAGAATATGCGCCTCTTGTTGGAAAGGCAGTCCGAAAATGAGGTCAAAATTGACGGAATCGTAGCCGATTTTTCGGGCGTTCTCGGTCACAAAACGTATTTGTTCCACCGTTTGGAATCGGTTGATAACACGCAAAATTGCTTCGTCCACATCCTGTACGCCAATGCTGATGCGCCTGAAGCCCAATTCGTAAAGTGTTTCCAAATGCTCCCGGGTGGTACTGGAAGGATGGGCTTCAAAACTGAATTCGTGATCTGGTGCAATATCCACGTCGTCAAAAATGGATTCCAGCAATTGCCGAAGATTGTCCGGATGGAAAAACGTGGGCGTGCCTCCGCCCAGGTGCAGTTCGCTCAAAACGGGTCGGCCGGGCAAGCGATCCAGGTACATTTTCCATTCTGCCAAAACGGATTGGATATAAGGCGACTCCACCGCGTGATTGCGGGTGATATGCTTGTTGCAGCCGCAATAGGTACACAGTTTTTCACAAAAAGGCAGGTGGATGTAAAGGCTCAAACGCTGGTCGCGCTCGAATACATTGACGACATGGCGCGTCCATTCCGCCTCAGAGATCGTATCTGCTTCCCAGTAGGGCACCGTTGGGTAACTGGTGTAGCGTGGTGCCGGGATGTCGTATTTTTCGAGTAATTTTGGCATTGTTGAACACTGTAAATTATTCAAAATATGAAATGGTCTATAGCTGCCCGGATAGCACTTTTGAATGGCCTTTTTCTGGCGATTTTGACCCTGTTCGAATTTTTTGGGGTGCTCCAGTTCAAGCTGTTATTTTCTTATCAATGGCACAAATTATTGCACCTTTTGGGAGTGATTTTGTTCATGGGAAACCTGATAGTTGGGCCAGTTTGGTTTCTGTTTGCCTTTTATTCCAAAGACAAAGGATTGTTGAAATTTGCAGGGCGGCTCTTGTATTTGACCGACCTGTACCTTACTGTTCCAGGGGTTGCGCTGGCGGTGGTCAACGGCTTGTTTCTTGCTTCGGTTTTTGGAGGTACACGCCGTCAGCCTTGGCTATTTTACTCCGTTGTTCTAATGATCATAATGTGGATATTATCGATCCCATTGGTTTATTTACAGGAAAGGTTGTATCAGAGTATAGAAAAAGAACCAGATAATGGATTAAAAATCAATCAATTGATAATTCAATGGGGCATTCTTGGCACCCTTGTCAGCATACCTCCAATCCTGATCTTTTACCTGATGATCGTAAAAAGCCTTTGAGCCCTGTACCAGGTAAGCAGATAACAGAGGGAAGGGGAGTGTTCATTAAAGCATTCGGCATAATGTTTAACCGATAATAAATGCCCCAAAGATTGGGCAGAAATTTGGCCATAGAAATGACGACCGTCAGCCTAATGCAAGACATAGGTCAGTTAGAATACCTCATCCAAGGCTCTAATTCAGGTAAGATTCCACTTCACCCCTCTTTGCTTGAGATAATCCAGCACAAATCCAAAACACTTTTCGTCCCTGCCTACAAACTCCGGCGGAAATACTCCCTTTTCCGAAAACATCTTTTTAGCGATCAGATTCACCGCAGCCGTGCAGGTAAAACCCGTAGTGCGGCTCATAGACGACATCTGGTTTTTTTCGTCGTAACGATCCAGCAGATCGTATTGTATGCGTTTAGGTTTGCCGTCCAATTCACCTTCAACAATGACTTTCATAACCGTTAGCTCTGCTTCCGCCGGGCCTAATTTCCATTCTTTGAACAGGATAGCGGATGAAAATTGGAGCGGTACGACCTCCACGCCATTGACTTGTATCGCCTGCTCCGAAAAGAAACCGCTCTCTTTCAAAGCGGCAATGAGCGCAACATGTCCAGGGTAGCGGAGTGTCTTTTCTTTTAGGTTTGGAATATGGGGCATGGTAAACAAAAGGCTGCGAAGCCCATCGGTATTGAACGCTTCCAAGGTGCCGATTTCGTCAAATTCCATAAGGTCGTTTTCGCTCAAGGCCGGTCTGGTCACTACAAAGCCATTTTCTTTCAAACGTGCCGGTCGGTGATATTCTTCAATCACATCCACAGGAGAAAAGGGCGCTTTGTATTCGAAGGGTTTTTTTCTCAATTTCGGCAATCCACCCACGTAGCACTCAAAATTGTTGACCTTCATGAGCTTGTCATAATAGCCCAGTATCAGGTTGCTCATACCTGGCGCCACGCCGATATCGGTTATGACGGTCACGTTTTTCTCCCGCGCAAGTTCGTTCAACTGCAATACATCTTCGGGGAAGAAGGAAATGTCGGCCACATTTTTCCCGCACAGAATCACCTGACGAAGTGTTTCATATCCCATAAAACCCGGGACAGCCGTTACGACCAGATCAAAAGGCTGCAGCCATTGGACATACTGGTCATATTGCTGAAGGTTTGCCTGAACGACTTTGATGGCCTTGTTCCTCGCCTGCAGCGCTTCAAGGTTCTGCAAGCTTACATCAAATGAAGTGACCTCAAAGGAGTCTGCCAGGTCGAGGGCCATGGTTCTGCCGACCATGCCGGCGCCAAGAATTGCTATTTTCATGGGGTAAATATCGGGCTATATTTTAAAAATGGTCAGATTTAGCCCCAGGGAGTGCTCAGAAACGTGTGGTACACCTTGATTACAACCTTGATTATCAATGATTTAGTTTAGGTGTGCCACACATTTCTGAACACTCCCAGCCTATGAGTCATATCATACCTGAACAGTTTCTGTATCTTCTTCCGCTGCCTTGCTGGGTTTAGGCAGGCTTTCCCCTTTTGGCAATTCCTCAAATTCGTACACCGTATTCGAACCCGACTTAAGTGCGCGAATTCTTGAAACAATAAACCAGGTCAAGGGAATTACTCCTCCAAAGAAGAATACCGAAGCGCCCACGCCGCGCAGCCAGGTCAAGGTTTTAAATAATCCGAAGCCAATAAATGCCTCCGAACGGGCATACCAGAGACCATGATCCACGATGGCTTTGAATTGGATAGAGCCCGCTGGAAACAGGTCGAGCAGGACCATCAGCATCAAACCGGCATTAATGGACCAGAAGGAAAACTTAACCAGTTTTTCACTCCAATTGCTTGATTTGAGCAATAGCCTTGATGCAAAAAGCAAGGCCGCAAGCGAAATGTTGCCATAAACGCCCATCAATGCCGCGTGGGCGTGATTGATCGTCAGATAGGAGCCGTGTTCAAAATAGTTCATGATGGGCAGGTTGATGATGATACCCATTACGCCCGCTCCGAAGAAATTCCAGAAATTGACTGCTACGAGAAACAAAAAGACTTCGGGGAATCCAAAGTTGCCCAAGTGTTTCTGTTCGATCCCGTTGACAGCCATCTTGGGCATGTTTTTGAATCTCCAGGCCTCGACGGTCAAAAGGATCAGTGGAACAAATTGGAGTGTAGAAAATATGGATCCCAGTGCCATGGTAGCCACGGGCTTGGCATTCCAGTAGAAGTTGTGTGAGATGCCCAAAAGTCCGGTACCCAGGAACAATATGGTGGCAAAATACACTACCCGGATGGCTGCCTGCCGACTGACCAAACCCATGAGCACCATCAGATAACTGACAATGACCGTTATAAACACTTCGAAGAAGGCTTCCACCCACATGTGGATCACCATCCAGCGCCAAAAGTCGGCAATCACGAAATTGGTCTCCGGCTTGGCTACAAAGCCAGAAAGAAACAACAAGGGAATGCCCACTACTGAATAAAAGATCCAGTTGGGAAGATTCCAGGGCTCTTTTTTGATAAAGGCAGGCCTGACGCCCCGATAAACCACCACACCCCACAAGATGAAGATGGCCATGAGCAAACCCTGGTAAATCTTTCCAAAATCAACGTATTCCCAACCTTGATGCCCCAACAAATACCACCAACTGCCAAAAATCCCTTTTGGCCCAAGTATCATTCCGAGCAAGGAGCCAGCCGCCAGGATTAAAAGCATGACAAAAAGGGTGTTGATCAGCCGCAATTGACCAGATATTTCCTTCTTGGCCAAAATGGGCAGGATAAAAATGGAAGAGGCTATCCAGCAAATCGAGATCCAATAAAGCGAAAGCATCAAGTGCCAACTGCGGGTAATGGTGACGGGCAATACTTCAGTAGTGTGTATCCCAAAGAATCCCAGGAAGTTGACGAAATCGTTGATGGTGAATATCCCGCTTAAGACCTGAAGAAAGAACAATAGCATCGCCACCAGAAAAAATTTGTAGGTGGCCCGCTGTGTTTGAGTAGGCTCAAATTTGTTCACACGATCTACCGTAAGCAAATCCTTGCCGGAAGGCTTGAAAAACTTGTTGGGGAGTTGATTGTATTGTCCAATATAATAAAGCACAATGCCACAGCATAAAACAAATCCCAACAATCCCAGCACACTCCAGAGCACAACCGGGGAGGTGGGGGTATTGCCGGCGACGGGGTCGTAAGGCCAGTTGTGGGTGTAACTAAAATTGGTGCCTGGCCGTTCCGTGACACAAACCCAGGCGCCCCAAAAGAAAAAGGAGGCTAAATCAGCCGTCTCGTTCCGATCTTTGATGTAGTCTTTGGGCGGGAATGTCCCCTCGGTATTATGGTCTATGTATAAGTCTGTGTAGTACTTTTTGAGATTTGTCAAGGCGTAGGATTGAGCCTCTGACAGGGTAACAATGTTCTCCGATTCGTTGTAGCGGTTCGCTTTTAATTCAGTTTTGATGTTTTCACCGATGATCTTCTTTTCCATATCGCTCGCATCTCTCCCATTGTCTTTTTTGAATTGCTCGATATAAAAATCGTTCATCGAGAGCGTAATTTGATGCAATGCCTCTGCTGTAAAATCAGGTCCCCGCTGCGCGCCATCTCCCATGAATGACCCGTATTCCATCAAAGCGTATTTGTGGAAGACAACCTGTCCCCTTTCAATGGTAGATTTATCCATCAATACCTCCCCGGAAGGTGTTTTAAATCCGGTCATGGGCGGAGCATCAACATAGGTTTGATAACCGATCAAACCAACACCGGCAACACTGATGATCAAAATGAACAGGAGCGGTTGCCACCAGTTTTTCGTGTTCATAAGGTAACTGATGCTCCTGGAACTGCCAGTAGTGGAGTCTTTATCTTCTGTTGGAGGTGTACGATGTGTACTCATGGCAAAGGATTGATTTTGGGTAAATAAAATAAAAGAGTATTTTGTCTTAAATTAAAGCAAAAAAATCGAAATGAAAATGTGCTGTTTCGCTTGTTTTTTACAGAAAATGTCAACTAAGTGACCATTGACCCTGGGCATAATGCGTCATTTCTGTTCCTTTAATATAACCACCAATGCAGCCAAAAACACCAGGTTTTTCACAATGTACTGACCCACGATCGTAAACCCGTATGGCGCATGCGTAAAGGAAGCCTCCGGAAAGAAAAATAGTGGCATAAAGGTGAAAATCATGTGCAAAACGGCTGCTTGAGCGCCCAATTTGGTAAAGCGACCACTCAGGAAGATCACCCCAATGCCCACTTCCCAAATGGCCAGCAGCAGGAGATTGACATTGTCCGGAATGATGCCGAATGTCAAGATTCGGATGGTATCTTTTGCGAGGTTCTCTGCGGGGCTTAACCCGCTGAAAAACTTCAGTATGCCAAACCAAAAATAGTTGATGCCAATTGCCCAACGTAAAAGTTGGGTGGATCGGGCATAAAAAAACGAAGGAAGGATTGAGTTTAAATTCATATCAAAGACTATATCAGACTTATTCTTCAGCAGCCTGTCCTTTCACAAAAGTGGAATAGATATACACCATGGCATTCCCTTCTTCAAATGTTTTGTAAATCAAATCTCTAACATGCTCCCAATTAAGTCCGCCAACCCCCGATGCCAACCGTGGTAAAGCAATGCTCTTGATGTCTTCTTTGTCCATAATTTTTTTTAATTCACGGAGCGCATGCCCTACATTATGCAAGGTAGCTTTCCCTGGGTGCCCCCCATGCCCGGAAGCAGGTTCTTGTGTGAGCAGACTGACAATACGCTTGCCTTCTGTACCTGACCATATCCAGGCGCCCCCCGGGTGAGGGCTCGTTTGATGGCACCAATGCCTGAAATCTTTGACCATGGAAGGGTAATCTTGCCGGAGGCTGAGTGCCAATCCGTTATCAAAATGATCGTTGGGCGCAACTCCGTGCGCGATAGCTTGGGCTTTGGACAATAGAATGTCGCCGCTAACTTCTTTTATCATAAATCGTCGTTGAATTTTGGCTGCAAGTTGGAGCCATCGGGCTCGCAGGGCCGATGACCTTGGTTTGGTTGAGGGGTGATCTTGGTCAGTTATAAAAATCAGCGCCGGATCTGATACAGGTCATTTTATGCTCAGTTGGTATGCCCATAATTTTGTAGTGCAAAAAGCAATCACTTACTCAACTATCTCATCACCATTAAAAATTATTAGCTATGTCACTCATTAAATGGAATCCGGAAAGAAACCTTTTTCCAGCTTTTACCAATTGGATGGACGATTTCTTTACGGAGGAAGGATTTATGCCAAAGGTCAAGGGCATTTCAATTCCTGCAGTGAATATTAAAGAAAACGAGAAATCTTTCAAACTGGAACTGGCAGCGCCAGGATTTAAAAAGGAGGATTTTAAATTGGAAATGCAGAATGGGGCTTTGGTGATTTCTGGCGAAACGAAGGAAGAAAAAGAGGAGAAAGATGAATCATTCACCCGGCGTGAATATTCATTCAACAAATTCAGCCGCTCTTTTACCCTTCCGGAAAATGTTAAAAAAGATGATATCTCCGCCGTTTATAAAGATGGCGTGTTGAAGATCGAACTGCCCAAGGCAAAAGCAGAAGAAAAGCCATCCAAACTGATTTCAGTGAACTAGTAAATCAGGATTCTTTTTACCTTTAGCGGGTCGCTTTTGTAGAGCGGCCCGCTTTTTTTTGGCCCCCCCCCAAAGCGTCACCCAATTAATAATTACCTATTGCATGAGCCAAATTCCAGCAACCCCTGTCCGACAAACATTTCTGATCCTGCTCATTGCAGCCATATTTGGGGTGCTTTTTTGGAACCTGAGTTTTTTCGTGCCCGCTTTGCTGGGTTCATACACCTTGTACGTGCTGCTGAGAGCCCCCTTGTTCTATCTTACCGGAAGATGGAATTGGCCCAACAAAATAGCGACGGCAGTACTGCTACTGCTATCGTTTGTAGTCTTGCTGCTGCCCTTTAACTGGTTGTTTTGGATGCTTCAGGACCGGATTGTATCCTTGTTTCAGAATTCGGAACAGCTCATGCTAAATGCTGAAAAATTGGTTAAAGCACTGGAAGCCAAGTACACCATCAGCCTGCTTACCGCCGACAATGTGAAGAGCATAAGTGATTGGGCAGTAAGATCGGTTCAAGGGGTGTTAGGGGCCACCGTAAATGGATTGGGCCTGGTACTGGCAACCTATTTTATCCTTTGGTTTATGCTTACCGAAGGGAAAAGAATGGAACGATCTTTTTTTGATTGGATACCGCTCCGGCATGAAAACATTGCGTTTGTGCGCAAACAACTCAATGATCTGGTCTGGGGCAATGCGCTGGGCATACCGCTAATGGGACTTGTGCAAGGTTTGGCCGGGTTGCTGATATATTGGTTGGCCGATGTGCCAGACCCCTGGCTTTGGTTTGCCGTCACCTTTGTGTCTGGCATGATGCCCATTTTGGGGGTAGCCCTGGCCTTTATTCCACTTTCTTTGATCTTGTTATCCCAAGGAGAAGATGGGAAAGCCCTGCTTATTCTGCTTTACGGGTTCTTTGTTATGGGCTCTGTGGACAATCTTGCCCGAATGTGGTTAATGAAAAAAATAAGCCATACCCACCCGCTAATTACATTGTTCGGGGTAGTGGTCGGGTTACAATTGTTCGGGTTTATCGGGTTTGTTTTTGGACCGATTTTGATTTCAATGTTCCTGCTGCTGTTACAGATTTACCATAAGGAATTTCACAAGGATCCCTGAATATTGATTATTTAGGGTTATTTCCCTTCGCCTTTCATCGCCTCAATATCCGCGGGTTCCAGTGAGACGCCCAATTGCTGTGCCTTCTGATAATCCTGACGCGCTCCTGTGTAATTGCCAATGCCGGCCTTGGAACGGGCGCGCTCCAGATAAGCGAGATTGAGTTTCGGATTGAGTTTGAGTGCATTGTCCAAAGATTTTACGGCAAGCAGGTGTTTTTTGAGCGATCGCTGCATCATGCCGCATTCGTACCACATCTGGGCATTGTTGGGGTCAATTCTTACGTATTGCTCATAGTCGGCGAGGGCTTTTTCATATTGCCCGGTATTGAGGTACGCCACGGCCCGGTTTGTATAAGCTGTTTTGTTGTTAGGGTCAAATTCCAGGCTTTCTGTCAAGTCGCTGATGCACTGGGCATACATCCCGGCAAATCCGTAGGCCGCACCGCGGCTTGCGAGCGCATCGCTTTTTGATCTGGGCGTGATTTTCGGTTTCGACAAGGCCACGGTATAGTCCTGTAATGCCTTGTCGAGCAGGCTTCTTTGCTGGTTTTTGTACTTGGAAGAGCTTGCCATGTTGAAGTAGGCTTTTCCCCGGTCTTTATTGAGTTCCGGATTACCTGGATCCATTTCTATGGCTCGGGTATAATCTGCCAACGAAGCTTCGAAATCGCCCTTGGTAAGGAAGTGTTTTCCACGATTCCAGAAAGGGAGTACACTCCGCTCCTTGTCATTTTCCTGAAGATTCATGACATGGGTCCAAAGACTTGCCCCATCCTTCCAAATTTGTGCCTGCCAAACCGTCCAGGCTCCGAATATCAAGGCCGTTGCCCCAAGTACTGCATAGACTTTTTTTTCAGCGTTTTCTTTTTTTGAAAAAACATCGAGGTAATAAGCGGCGATGGCAAACAGGCCAAAATAGGCCACATAAGTAAAGCGGTCGGCCATAAAGCCCTGGCCTGCGGCGAAAATCTGGAGCACGAACATCACATTGAATGTGAAGAACAGCAGGCCAAAAACCCAAACATGCTTCCCGTTTTTATACGCCCAAACCAGACCCGCCAGCACCAGGGCTACCCCTGCCAGCGAGGCATAAGCCATCCACGGAAGATCTTTTGGATAAGGATACAAAGGCGACATAGGGTAGGGCAGCAGCAGTTTGTACAAATAAGTACAGTAGGAATAAGCCCCGATACACAGTTTGTCGAAGAAGTTGAAATTCAGGGCAGCATCATTGGTAGAACCTTGTAAATTCAGGGTGTATAGATTTAAACTGCCAAAGACGAGCGATAAAATCCAGAAAGGGGTTTTTTCCCAAATCAACTTGAAGTTCATGGGTCTCCGGAACCAAAAATCAAGAGCAAGCATCGACAAGGGGAGCGCCACAGCCTGTACTTTGGAAAGGCAGGAAAGAAAAGCCAAAAGCACCATGATCCAATAATTGCGCTTTCGGTTCACTTCGTTTTCGCCCTGATTTATCCATTTCACATAATACACCAGCGCCCAGAAAAAGAAAAGGGCAAAAAGTACGTCCTTGCGCTCGGTGGCCCAGGCTACGGATTCCACTCGCATGGGGTGAATGCCAAATAACAATCCACCTGCGAGGCTTCCCCAACGCCCGATCCCCATGCCCAACAGGAGCTTCATCACAAAAAACACGGTGAGCAAATGCAACAACAGGTTGCCGAAGTGGGTGAGCCCGGCGCTGAATTCACCCCCGTTAAGCGATTTTTCCAGCGCAAATGTGAGGATGGGCAGTGGGTTGTAGTTGCCGATCACATGTCCGGTTTGGGGGTTAAAAATATTGAGCAGGGTATTTGCCCAGGGCAGGCCCTTGCCCACCAATTGGAGATTGGGGTTCTCCGTGATGTTCGCGGTATCATCCCAATTTACGAAATCATGCTTCAGCGTAGGCACATAGCAGGCTGCTGTAATGGCAAGCACAAGGATGCTGAGCAGCAGCCAATTGGGTTGGTTGCCGCCTTTTGGGCTGGATGTGTTGGAATTTTTTTTTGCTGCTGCGGAAACGGGCTTTTTGGCCATGGTATGCTGCGTGAAAGTGGATAAACTGGAAAATTTTAGCACTTGCGATGGTCACATATAGGATAACTGCTTCTTGCCCAAGTGACAAACTGCGCAAAAGTAAAAAATAAGGACATTTTGAAACCAACTTGGCCAAAATGAGTGATCGTGGTGCGGAAATAATATTAAATTGCTTTGACATTTAAAAGCTATGCCTAAATTTACACGGTCTTTTAGCTTCGAATGGTTCATTGCAATCCCGTACGATTTTCAGAACACGGGCTTCCTCTTTGTATTACATTGGGGAGGATTTAGCTTTGGCAATATCCTGGATGTCTTTTTCATCCATTTTAATTACCAAGACCTAATTAATCGATAAAATCCTTCGATAATTTATTCGATAAATCAGGCGCTGGAACTTATACAGTAAAAATCACCATAAACTAAAAACGTATCATGAAATTAACCTCAATCTATTCCCTTCTTTTTTCAACCGCATTTTTGCTTCAGCCCCATTCAGCTTTTTCACAATGGGATAAATTGAAAGAAAAAGTTCAAAAAAAGGCTGAAACTGTTTTAGAGGGCGCTGGCGATGGAAGAGTATCAAAATTGATTTCCAAATTTGAGAAAGGACAACCCATCTCAACCACCTTTGATGATGCAATTTACGAGGCCGACATTTTGAGAAACTTTGAGCCCGAAGAAAGTCAGTATCGCCCTTTAGACGTTCAACCAAAAACAACAAACGGCGGCGGGTTTAGGCTTCAGAGCGGACTTTATTCCATGAATGCAAAGAGTTTTTGCCTGCGTGGATATACCCACGGGCCAAGCAAGGGCGATGGCCATTTATATGCTCCTTTGAAGGGGAAAAAGGCCGACTTCGTTCAATCAATCCTAGAACATTATGCTGCAAAACCCGATATTCCTCAAAAGGACGTCCAGGTGCTCCTTTGGGCAATCATTGCGGGTGCCGATATGAATACGCTGGGCGAGCAGCATGCCAAAACACTAAACGCTTTATTCACTCCAAGAGAACTCTTGGAATTTCAGGGGAAGGATATGTTGAATGGTTATGCTGATAAACAAATAGACGAACTAAAAAGAAACTTGCTTGGAAACACACCGCCTCAACTTCAAGCGCTTTTGGATGCAGATAATAAAATCCGGACAATGGTGAAGGACAATAAATCCTTTCAAGAAATTGAAAAGGTAGCTATTATTGCCGGAGTGGCCCCGCGTGACATGATAAGAGAGGTATCAAAAGGCCGATGGTCTTACCATCCAGACGGCTATTTTGTACGATTTTTTCCGCAGGGCTACCCCCAGACCCGTATAGATGTCTTTGTGCCTTTCGAGGATGCTGTACAAACAGATGCCAGTGGGAAGGCAATAAGCCTGAAAGATTCGGCAAAGAAGCCAAAAGTAGTGGATTTTTATCCAAGCAAAATGGTGGCAAGCCCAGCGAACAGGCCAAGCCAACGGATTGGGCATACACCGGTGCCAGTGGAGCCTAGCGGCAATTACGAACTCATTTTCTATTCCTTTAATGAAGGGACTGAAGTACCTACTTCAAAAACCGACCCAACGCTTAAGGGGTCCTTTGCCGGACATATGTACATAGGATTTGCCAAAAATGGCATCATTGAATCGGTCAGAGGATTTAGTCCCAGAACACCTGGCACTATGGTTGATGATGGTGCTACTGTTGACGCCAATACCGATGAACGCTATTTGTTAGGCTACCATACACGATGTTTTGCCGTCGAAGTATCAAAGCTTCAGTACAATAACATGCTTGCGACTACCATGTCGGGTTATACGGTTGGTACAAACGATTGTGTGACCTATGTTGACAAAATTGCAGAATTACTTGGAATGGTGACACCAACGTTTAATCCAACGGTATTTCCTGACAGTTATATGGAATATCTCCAGGAAAACAATCCGACCATCGGAACAGCAAATCATGAATTGTGTAATATCCGCCCTATTCAACAAACACCAATCCCGCAAAATAAAACCACGACGAAAACAGTTCCTAAAAAACAAACCACTCTCCAAACACAACCGGGCAATACTACGGCCACAACAAATACGATCACCAATGCTGGTTACAAATTATTGCTTGGTCAGGAGAACAGTCCGATTGAAATCAAATTGACCAACAATAACACCAGTTCGAGTAAGTACATATTGAATGTTGAAAATACCCTGGAGCACCCTTTGGTAATCGGAAGGGCAAAAATTATTGATGCTAACTGGAACAACTACTCGGGTGTTTCATGGTCAAATTGGAATCAACCGCTGTTGCCCAACGATAAAAGGGAATTTGTGATCGAATATCATAAAGGGCAAAATGCCCAAATAATTGCAGGTACTACGAAACATTATTTGCTAATCTGGACCAACGAGGCTAACCATAGCATCGAAGAAAACCCGAACTACAAAATACCCATTCAATTTTCCAGGTAACCCGGCAAAAGTACCGATCCCCGAAGCTCTTGCCCATTTTCTTCACCCATGCGACATGCACTCTCCATAGGTACAGACATCGGCGGAACCCACATCACTTGTGCGGCCGTGAATATCCAGAATGGCGCCCTGATTTTGGATTCCCTTGCCCGGGCAACTTACGATCACGAAGCCTCCGCTGAGCTTATATTCCAAAGTTGGGCAAAGGCTTTGAATCAAACGATTTCGAAGATTGAGGACTCAGATCTGGCAGGTATCGGCTTTGCGATCCCGGGGCCTTTCGACTATCGAAACGGCATCTCGAAGATGGAACACAAATTTAAAAACCTGTACAATATCCACATTCCCAGTGCCTTGAATCCCTTGTTGACCAGCCCCAGGGATCTTCCTATGCGGTTCCTTAACGATGCAAGTTCCTTCGCAGTTGGCGAAGCCTGGATGGGCGAAGGCAGGGGATTTGAAAAAGTGGTGGTCATCACTTTGGGTACGGGTTTTGGTTCGGCTTTTACGGACAAAGGGGTGCCGATCGTGTCGGGCGAATCCGTACCTAAAGAGGGCTGTCTTTGGCATTTGCCTTTTAAAGACAGCATCGCGGACGACTATTTTTCGACGCGATGGTTTATCGGGGAATACCAAAAACAAACGGGCATTGTCCTCAA
>JBJXGO010000175.1:0-62872 GCA_046160345.1 Saprospiraceae bacterium
ATCTCCAGCGAAAAAGGGAAGGGATAATAAGGCCGGTCTCCGGTGTAATCAAAAAAGCAGCGAATGCTCGCAAAATTCCTGGACAGAAAAACATACTCCACTTCAAATGCCTCCTCGCGTACAAAACCATGAATGGCATTGCCTGTGGCTGCGTTATTGATTGGAAATTGATATTCCTTGCCCAGCCACCGGTACTTTCCATCCTTCAGCCGGTTTGGAAAAGGGAAAAGGATCGTACTCTTGCCCCATTTTCCTGCTTCTAATTCCTCCGGGATGTTATGACCGTCCAAAATACTTTGCCCTGAAAATTGAATGTCAAGCACGTTGGCGCCGACTGCGGGGACGATGCTGAACCCATTGCCCGTCAGGGGGTTGTGCAAATGAAAGCGCGTATGTTTGCCAAAGGGAGTCTTGGTCAGTTCGTACATGGGAAATTTTTGTTGGACGTAAAAGTAGTGATTCCCGCATTTTTTAATTTTGACAAAATTCCTGTTGAAAGAAACTGTCTGTCATCTGCGTTGTTTCACGTTTTTTTGAAAGCAATACGAAGAAATGAAAAAAATAATTGCGCTTTTCCTGCTTGTATTTGGCCTGTTTTCCTGTGAATCAGGCACCCCAAAAAACGAACCGAAGGGTTCTGCCCAGGCCAGCGGCCAGCCTGAGCAGGTCGATAAAAAAACCATTCTCTTTTTTGGCAACAGCCTCACCGCAGCGTACCAATTGTCGCCGGAACAGGGTTTTACAGCGCTTATCCAGTTAAAAATAGATTCACTGGGCCTTCCTTATACCTGCGTAAATGCTGGCCTGAGCGGAGAGACCACCGCTGATGGTGCGAGCCGAATTGAGTGGGTACTACAACAACCCGTGGATATTTTTGTCCTGGAGCTGGGCGCCAACGATATGCTGCGCGGGTTGCCTTTAGCCGAAACCCAAAAAAACCTGCAAATCATACTTGACAAGGTGAAAAATAAATACCCCAACTGTAAATTCGTGGTGGCTGGAATGCTGGCACCTCCGAACCTTGGGGCAAGCTACACCAACGGTTTTCGGGAGATCTACCCTAAAATTGCAAAAAAGAATGGGGCTGCACTTATTCCTTTTCTCCTCGAAAACGTTGGCGGTATTCCTACACTGAACCTGCCCGACGGCATCCATCCTAATGCGGAAGGACAAAAAATTGTGGCAGAAACGGTATGGAAAGTATTGAAAGAAGTTTTATAAATGTGGTCAATTATCGGATATTGGAATCGGAAACGATCGATCAAATTCCCGCCGCTCAGTAGATCCGTTCCATCAACATCCATTTTTCATTTGGCTTGGCGCTTGGCAAGGCTTGCTGATATTTCCAC
Organism: Saprospiraceae bacterium; assembly: GCA_046160345.1. Classification (GTDB taxonomy): domain Bacteria; phylum Bacteroidota; class Bacteroidia; order Chitinophagales; family Saprospiraceae; genus M3007. The sequence continues at coordinate 1,350 of JBJXGO010000175.1, forward strand.
ATCAACTGCTCCCATTGCTGCACGAATGGGTTTGCAGCATCCATCGCGCTTTTTTGCTCGAATGAAAATTCATCTTCCGTTTCAAGGATCATAAACAGGCGGGTGGCTATGCGATAAATTTCGAGGTTTAGGATACCTGATTCCTCGATGCTTTTTTTGATTTCAGGCCAAACATTTCGATGGTGTTGCTCATATTCGGCTATGAGCAACGGATCGTCTTTTAAGTCCAGCGCAAGGCAATATCGTTTCATTGTTAGGCCATTATTATTTATCGGGTTATTAAGCCCAGAATTCCCGCCTTCTTATCCTGATTTGAATGGCGTTTTCAATGGGCGTGCGGCTTGCCAATATCAAATACCCGCCTCCTCCTGCACCGCTTAGTTTCCACCCCAAAGCTTTGGATCGGTATTTTTCTATTGATTTCCAGATCTCTGCATCTACCATATTTGGGAACATAGCAATTTGAGCCTCAAAAGATGCTTTAATGGCCTTTCCAAACGCCACAATGTCTTTTCGGGTGATTGCCTCCCAGCAATCGCCGGCCGCATCGGCCAGGGCCTTTGCGTGCTCGCTGGTAATATGTGTGTTGTCCAGCACATTGTAAGACGCGTTTCTCGGGCCCAGCGTTACCAAATACAAATGAGACTCAATCCATTGCAGCACATCCTCCTCGTAGATGCTTTCGATGGTATCTGGCCAGTAGTTGTTGTTGTACCAGAGTTTATTCAATCCCGGAAAAACGATCCCAATGCTATCCTGGGAGCCACTGACATGTTGTGTGCCAGGGGGATTGTCGTACACAAAAAGGATTTTGGCCAGTTGGGCACTGTCTCCAGGGGGCAATTCGGTATTCCAAAGTTCTATGGCCTTTCTTCGGGTGCTCGAGGCCATGCCACTTCGGTCATTGAAATCCATGGTTGGCTCTATAGAGATCGTAAGCACCGGGCCAGGATGGTGTTTGGATACATAGGGTTGGTCCAGCCAGCCACCTGCCAGGTCGATTCTGAAGGGTATGGTACATTCACTTCGCAAACTGGTAGTAGAACGAACGGGCAAATTGCCATGTGGCTTACGGTTTAAAACCTTATATTCAACCTTGTTTTTCCGGCATAGGTCTTCCTTCGCAGGGGTGTGACCATCTTCGTTCACGATAAAAATATCAGGCCTTATTTCCTCCAATTCTTCTTCAAAATCAATAATCCCCCAGCCTTTATTGATGCGCACTTCGGCAACACAAGCAAGTGAATCAAGCATGTACAACCTTTCATGCTGATTATTTACAGGATAACGCCCTTTCAGGTTTTTTACATTTTCGTCACTTCCAATACAGACGTACAGATCGCCCGATTGCGAGGCTTCTCTCAAGAACGCAACGTGCCCGCTGTGCAGCAGATCAAAACATCCGGTCACAAACACTTTTTTATTCATGGCTTAAGCATTCCGTTTCGCCACCCATTCAATGGTCAGGCCCTGAACAATAATAGAAAACAGGACGATGAGCACTGGGCAGCGTTGAAAGGTATCCAAATTGGGCTGTAAGTTCCGAATATTACGCCTGATTTTCGGGTAAGGAATTTACAAACCAATTCGAAATAATTGCCTATAAAATGAATTGGCCTTTACTTTGTCCGTAAGAAAAACTTGCATCAGTCATGTCCAAGAAAAAGAAAAACCTGCCAGCCGCTCAGAAAATCAATGTTCCCAAATCATCGCCAAGCACTTCTAATACCCAGGCTCCGACCATAGAAGCAGGCAAGGAAAAGCTTATGCTCGCCGGATGCCTCATCCTCACTTTTGCCGTATTTGCCAACACTTTCGGGGCGGGTTTTGTGAATTGGGACGACCATGGCTATCTCTGGCTCAACCCGCTGGTAAAGCCCCTGGGCAGCATTGATCTGGGCCAGATTTTCAGCAGCCATACACACGGCAACTATTCTCCATTGGTGGTGCTTACTTACTGCTTTGAGCATACTTTTGACACCATCGTTAAGCCGGGCGAAATGGTAATGGAGAATTTCCAACCGTTTCTTTATCACATTGACAATGTGTTGCTTCATGCAGGAGCCACGGCACTTGCCTTTTTCTTTTTCCGCGCTATGGGTGTCCGGGGATGGGGACTGGCCCTTGGCACCGCGCTTTTTGGCATTCATCCCATGCGTTGCGAAAGCGTAGCATGGGTCACTGAGCGAAAGGACGTACTATATGGCCTGTTTTATATTGCGGCGCTTTTGAGCTATTGGAAATACCTGAGCGAGCAAAAAAGCAAGTATTATTTCTACACTTTGATCCTTGGTCTGCTCGCCCTGTTTTCCAAAATACAAGCCGTTTCGTTGCCGCTTTCTATGCTGGCCATGGATTGGTTTGCAGGGCGGGATTTGAAAAGCATGAAAATTTGGTTCGAAAAAGCACCATTTTTTGCGCTTTCCCTAATTTTTGGTCTGGTAGGGATCCATTTTCTCGGAGAAGCAGAGGGCTTTAAAGACACAGGCTACTCTATGGTGGAGCGATTCTTCTTTGCTACCGGATCACTGTTCAATTATCTCTGGAAAGTGCCGGTTCCGTTCGGGCTTTCCGCTTATTACCCATACCCTAAATTGGGTAATTTGCCCGGCCTTTATTATGCTTCCCCCTTGGCCTTGGCCGCCATTCTTTGGTGGGTGTGGGGTTCCGCTAAACATGGACGAACCATCGCTTTTGGCTTTTTGTTTTTCCTGGTCAACATCGTTTTTGTCTTGCAATTTAAAGGGGCCGGCAAGGCGTTCATGGCCGACCGATTCACTTATATCCCTTATCTCGGCCTGTTCTTTATTCTGGCAAAAACCTATTCTGACATAGAATACGGAAAGATAAAAACAGGTTTGAAAAGTCTGTTGCCCTACTTGGCGGCGGGTTTTGTGGCCATGTGTGCAGTGCTTACTATCCTTCAAAACACCAGCTGGAAGTCTAGCCTGACCCTATGGGAAAACGCGAGCGCCAAAAACCCCAACGACCCGCTTTGTTGGTCGAACCTGGGGCTTGCGTACGACGATTTGAAGGACTATGAAAAATCGGTGAAAGCCTATGAACAAGCCATTAAGTCTGACCCAAGTTATTTTGATGCAACATTTAATTTGGCTGTAGCGTTCAATAAGATGAAACGTTACGATGATGCCGCAAAGATCTTTGGGCGTGCCATGGAAATGAAGCCTGAATTCTCGGATTCCTGGTATGCGCGAGGGCAGGTCTGGCTGACCAAGGGCGATTTTCCCAAGGCGATCGCAGACCTGGAGAAATTTGCCCAAATGGACACGAAAGAGCCCAAAGACAAAATCCAGTCGAGTCTGGGCATGGCCTACGCTGGTGCCGGCCAAAACGAAAAGGCCCTCGCTGCCTACGATCTCGCGCTAAAAATCAAGCCCGACCCTGAATACCATTTCAGAAAAGGGAACACCTTTGCCGCCATGGGCAACATGATGGAGGCTATCGGTTCCTATGATGCTGCGCTTGCTTTGGCCCCCGATTTTGCAGATGCGGTAAACAACAAAGGGAATGCGTATGCCAGCATGGGTAAATTCTCGGATGCACTGGTATTTTTTGACAAAGCGATCGCAATGAAGCCCGAAGCAGTCAATTTTAAAGCCAATCGGGGCATGGCACGCCGTTCTGCAGGTGATTTGGCAGGCGCCTGTGCTGATTGGCAGCAAGCGGCAATGGGTGGTTATGCCCCTGCTCAGGGATTGATTCAGCAGTTTTGTAAGTAGGGCAATGCCGGTTTTTCAAAAGGATCATTTATGAACGATTAAATACGCTCTATATCTAAAATTTAACAAACCAAATTCCATGAAACAAACCATTTTAACCACCATCGCACTGTGCTTTTGGGCCTCCGCTATTTTTTCACAACAGATTTATAAACTGGAAAAATGGGGCAAGATCCCGGAGGCGGATTTGCAAATGACGCATTGCTCCTTTGATAGTAGTGCCGCCTCCATGGTGTTGCAAGAATCAGGAAATTATGAGCTTACCCGCACGGTTGATGGCTGGAGAGTTCGTTTCATCTATCAAAATCGAATCAAAATTTTTGACGAATCAGCCCTGGACCAGGGAAATCTGCGCATTTATTTCCGTGCTGACCGCGATGTGGAAAAACTTATGGACTTGGACGCACAAATAATTTTATCCAATGGGGATGTCCAAAAAGTAAAATCCGACAACGTCTTTACGGAGCAGGTCAACAAAAGTGTTTCTGCCAAAAAGGTCTTTATTCCCAACCTGCAAAAGGGTTGCATAATCGAGTATCGCTATGAACTTGAATCAGCCTATATCTATTCCTTGTACGAAACCTGGTATTTCCAACAAGAAATGCCTGTGCGCTGGAGCCAGGTAACCGTTACTTTACCCCAATACTTTACGTACGTTTACCTGATGCAAGCACCTAGAAAGTTTGACTTGAATGAGCAGCGTCAAGACAGGGTGACCCCTCCTTCGGGCGCAGCTTATTTGGCCGCCACTTCGACTTATGGATTGGCCAATCTTCCGGCAATACGGGACGAACCTTATATCACAACGCTCAATGATTATAGAGCACATATCGGATTCCAGCTAAGTGAGATCTATTTTCCCGGTCAAGCCGTGCAAAAAGTGATGACTTCCTGGCCTGAACTGGCTGAGGAAATGATAAAAAACGAGAATTTTGGCGAGCAGTATTTGAAAGGAAAACGTTTCGACAAGTTATGGGCTGCTTTTCGGGCTGAGGTGCCGGAGGGTACGGCGCAAGAAGAATTGCCCGAAAAAGTATTGCGTTTTGTCAGCACGCACATTAAATGGAACGGCGAAAACCGTCGCTATTCCGAGTCCGGGCTGGATGCGGCTTTTACAAAAAAAACAGGCAGTACCGCCGACCTCAACCTTGCACTAGTGGCACTATTGCGCAAGCTGGGGTTTGATGCCGTGCCAATGCTCATCAGTACCCGCCAGCACGGTGCGATGTTCAATGTTTATCCCTTCTCAGATCAGTTCAATACCGTAGTTGCCTTTCTTTATAAAGGCGATAGTGGTATATTGCTCGATGCAACCAATCCGCTTCGGGCATTCGGGCAAATGCGTGGCGAATGCTACAATGGCCAGGGCTGGCTGGTGGATGAAAAGCGTCCGAATTGGGTCGAGATAGGCCCGCCAGAATATTCCGAAACCTGGTTTAGTAATATGAAGATCAATGAAGAAGGCGAAATGAGCGGACATATGACCATGCTGCTCGGAGGACCTGCTGCTACCACCTGGCGCAGCGATTTGGAGGGCGCTAAAGAAGCTGATTTTTTAAAGGAACAATTTGCTTCAAGCTATGCCGAACGCTCTTTTGATTCCATCACAATGACCGATATCAAAGCATTCGACAAGCCCTTAAAGGTGGATTTTTATTGTAAAATTCCCAATGCGGCCACACCGGTGAACGACTTTTTGTACCTCAAACCAGTGCTTGATTTTTTTATTATGGAAAATCCGCTCAAAAGTATCAAGCGTTCATTTCCAGTTAATCTGACCTATCCCATTAAAGCCCAGTATGTGCTCAATTTAGAACTGCCTCAAGGTTATTCCCTGGAAGAGATTCCTCCTCCTGCCCGGATTATATTGCCAGATAATGGAGGAAAGATCCAGTTTTCTTGCGGAAAGATATCCAATTCGCAAGTGCAGGTGGTGCTTAAAGCAAACCTGGCACAACTGAAGTTTTTGCCAGAAGAATATGAAGCCCTGCGACAGTTTTTCGAGCTGATGGCGGATAAAGCACAGTTTCAACTGGCACTTAAAAAAACCTGAATATTCACACGTTCCTTACCCGTTCCAAAATGAAAAAAATAAATCTCTTCCTGTTCATTTTGCCGCATCTGTTGCTGGCACAGGCCGAATATCCGGTGTCAGCTATCCCGGCAGCACTGATCCCCAATGCAGACATAGTTGTTCGTCTTGACGAAACCACATTTACCATTCATTCAGACGGCGATGCAGCCATAGAGGAAACCTATGTTGCTACCATCTTAAAGGAAGCGGGCAAAAAAGCAAGCATCTATGGCGGTCAGGAAAGTCGGTTCAGCAAGATAAAAACGCTCAAAGGGCGCCTCTTTGACGCAGAAGGCAAATTGGTGCGCAGTACCAAACCGGAGGATGTACAAGAATTTGGAGGGGCAGCGGAGTACGAGTTCACAGACCACAAACAAAAGTACCTGAGGCTTGAATACCCGCGTTTTCCCTACACCGTGGAGTTCAAAAAAAAGACCCTTTTGAAAGGATTCATGGGCATTCCATCATCTGTGATCCAAACCTTGGGCGTTTCAATAGAGCAATGGCACTATCGCCTGGAGGCTCCGAATAGTATTAAACTCAAATGGAAAGGGCAAAACATTGATATTCAGCCCAAAACCAGCGCAGACGGCCGCAATTTTGTAATGGAATGGTCAACCCAGAATCTTCCCGCACAAGCAGATGAGGCCTACAACCCATATTTCCGCGACATTTTTTCTCAGATAAACTTTGCCCCTGAAGAGATCAATTTCGATGGACACCATGGCGATTTCAAATCCTGGAACAGCGTTGGGCGTTTTTTTTATGGACTGAACAACGATCGCGAAACGCTCTCCCCAGAGACCATTGCCCAGGTTCAAAAATTGACCGAAGGCAAAAGCACCAAAGAAAAAATAGCCGCACTTTATCGCATGACGCAAGACAACTGCCGCTATGTGAGCATACAACTGGGCATCGGCGGCTGGCAAACACTGGAAGCCCGGTTTGTGGAACAAAAAAAATATGGCGATTGCAAAGCCCTCAGCAATTACACCCAGGCCCTGCTCCAGGCGGCCGGAATAGAATCCTGGGAAGCAAGTATTTATGCGGGAGACGGAGGGGCGCCAGAATACGACGAGGCATTTCCCGACCCATATTTCAACCACGTGATCCTCTATGTGCCCGGCGAAGACTCCTGGCTCGAATGTACCAGCAAAACGCATCCGGCTGGCTACCTTGGTTCTTTTACGGCCAATCGCCATGCCCTGCTTTACACACCGGAAGGGGGCAAACTGGTGAAAACTCCAGCCCTCCTAGCGGCCGACAATTTTGAGAAAAGCCGGATGCAGATCGCCCTCAATGAAGATGGCAGCGCTGCGTTGCAATTTAGTGCCCTGTTCGGTGGCGAGCGCCACGAACCTTATCGCCGTTTTGCACTCGAAAAAACCCAGGATGATCTGGAAAAGTCAATTGCCCGAAATGCTGATTTCAGCATCAATAAAGTAAATAAACTGGTGGTGGAAGCCACCCGCGAATTGAGCGAAGCAAGCCTTCACTATCAGGTAGAAACGTCAAAATATGCCACAATTTCTGGAAAACGTATGTTTGTGTCGCTTACCAAATCCAATCCTGTCAAGCGCTCAATTCCGGCCAATGAAAAACGTACGCTCGACCTGAAAATGACCGATACGTATTCCTTGCGCGACACCTTCACCATACAATTCCCGACTGGCTTTGTGGCTGAAAATGTACCCCAGGACAAATTTATTGAAAGCGAATTCGGACTGTATGAAATGAAAATAGAAAAGCTGAGCGACCGGATCATAGCAACCCGCAGCGTCGAGATCAGACCGCTACAGGTCTCGGCAGCGCGTTATGCCGAGGTGCGGCAGTTTCTGCTGGACTCGGCTAAAGCAGATGCGGCACAAATGGTATTGATAAAGCAGCAATGACAGATTCCTATCAAACCATCGCAGGGCCCAGCACCGGCGAGTTCAAGGATCGGGGCAGCAAATTCATTGCGTATGCCTGGCCTGTGCGAAACGAAACGGAGGCTCAATCACACCTGGAAAAACTTCGCAAAGAACATTTCAAGGCCCGACACCATTGTTTCGCCTGGCGGTTTGAGCCTGATGGCAGCCGGTTTCGATCCAACGACGACGGCGAACCAAGCGGAACCGCCGGTCGGCCCATCCTGGGCCAAATTGATTCATTTTCCCTGACTAACGTGATGGTGGTGGTAGTGCGCTATTTTGGTGGAACCCTGCTTGGAACCTCCGGCCTTATCAATGCCTACCGGGAAGCCGCTGCCGAGGCCCTGCGCAATGCAGAAATAGTCGAATGCCTTGTGAAGGATTCCTTCCTGCTCGATTTTGACTACGCACTGATGCCTGATGTGATGAACGCCTTGAAAAAACTCGAAATTGAGCTTGTTCATCAAAATTTTGAGCAACGGGGGCAAATCGAGATCGGCATCCGCCAAAGTGAAACAGCGGCCATGTTGTTGCGCTTCAAAGCACATCTCTGGAAAGTCAGCGAAGAGGAGGCTGAAGGGGTGGACTGGCCCTCAGGATTGGAAATAAAACAGCAAAATTGAGTGTGAGTCGATATTACCGGACATTTTTATTTCACACAGATGTTACGCAGATTTTACACCGATTTTATCTGCGTAACATCTGTGTGAAAAATCTGCGTAACATCTGTGTGAAAAATGTTCGGTAGTTTGGTGTCTTCTCGCAGGTTTATATTATTCACACGTTCCTTAAGTGATCCGCTTCAAAAAGTGGTAGCCCCGTTTTGTGAAACCTTCCCGTTCGTAAAAGGCGTGGGCTTTTTCATTCTCCAAATAAGCATCGAGCATAATCATCTCGCAGCCTTCTTCCCGGGCTAGTTTTTCTACAAAATCAGTGAGCATCTTTCCAATCCCCTGCGAGCGATGGGTTTCGGCCACCACCACATTGTCCATTTCAAGATAGCGCCCGCTATAGATTTTTGTGGCAACCCAGACCCCGGAAACGCCTACGCATTGCTCGCCCTCAAAAACCGCGACCATTCGATATCCATGTTCAAGCATATCATCAAGCAAAAAAGCATAACGGTCTTCCATTACGCTTGGGCTGAGTTGCCGAATCAGCGGATAGTGAGGCAACATCTCAGATTTCCGGGTGAGTAACTTAAAAATGAATGGCATGGTCGGTGCTAGGTTTTGAAAGTAACAAGTAGTAGTTCATCAGACACACGCTAATTCCTTAACGTTTGAACAACAATTCCTTTTCCTCAGGAGACAACACAAAAGGGGATATTTGCGCCCCGTTTTGCGCAGGCCCGGCATCTTTTTTGTTCTTTAGGGCAAAACTGGGCTTGTTGCGCGAAAACCTTGTATTTGCAAAAGCCGGACTTTAGACCTTTGGGTTAAAGGACATTGGATTTAAAGGGATTATTCACCCGTTCTTAAATCTACTTTTGTCTTAGATCCACCGCGTTCAAAGTTTAAAGCCCCAATTCAAAGGTCTATAAATCTGAAATATTTTAACATGAAATTCAAACTGCTCATCCTCTTTTTGTTGCCTGCATTTGCACTATTAGCGCAATCAGATCCTGCTCCGGCAATGCCCGTTCATACCGGGAACACACAAAAAATCAAACCTGTTCGTACCTATACGCTCGAAAACGATGGCAGCACATTTGCTGCAGGTATCAAAGCCGAGGAATTAAAGACGCTTGTATATGCCTTGGCTTCGGATAGTATGCAAGGGCGCGAAACCGGCGAAGAAGGCCAGCGCATTGCCGCAAAATTTATTGCGAAACAATTTAAGGACGCAGGCCTGCCCCCGAAAGGCGACAAAGGCTTTTTTCAAAAAATCATGCTCCAAAGCTCAAAGTGGAATGAACTTGGCCTTAAAGTGGGCGATCAGGAATTCAAAAGTCGTACAGATTTTTACGTTTACCCAGCTTTCAATCCTTACCGCCCACTAACGGCCTTGAAGGAAGTGATGTTTGTTGGATATGGAATTGAGGACGAAAAATACAACGACTACGGCAAATCTGATGTACAAGGCAAGGCCGTTATTTTTTACAATGGCGAACCCTTGGCGGCAGATGGCAAATCGCTTATCACAGGCAACGAATTCCGCTCAAACTGGAGCCTCGACTGGCGCAAAAAAGTGCAGTTGGCCAAGAAAAAAGGCGCGATCGCGGTGTTTATCATTGATCCCAATTTTGAAGAAAACATAAAGAAAAACCGCAAGGCTTTATCCACCAATGGCTGGAAAGCAGTAGGCTCTGACCCGGATGCAACCGCCAATGACTTTATCCCCAATGTCTTTGTTACGCCAGCCCTGGCCAAAGCTATTTTGGGCGAAAAGGCAAACAAAGCCGAAAATGAATTGACCGATCTGCGCGAAGGAGACAAATTTAAACCTGTGAAAGTGAAGGTTAAGATCGAACTCCGTCTCGACAAACAAAGCCAAATGCTGGAGGGTAGCAACGTGCTTGCAGTAATAGAAGGCAGCGACGAAAAATTAAAAAAAGAATACGTTTTTGTCACAGCCCATTACGATCACCTGGGTATGTCAGACAGTACCGTGATCTATTATGGAGCAGACGACAATGCTTCCGGTACCGCTGGCGTAATCGAGATCGCCCGAGCCTTTGAAGAGGCAAAAAAACAGGGCAAAGGCCCGAAACGTACCGTGGTTTGTATGCTCGTAAGCGGCGAGGAAAAAGGGTTGCTTGGTTCAAAATACTATACAGAATTCCCGCTTTTCCCACTCGACAAAACGGTTGTGGACATCAATATTGACATGATCGGGCGTATAGACGAGCAGCATGCCAGCAACCCTGACTACATCTATGTCATCGGCTCTGACCGCATCAGCACCCACCTTCACGACATTAATGAGATGGTAAATGAAGAGCACACCAAACTCGAGCTCGACTATAAATACAATGCAAAAGACGACCCTAATCGTTTCTACGAGCGCTCAGACCACTTCAACTTTGCCGAAAAAGGAATCCCTATAATTTTCTATTTCAACGGAGTGCACCCGGATTATCACCGCCCAACTGATACTCCAGACAAGATCAATTTCGAAGCCCTGGCCAAACGCGCCCAACTTGCATTTTATGTCGCCTGGGAAGTGGCCAACCGGCCCAGCCGCATTTCGCCCAATGTAATACAGGACAAGAAAAATTAAGCAAACCCGTCCTACGGCTTGAAACTGTAGGACGGGTTTGTTTTTATTTCGATTTGAATCGAAGGCTTTGAGTCGAGACGTTGCATTCGACGTTATACATGCCTTGCAAGAAAAGGGCGTTTCTGAAAAAAACATACGGTATCTGGAAGTAAAAAATGGCCGCCACGAACCCAACACCTGGGGCAAGGCCATGCCCGATTTTTGGGGATGGGCGTTTGGATAAAGATGGACGCCTCCTATCTGGGATTTACTGCGCATGTTAAAGTTCCAGACAATACTTGGCCGTTTGAGATTTGTTTAATACTATTGTACACTGGTTCGCCCTGAATTCTTCAATCGTGCGCACGGGACCGAACGAGCAGACTTTTTTTTAATCCGTTTTACCCGTTTACCCGCCGTAGCCTCGGCGAAGGCGGGTTTGCCCATATCGTAGCCTTAGCAATAACGGTTTTTTAATCGCTTCTACAGCACCCTTACTTGCAGTGGTCTTTTGGAAAGTTTCGACAGTTGGCAACGACTGGCAGAGTGAATTTTATTTCTTCACCCTTAAAATGTTCATCGAACATGGAAAACTACATTTCTTTACGACTTACTACACTTTTAAGCGGCAGCACTACCACTAAATGCTTAAAATCCCCGTCCTTGCTTGCGGGGGGGGGGGCATAGTCCCGCAAATCCAATTTTCATGGCAAACCTTGCTTCCTAATGAGTTTAAGACGCTGGCTTTGATTTTCATCTGCTTAATATTGTCTTTTCGAAGTAATGCGCAGTTGCCTTGCTTCGAAGTAACAAACCAATGTGCTGGATTTGATCCGGCTGTGTGGGAATCTTTCAAATGTATCGAAGGGCCAGTCAAAGTATCAGATCTGATATTCAACAACCTTCTCCTATCACAAATAGACGCGCCTGCTACACTACAGCGCATAGTAGTAAAGGGCACGTTAACGGTAGATATCTCTACTGCTTCGGGGGGCTATACTTTTGCTGAAGGGTCTTCTATTATACTCAATGACCAGAATAGCGAAATAGTAATTGATCCAGATTGTCAACTAACGCTCGACAAAACTGGAGTTGCAGGATGTTTCACGATGTGGAAAAATATTTTAGTATCAGAAGGTGGAAGCCTGATTGTAAAAAACGGGTGCTCTATTTTCAATGGCATATATGCAATATACGCATTACCCAATTCGTCAATTTCTATTACCGATAATGTCTTCAGCGCGAACTTTGCGGCCATTACAATTGGTTCAGAGTCAACTGGCCAACAAATGCCCATTAATTTTATACCCAATGGTGGTATATGGGGAAATCAAATAATAGGCGGCAATCTAAAAGTGCCATACGTAGGTAAAAAATCCTTAGTAGGGATTCAAATAGGAAACATTTCTGATGTTTTGATAGGAAGTTTAGGGCACAACTCTAACGTCATTTCAAACTTGGTAAACTCTTTTGGAAGTGCTGTTAGATGCAATGGAATAAGTGCCGTTAATTCTAAAGTAACAGTCCGAAACACCAAACTTAGTGATATAGGTACCCCGCCCAATTCTGAATCTGTTGATGATGCAGCTTTGGCTGGGATTTCGGGGAGTAAAATAATACTGTTTGGCTTTGGCTCGAATTCAAACACCATTGAATATGGCAATACAGGTGTCTATTTGTCTAACTCAAGTGCTGAAATTTATGATTCAAAATTTAAAGATAATGAGGTAGGTGTAATACATTTTAGCAGTAAAATGAGTGCCCCCAGTAGTTTAAAGGTTAAAGATTGCATCATTGAAGGCTTTAATGAGAAAGGTATTTGGGCAAGAGGGGCTGTGCGATTATCAACATTCGAGATTAAAAATTGCACGTTTGACGACAACAGGGAGCTTGCCGGATTTAGACAGTACCTAACTGTGGATCCCACGTCCCCAATAGATGGAAAAGGTTTTAGCTTTTGGGACAATAAATTCTATTTCAGAAGCCGTTCAGTACCCCCTCCCATTGGTGTTTCAGCTCATGCGGTTTTTTTGCAAAATATAAATAAAGGAGAAGGATCAAGAAATGAGTTTTACGACGAGGGTACTACAAGTTCAGTTAGAACCTTTCTTGGCATCCAAATGTCAGGATGCAACAATTTCAATTGGATAAATAACGACTTTTTTGGAACAGATGGAGGTGCTACCCAACACGAAGCCGAATGTTGTATATTAGCAGAAAACGCTCCTTTCTGTAAATACCTTTGCAATTACCTGGACGGTTTTGCCTGCGGGATGCAGTTTTATGGTGATTGCAACAGTTCCGTTCTAAGCAGCAACAGCTTCAATGCTCATTCTTACTACGGAATTGATCTGGCGGAAAATGGAGCTGTCATAGGCAGGCAATTCAAGAAGCTAAACGAGTGGAACGGTACTGGGGTATTTAAGATATATTCAGGCTATGACCCTAACGACCCAATGCACGAATTTCAAGTTCAAAGGTCTCTTTTTACTATTCACACGAACAATACAAGTTCAGCGTATTGGGCGGATCCAAGGAAAGTAGAGAACATAGACCCTGATGAAAACTGGTTTATCTCTTCTGTTGGTGGGCCGTTGCCCTTTACTGAATGCCCAGAAACAACTACAGACCCTGACCCCGACCTTGATTTAAGCGAAAGAGCTATCATTGAAGGCACTTTCTTGCCCTGGAATGGCTTCGCTGCCAACACTTGGGATGCAGCATTTTTGCTCTACCAACGCATGACTGAAGATACGACTCTTAGGCCTGTAGGTAGTATGGAAGCGTCTTGGTATTTCGAAAATTATAATCACAACCTTGGCAAACTTCGACGAGTGTTGGATGGCTTGATATCCCTTTCTACAAATGTCCCTACTGCTACTGCCGTGCAATTGCTTTCAGACTTGGACAGTATTACGGTCACTAACACCCATGAGCAAAATTTAAAGTCCGATTTGCACATCTTTTTGGAGCAGTATGTTAACAATATCGAATCGCTTACGCCTCAACAATCTGCAGAGTTGACGTCTATTGCCAACCAGTGTCGCTATGAAGGCGGTATTGGGGTCGTCTTGGCGCGATTGGTCCTCGGCCAGCCCAGTCATAAAGAAGAAGATTGCCCGGAAGGCTTGGAAAGAGGCCGCTCCCTATCCAGTCAAGAGTCTGCTAATCCTGTGAATGGCAAGGTATTTCCTAACCCAGCAGAGCGGTCTTTCAACATACAACTTGACCGAAGCATACAAAATGGCGCGATACGCCTAGTGGATTTGAGTGGTCGCGTGGTTGGCGGATGGATGTTTTCTGATGATGCACTGAATGTTACTGAAGCTAATGTACCCGCAGGAGTGTACCTCCTGGAAGTGCTGGAACAAGGCCATATCCTGAGCCGAAACAAGATCGTTTTTAGCCACTAATTTCTTTCCTCACCTATCTCTGTGCTGCTGGCAACACACCAGCAGCACAGAATTTTATGTTTTTAGTATGCGACTCCTACACACAGTTTTCGTCTTTCATACTTTCTTGCTATTTGTATCGGCTCAAATGCACGACAACAACTGGATATTTGGGTACAACTTCAATACCCCCAGCAACAACAACGGCACCTTGCTCCACTTTGAGCATGGCTACCCAGAGTTTACTCTTGAAAATGTACAGCATGATTTTGGACTGTATTGCATCCTTTGTAGCGATTCTACTGGCAATCTGCTTTTTCACACCAACGGACGGCAGATACGAAACCGTCTGCACAACATCATGGAAGGAGGGGACACCATCAACCCGGGACCAGTTTGGACAGATTACCCTACTGATTATCCCAGTATCACAAGTGGGATTTCTATCCCTGCCCCGGGATTGCCCAACCATTATTACATTATCCATACTTCTGCAAGTTATAGCCCAACAACCCCCTTTCCTATTCTTTACTATACGCTGATTGACATGACTCAGAATGGGGGTTTGGGTAAGGTAATTGTAAAAAACCAAATCCTTGCTCAAGGAGATTTGCCCAGTCCGGTTGCCATAAAACATGGAAATGGACGTGATTGGTGGTTGGTGGTGGGGGATATGCTTACTAAAAAATACTTGATCTTTTTGATAGACCTAGAGGGCTTTCACTTCAAACATGAACAAATTATAGCCCCTGCTTCTTTCACAGATTATGGCTATTGTAAAGCATCTCCAGATGGAACCATCTTTATCAGCAATGATGGAGTATCGGGCCTCTGGATTTTTGATTTTAACCGATGTACCGGTCTTTTGAGTCACCCAAGGGTCTTGCCATATCAGCCTCCAGAATTTTGGACATCCACCAATGCTTTTTCTCCAGATGGACGCTTTTTCTATGCAGGCACACACTTGGTGGTCTATCAGTTGGATATGCAGACAATTGATAGTACGACCATCTCGTTTGATACCATTGGGCGTTATGACCATGGGACAAATCCTAATACGACATCCTACACTCGATTTTCCTTGCCCGAGCTGGCTTCGGATAATAAATTATATTATCTTACATTGAACTACTCGAAGACTTTTCATGTCATCAATCGGCCTAATTTTCCCTTGATTGCCAACGACATGACACAACGTGGACTTGAACTTCCACGCCAAACCTTTAAGACTCGCTGCTATTTTCCCAACTACCGCCTCGGCAAGTGGCTCGACTCCCCCTGCGACACACTTGAGTTTGTGACAGCTCCGGGCAGCGGCTTCAAGGATGTGCCGTGGTCAGAAAATCGCAGGATAGAATCAACAGAGGAAATCAAAGTGTTGAAACTGCCGCCGGGTTTTCAAATCCCTGCTCCAAATGGACAGCCCGCTCAAGAGGACTACAACCCTTTGAACATGAAAACGCTGATGCTAAAAGAAATGGAGCAGCGGCGACAGATCAGGTTGACTCCCACTTCACATCAAGAACCAAAACACGATTAGCATCATGACCCAAATACAACAAAGTATGACTATTCTGCGCTTGCTTTTATCCTTTCTCTTCCTTCCGAGCCTCTTGTTCTCGCAAGTGCTGCCCGACCAAATCTGGCTTCATGGTATCAACGATTTTCCCGGCCAACCGGGGTATGGTAATGCCTTCCTAAAGTTTGAAAATGGGCTTGTCTTAATCAACCAGACAGACCTTCACATGAACTTTGAAAGCACGATGGCCGTGATGCCCGACACACTGGGCAACATCCTTTTCTATACGAACGGATGCCACATTGCCAATGTGGCCGGAGACACCATGCCAAACGGCGAAGGAATAAATCCGGGAGAAATGCACGATTGGACTTGCCCAACAAGCGGCTATGCCTCACCCTTGGGAGCGATGATACTACAGTTGCCAGAAAATCCAAGCCTGTACTATCTGTTCCACATGGGGGTAAAGTATGGCTCGGAAAGAAAGCTGAATTACGGGCCTTTCTACTACACGGTGGTGGATATGAGCCTTGATGGAGGCAAGGGATCCGTAATTTCAAAGAATAATATCGTGGCCGATGGGGACTTCGAACCATTTACCGCAGTTCGCCATGGAAATGGACGGGATTGGTGGCTGGTTTTTCCAGAATATGGCACAAACAAGTATCACAGGCTATTGTTTTCTGCTTCAGGGCTGCAAGAAGTGGGTGTGCAACAAATTGGGCAAGCCTTGTCTTGTCGGTATATTGGCTCTTCAACGTTTTCTCCCAATGGAATTCGATATGCCCGCCAACAACATTGCGGAGTAGTTGCTATGGACTTTGACAGATGTGTGGGGCAGTTTTCTAATGATCGTTTTATGCCTATGCCACCCTATGCCTTTGGCGGCGGCGGCGTGGCTTTCAGTAAAGATGGCAACCGGCTGCTTGTTTCGACCCAGTTGTCTATTCAAGAAGCAGACATGACACTACCCGTATCATATCTGGACACCGTTGTCGGCTCACCTGACATTCTCGGTTCAAGCCTGCACCTGATGCAGTATGGGCCAGATGGAAAGATTTATCTGAGCAACTTGGGAAGGGGCAAGTTTTACCATGTCATCAACAACCCAGATGACCAGACTATTGGCTTTCAACAAAGAGGGTTGGATCTGGCCATCTACTCCGTTCGCACCCTTCCTAATTACCCCAACTACCGCCTCTACGATGTGCCGGGTAGCGCATGCGATACACTTGGAATAAATGCGCCCATGGTGAGCCTCATGAACCCAAATCTTTCAACGCAAGAAACGATACAAATTTTCCCAAACCCTACCACAGGCATCCTTCGCTGGAGCGGAATTGCCGATAACACCCAAACTGTCGTACGCATCCACAACCTACTCGGCAAGCTGATATTCGAGCAGAAGTGTACCAACGGTTATTTCGATTTAGGAGAAGTGCCCGATGGTATCTATTTCATGACCCTTTTAGGAAAGGATGGCCTTTACCTAACTACAAAAACAGTGGTATTAGCAAAAAAATAACCGCGCCCACGCTCACTGATAATAATCACCACTTCTCCAAGCGTACCTTGATCGTGCCTCCTGATCCCGACAGGTCAAAAGCCGCTTCTGCCCATTTTGGCGCACGCAATTTTGGCCGCGCATTTTTGGAAAATCCATAGGGTTCAGTAGGGATGCCCAACAAATTGGTATCCAACTGGCCATTTCCATTGAGGTCCTGAAAACAGCTCAGGGCATATTTTCCAGATGGTAAATTGGCCAAGGATAGTTTTAGCGTTCCAGTTTGCCCAATTGGAGCGATTTTTTTGGCATAAACCTGTTGAACATTCAAAAAAGCATCTTCGCGGTTGTAAACTGCCACATACAAACTGCCTTTTGCTTCCTGAAGATTTGAGAATTCGACCTGAAGTTCAGGTGGAAACAAGGAAGAAAACAAACAAATGAAAAGGCGCATGGGTCAAAAATTTTGCCACGAATAACAAATTTTGCAACTTATGGTTGTCTAATAGGGTTCTGTGCCTGAACCGGATTAAAGTATAAATAGACCCTTCTTCTGCCTGATAACGCGCATTCCAAACATCAAACCGCGCTTGTGCTTCGCCTATTATTAACAAATACTTGCCTCCAGATGCTTTTTTTCTGAGAAAAAAAAACCTACTTTTGCGGCCCGTTTGGGCAAGTGTCAAGTTTTTCATAAAAATTTGGAAATTCGAACGATTTTTTAATAAAAATTCTTTGTTGCGGCCCAAAAAATGCCGATTGCCAAACATCATTTTTAAAATTCTTGATTCTCCAATAGCCATCGCTCATCAATAAGTTTTCCATAATGAACATTCGCAACGTCGCAATCATCGCCCACGTAGACCATGGTAAAACTACCCTGGTAGATAAAATGATCCTCGCTTCTCAGATATTCAAAGAACACGAGGTGACAGGCGATCTTATGCTCGACAACAACGACCTGGAGCGTGAGCGTGGCATCACCATTCTTTCCAAAAACGTTTCCATCAACTTTAAAGGAACCAAAATCAACGTGATCGACACCCCGGGCCACGCTGACTTTGGTGGCGAGGTAGAGCGCGTGCTCAACATGGCTGACGGTGTGCTGCTCCTGGTTGATGCTTTTGAAGGCCCTATGCCCCAAACCCGTTTCGTGTTGCAAAAAGCATTGGAAATGGGCAAAAAGCCAATTGTGGTTATCAACAAGGTTGACAAACCCAACTGCAACCCGGACTGGGCGCACGAACAGGTGTTCGACCTGATGTTTTCGCTCGACGCCACCGAAGAACAACTTGACTTCCCCGTTGTGTTTGGTTCGGCTAAAAACAACTGGATGTCGCACGACTGGAAAAACCCCGCTTCCGACATTACTGTGCTGCTCGAAGACATCGTAAAATATATCCCGGAACCTAAAATTGTCGAAGGAAATACCCAAATGCTGGTGACCTCCCTGGACTTTTCAAGTTTTATCGGGCGCATCGCAGTTGGTCGCTTACTGCGTGGCAAACTGGTGGCAAACCAACCTGTCAGCCTGTGCAAAAAAGACGGCCGAATTTTGAAACACCGCATCAAGCAATTGTTTTTGTTTGATGGCCTGGCCAAAAAAGAAGTGAAAGAGGTTGAAGCTGGCGACATCTGTGCGGTGGTTGGGGTAGATGGTTTTGAAATTGGAGACACCATTGCCGATTTCGACAATCCGGAAGCACTTGCGCCCATTTCGATTGATGAGCCGACCATGTCCATGCTTTTCACCATCAACGATTCGCCGTTTTTCGGGCAAGAGGGCAAGTTTGTAACGAGCCGGCACGTTCGGGAGCGCCTGGAAAAAGAACTTGAGAAAAATCTGGCGATGCGCATGGAAGAAACCAACTCTGCCGATTCCTTCATGGTGTTCGGTCGGGGTGTGTTGCACCTTTCCATTTTGATCGAGACCATGCGCCGCGAGGGCTATGAGCTGCAAATCGGCCAGCCGCGCGTCATTACCAAAGTGATCAATGGCCAAAAGTGCGAACCAATAGAAGAACTCAGCATCGACGTGCCAGAATCAACTAGTGGCAAGTGCATCGAATTTGTAACCCGCCGCAAGGGGGTGATGAATAGCATGGAGCCTAAGGGCGACCGGTTCTTGCTGCGTTTTGAAATTCCAGCGCGTGGCATCATTGGCCTGCGTTCAAATATCCTGACAGCCACTCAAGGAGAGGCGATTATGACCCACCGGTTCAAAGGCTATGAGCCCTGGCGCGGTGAGATCGGTGGCCGGCAAAACGGCTCGCTGATTTCCATGGAGAACGGCAATGCTTTTGCCTATTCTCTGGACAACCTGCAAGACCGCGGCACCTTCTTTATCGAACCTGGCGAAGAAGTATATGAAGGTCAGGTAATTGGGGAAAACAACCGGCCTATGGACCTGGTCATAAATGTTACCAAGGCAAAAAAATTGACCAACCACCGTGCGTCTGGCGCCGACGATAAAACCTCCTTGCCGCCAGCCCAACGCTTTACGCTTGAAGAGGCGCTGGAGTACATTCAAGAAGATGAATACGTGGAACTGACCCCTAAAAGTATCCGCCTGCGCAAGGTTTACCTCAAAGATTTTGAGCGGAAAAAAGCCGAAAAAGGTTTTTCCGTTGCCTAAATGTTTGAGAAGGTTCTGAACAGCCAAATTGGCTAAGCCCAAACGCGCTATTTTTCATTGAATTTTCCTAAAACTTTTTCAAATACATCTCGTTTGTTTGGAAATTTTACATTTGCAGCCGTTTTCATTTGCAGATAAGTATTTCAAACCTTGAAATAAATCCTAAAAGGCCTTTAATTTTCTATAAAAAGCACTTTTCTTAAAATCAAAACTGCCCAATAGGTATTCGTAAAGGTTTTTTGAAATTCCAAAAGATCCCTGAGTACCTGACAAATAAACTATGCGTACCAAACTATCCCAGTTCAATTTCGATCTTCCCACCGGATTGGTGGCCCAGTACCCTGCAGAGGAACGCGATCAAAGCCGCCTCATGGTTTTAAACCGCAAAACAGGAAAAATCGAACACAAGATATTTAAAGACATTCTCGGCTACTTCGGAGAAGGGGATACCATGATCTTCAACAACACGAAGGTTTTCCCGGCAAGGCTTTTTGGACAAAAAGAAAAAACCGGTGCTAAGATCGAAGTGTTTTTGCTGCGGGAACTCAATCACGATGCCCGCCTTTGGGATGTATTGGTGGACCCTGCCCGAAAAATCCGTGTAGGCAACAAACTTTACTTTGAAGACGAGCATGGCAATGATGCGCTTGTGGCAGAAGTAGTGGACAACACAACCTCTCGCGGGCGTACCATTCGATTTCTTTTTGACGGCACTGACCAGGATTTTGTCAACGAACTTGTGAAGCTCGGCAACACACCACTTCCAAAATACATTGAACGGGAGCCTGAAGCAATTGACAGGGAGCGTTACCAAACTATTTATGCCAAAGAAATGGGAGCTGTTGCGGCCCCAACTGCTGGTCTTCACTTCAGCCGCGAACTGATGAAGCGCCTTGAGCTGAAGGGAGTGAATTTTGCAGAAGTCACTTTGCACATCGGGCTGGGCACCTTCCGCACGATTGATGTGGAAGATCTGTCGAAGCACAAAATGGAAGCCGAATATTTTAAAATCCCTCAAGCAGCAGCTGATACGGTAAACAAAAGCATCATTGCTGACAAAAAGGTCTGCGCTGTTGGAACGACCACTATGCGGGCTATCGAAACTTCTGTGAGTGCTGAACGAATGCTAAAGCAGGTGGAAGGCTGGACGAACAAGTTTATTTATCCGCCTTACGAATTCAGTATCGCAAACAGTATGGTGACCAACTTCCACCTCCCAAAGTCCAGCCTGCTTATTATGATCTCGGCTTTTGGCGGTTTCGACCTTGTCATGGAAGCCTATCATCAGGCAGTAAAAGAAAAGTACCGTTTTTTCAGCTATGGCGATGCCATGCTCATTCTTTGATGTTAACAAATTTAGGCCTTGAGCTATTGTTTTGCCCTTCCTACAGGATCTTAATAACTCAATATCCTAATTTTCCAAATTTATTAAAAAACAGAACCACCTATGTATTGGACTCTCGAATTGGCCTCCTACCTCGAAGAGGCTCCGTGGCCAGCCACTAAGGACGAACTGATTGATTTCGCTATACGTTCAGGTTCCCCGATAGAAGTTATCGAAAACTTGCAAGAACTCGAAGACGACAGCGAGCAGTACGAAAGTATCGAAGAACTATGGCCGGACTACCCTCGGTCTGACGACTTCTTTTTCAATGAGGACGAGTATTAAGGATACCCTGGCCAGCTGCCCCAAATTGTAATCCCAGACAATAAAAGAGGCCGATTCATGCTATGCTGAATCGGCCTCTTTGTTTATCCTAAACGACTGTCAATCAGCCCTTATTTGCAACTTTTAAATAGGTTTCCAACGCTACTGCAATAGAGGGCGCTTCTGGCGTACCAGCCTGGATATTCACCTTCATGCCACGTTCGGTGACCGCGTTTAAAGCATTTCTTCCAAATACGCAAATACGCCGATCCTCCTGTTTGAACTCCGGAAATTGCTCAAACATGGACTTGATTTCGTTGGCTGAAAAGAAAGCGATGATATCGTACTTGATGTCTTTCAACCCTGAAAGGTCGTTGTTGACGGTTCGATACATTACCGCTTCCTGAAGCGGCACCTTCAGCTCCTTAAAAAATCGGGTCACCTCAGGGTTCCCCTGATCGCCACAAGGAAGGTAGAATTTTTCTTCCCGGTTGCGCTGGATGTAGGATTTCAGGTCGAGAATAGATTTGGTTCCGTTAAAAACCTTGCGCTTTCGAAAGTTTATGAACTTTTGAAGGTAGTTCGCAATAGCTTCAGTGGCACAGAAATACTTAGTTTCGTCAGACATTTTGATGCGCATTTCGCCGCAAAGTCTGAAGAAGTGGTCCACAGCATTTTTGCTCGTGAAAAGGATGGCGGTGTAATCGTTTGGATACACCCGGTTTTTTCGATACTCCTTTTCAGTCAGGCCTTCCACCGCTACAAAAGGCACAAAATCAATATGGACGCCAAAGCGTTTTTCGATTTCGTCGTATGCTGTACGCACAGCAGGTTCGCCTTGGGAAACGAGGATGTTCTGAACTTTGTTGGGGGTGGATTCCGGAACAGGTGCAGCACTTGCAGTTGCAGACATTCGGGAGTGCGTTTTGTGTGAAATTTGTGAGAGATTTGAACAGTTTGTAAAATTGGAATCCTCGGTATTGAATGCAATTTGGCGTATAAAAACGCTAAAAAATCATGAATTTTAGTCTGTTTGCATCAATGCAAGTTTTACCAACAACAATACCGGAGCAATTTCTACGGTGCAAAGGTACAATAAAAAGTGAAATGGACTCTGTGACAAAAATTTTGCTGCAATCGGCATTGCCCTCAGGACCCGGTAAAAATAAAAGATAGCCATAAGCCCTAACATCCAGGACACCAAAAACAACTGGTCACTTTCCTGCTTTGCTGAAAAAGCGATAAGCAGGTTGAAGGGCACGAGAAAAAGCCCTAAAACACAATTGAAAATGACAATCAAGAAGTTATATTTCCGCAACTCGGTTCCTACCGGGAACAATGCACGCACCGCCCTTAGGATAACGTGCTTGGAAAGAAAAGCTACTACAGCCCCAAGCAGGCAAAACCCTAAAAATAAAAGGTTGTAATAGGTATCCTGGTGAAAAGCATGAACAACAAGGAATATGAAGATCCCGGCGTTGAAAAGGAAGTTAACATACAATAAATAGTAAGGGGTATTGCCCACAAAACCTGATGCCTCTCGCTGAGCAACTGAAAATCCGTTTTCACTCAGAAAGCCACCCCATGCTTTGCCGACCGCTGATCTATTGGTTGCAACAGAAAAAGTAAGAAAAGAAAACGCCAACAGCATCAGAAATGCCATCATGCCGCCCGAAAGTCCGCCACCGCGCGGAAGCACGGCAAATGGCCTGTATGCCTCCGTTTTGTTTTCAGCCAGCGATTCAGCCGCTACAGGCACCCGGTGGGGTACTACGTCAAAAGGGTTGGCAGGAAGAAGAATTTTGGATTCCGACCCAATCAGTTCTTTAGGAAGCCGGTGCAGCAGTTCAAATGGGTTAGCGGAGTTCTGTCCTTGTGCCGTTGCACATAAGCCCAAAAAAGCCAACCAGAGAAGAATTAGCCGAAACATGGCGCAAAGTTACAAGAATGATTTTTTAAAAAAATTTAAACCCTGCTTCCTTGATTAACAAAAGCAAATGTATCTTTGCGTCCGCTTTTCAGCAGGCTAGGTACCTTAGCTCAGATGGTAGAGCAATGGACTGAAAATCCATGTGTCCCCAGTTCGATTCTGGGAGGTACCACAAAAAAATCCCGGAGATCGCAAGTCTCTGGGATTTTGTTTTTATTATGTCTGAAGATATCGTCATTCGCATTCTGCTGCTGCCTTTTGCCTTGCTTTACGGGTTGGGGGTAGGTTTTCGAAACCTCTTATATCGTGTGGGCATTTTAAGGAGTGTACGTTTTGACCTTCCTGTAATTTCAGTGGGCAATCTTTCTATGGGGGGCGCTGGCAAATCTCCCCATATTGAATATCTGATCAGATGGCTCGATCAATTCCTCGAAGTGGCGGTATTAAGTCGTGGATACGGGAGAAATACTACGGGATACCGGCCTGTCACGACCATTGACAATGCTGAAATGGTGGGCGACGAGCCTTTGCAGTTTAAGCGAAAATTTCCCAATGTGCCTGTCTGTGTGAGCGAAAGCCGGGCCTTGGGTGTTCCGGAACTGGTTAAAAGAAACCCTGAGACACAATGTGTTTTGCTGGACGATGCATTTCAGCACCTGGCCGTCACACCAGGCCTGAATATTCTGCTAACCGAATTTGCGCACCCTTTTACCAGAGATTGGCTGCTTCCATCTGGCAGGTTAAGGGAAGGCCGATACAATTATCGTCGAGCTGATATCATCATTGTAACCAAATGCCCGCCGAATTTTTCAATTCAGGAACGGCAAAATTTGATAGAGGAAATCGACCCTTTTCCGCGCCAGAAAGTGTTTTTTTCCCGCTACCGTTATGACATACCGTATGACTTGCTGCGCCCCGACCTGCGCCGCCCGCTGGATCTGGATACCGATGTATTGCTGGTAAGCGCCATTGCCAATACCGACTACTTGTTGAAGCATTTGGCCGCTTCCGTAAAATCCGCACAAACGCTTGAATTTGAAGACCATCACTTTTTCAAAGAGGACGAACTTCGGGATATGATGCGGCGGTTCGAGCGTTTGCACGGGCGCAATAAAATCATACTCACCACAGAAAAGGATGCCATGCGGCTCGAATTGCACCGGGATTTTTTTTGGAAAAACGAGATTCCCATCTATGTACTCCCGGTCGAGGTTGAATTTTGTGATGATGATGAGCTGGATTTTCAAGAGGAAGTGAAACGGGTACTACTGGAGTTCAAGAGTTGATTTTTATACCCTTAGCGAGCCACGAAACCCTCTGGCCGCATAGTAAGATTCAGCACCGTTGTGATACACGAAAACTTTCCCGAAGCGGTAATCTCCAAAGATGGCACCGCCGAGTTTCCTGATATCATCAGGTGTTTTCAGCCAGCTTGAGGTTTTTGTGTCAAAGTTTCCAAGTTTCTGCATTGCGCGATATTGATCTTCGGTTAAAACCTCAATACCCATATCAACCGCCAAATCAAGCGCATTGTCTGCCGGCTTGTGTTCTTTTCTGGATTCTAATGCCTGACGGTCGTAACACAAACTCCTGCGGCCTTTAGGACTTTCCGTAGAACAGTCATAAAAAACATATTCGCCGGTTTTCTCATCATAGCCCACAACATCCGGTTCGCCACCCGTGTCTTCCATAACACGAAGCGACCACAATTTTTCAGGATGCTCCTTCAGTTTTTTGTGGATGCTGGGCCATTCAAGTCCAGTATGGCGCCCCATGTTTTTCTCAAAACGCGCTTTTAGGGTTTTTAACAGTGCTTCAACTTGCTCTTGTGGCAAATTTTTACTGTGTTCCATTTTCAGAATGTAATATTTTGATTGACTTTAAAGTGCCAGGCTAAGTTACGAAACTTGAATATGCCCTCAGTTTTTCAGTTACTAAATTGGTTCAATACTAAAGAGTGTCTGAAAAACCATACTACTGGACATTTTTGTTTTACCCCTAGACCTATAAGGTTTTTGGAAACCTTATAGGTCTCGATTTCAGAAAATGTCCAGTAGTATGCTGAAAAACACTTGTCCTGCCCAATGCGGGACAAGCACCACAACCAGCAAAAAACTTATCGGTTTCGCTCCGTCACAAATACCAACAGATCTTTCAAGGACTGCCTCGCTTCGCTTTCAGGTGCGGCATCCAATAAATCAAAAGCCTCCTGTCGGTACCGATACATGGCTTCCCTGGCATAGTCCAGCCCCCCACTCTGGCGCACAAACTGAATTACCTCTCCCACCTTTTCCGGTTTGTGGCTTTCGTTTTTTACGATGTTTATGATGCGGTGCCGTTCGCCTTTTTCTGCCTGATTGAGCGCATAAATGAGCGGTAAAGTCATCTTTTTTTCTTTGATATCAATGCCGAGTGGCTTGCCGATATCATCATCGCCAAAATCAAAAAGGTCGTCGCGGATTTGGAATGCCATGCCTGTTTTTTCACCGAAGAGCCACATACGTTCTTTTATTTCCTCATTGCCAGGGGCTGTGCTTACCGCACCGGCACAGCATGCCGCTGCGATTAAAGAAGCGGTTTTTTGTCGGATAATCTCAAAATAAACCTCCTCCTTGATGTCCATTCGGCGCGCCTTTTCCATCTGCATCAATTCCCCTTCCGCCATTTCGGTCACGGCCCGACTAACCAGTCCCAACATCACAAATTGTTGGCTTTTAACAGACAAAAGCAATCCTTGTGATAAAAGAAAATCGCCGACCAACACGGCAATTTTGTTTTTCCAAAGCGCATTGATTGAAAAAAAGCCCCGGCGCTCGTTCGCATCATCCACCACATCGTCGTGTACGAGCGAAGCGGTGTGCAGGAGTTCTATCAAAGAGGCAGCTGTATAGGTGGGCTCATCTATTGGCCCAAAAAGCCTTGCACTCAGGAGCACGAGCATTGGCCGCACCTGCTTTCCTTTGCGTTGAACGATATACCAGGTAATTTTGTCCAAAAGCGGCACCTTGCTCCGCATGGCATCGCGAAATCGCAACTCGAAGGTGTCGAGCTCTGCAGCGATAGGTTGTTTGATTGTATCTAAGGACATTGCAAGGGGCAAACCTAAAAAACCTCAGGGGCAAGGAGGGAAAAATTGAGGATGGAACACCTGGTTTCGCGAAAAGTTGGAAGCATGCTGGTTTTAGAGGCATTTTAATCATGGATTTTAAGGTTCAACTATGATATTTTGGATGCTTATTAAAACGGTCGGTACGCCAAATCGCTTTCTTTTATCCTTCGCCTACGCTTGCTTATCTAATTTTAACGCTAATTTCAAGGTACACTTCGTTCCTTTGCGTCCGAAAAAAACATGCCATACCAAGGCAAAACATTTCCAAATTCAATAATTACAACAATGAAAAAAACGCTCTCTTTTGCTGGACTCCTATTCTTTTTCAGCGGTTTCACTCAAGCACAAAATGCAGAAGATATTGTAGCAAAGCACATTACTGCTATTGGTGGCGACAACTGGACCAGGGTAGAAGCAGTGAAATCCGAAGCTAAAATTTCGGCTGACGGCGCTCCGGGCATGTCAATCATGATGAACATGCTGGCTGTGCGCGACAAATCGCTGCGTATGGACGTTTCAGTAATGGGCATGACCCAAACCTCCGTGCTTAATGGTGATGCTGGATGGTCCATTAACCCATTTGCCAACCAAATGGATCCTGAGCCACTCACCGCCGATCAAGTAAAATCTATGAAGGATATGACTGATGTGGACGGAACGCTCGTAGGCTACAAAGCAAAAGGCTACACCGTTGAGTATGTTGGTACGGAAGATGTTGATGGCGTTGAAGCCGTCAAAATCAAAATCAACAAAGGCGAAAAGCGTTCAGAATATTCATTCTTCGACCCTGCAACTTTCTATGAGATCAAGAATATCCGGGTAGAAGAAGTTGACGGCAAAATGTCGGAAACGGCTACAGTCTATTCTAATTTTAAAAACCAGGATGGACTCGTGTTCCCGTTCACCATCCAACAGGCAGACCCGAATATGGGCGGTTCTACGGTCACAATAACCTCGGTTGTCGTTAACCCGCTCGTGGATATGAAAGTATTTGAAGCCCCTGCCAAGTAATTTTTTTCAACATCCAACCTGAATTGAACCGCAGAAGTGCGGAGACGCAGACTGTTCGTGCAGCGGCTGCTCCTCTGATTTTCTGCGGTTTTTTAATGCCTTTATCTTATTGAAAATGAGACAATTAACTCTATTTCTTTTTTCCTGCATTTGCATAGGTTTAAATGCTCAATCCCAGTTAAGCTCTTCCACTTTTGGCGCGGTGGAGGCCCGCAGTATTGGACCAGCCGTAATGGGTGGCCGGATCACCGCGATTGACGGGATCAACAACAACCCAAAAACGCTTTACATCGGAACAGCTGGAGGCGGTGTGTGGAAATCCACGACTGCGGGATTTACATTTGAGCCTGTTTTTGAAAAACATCCGCAAAGCATTGGCTGCCTGGCCATTGATCAAAACAATCCTGAAACCGTGTGGGTCGGTACAGGCGAAAGCAATATGCGCAACAGTGTCGCCATCGGATTGGGTTTGTACAAAACAACGGATGCTGGCCGGAACTGGACACGTGTAGGCCTCGAAAACTCCGAACATATTTCAAAAATTATTCTCCACCCAACGGACGCGAAAACCGTCTTTGTAGCAGTTCCTGGCAAACTATGGAGTGACAGTCCCGACCGTGGCCTTTACAAAACTACCGACGGCGGCAAAACCTGGGAAAAAATTCTTTACACCGACGAAAAAACAGGCTGTGCAGATATCATCATGGACCCGCGCAATCCCGATGTTTTGCTGGCTTCTATGTGGCAGTTTCGCCGCAGCCCGTATTCTTTTGTATCCGGTGGACCTGGCAGTGCCCTATACAAAAGTACTGATGGCGGCAAGAACTGGCGGAAACTAACCAACGGACTCCCAACAGGCGAATTTGGACGAATTGCGCTTGCACTGGCTCCCAGTGCACCCGACAATATGCTGGCCATTGTAGAAAGTGAAAAAACAAGCCTGCTCATCTCAGCAGATGGAGGGGAAAGTTGGAAATATCAAAGCGCTAACAACAACGTGACCGCTCGGCCTTTTTATTTCAGTACCTTGGTGGTGGATCCAAAAGACCCTAAGCGAGTGTACCGACCAGCCTTTACTTTTTCAACCAGTGTGGATGGCGGATACTCTTTTAGCGAGGCATCCAACGCAGGCGGTTGGGTCCACTCAGACCACCATGCTCTATGGATCAATCCAAATAGTACCAGTCACATGTACCTCGGCACAGACGGTGGCGTTTACATGAGCCTCGATCAGGGCGTTACATGGACGCACCTCAACACCCTGCCCGTATCGCAGTTTTATCATGTGCAAATTGACGAACAATCTCCTTACAATGTATATGGCGGATTGCAGGACAATGGCTCCTGGCGCGGCCCTTCACAAAGTTCAGGTGGTATCGAAAACCGCGACTGGGATAACGTAGGGGGTGGCGACGGTTTCTGGGTTCAACCAGATGCGCTGGATCCGGCAATTATCTTTAGCGAAAGCCAGGGCGGGGAAGTTGCGAAAGTGGATACGCGTACCAATCAATCGCAATTCCTTCAGCCTCAGCCCAATAAAGGCGAAGAAAAATATCGTTGGAACTGGAACACCCCCCTTGTCAAGGGAAGCGTAAATCCGAGTACCCTGTACATTGGCGCACAATATTTATTCAAAACCAACGACCGCGGGCACAGCTGGCAGCGCATTTCGCCCGACTTAACTACCAACGACAAGGAAAAACAAAAACAAGCCGAAAGTGGTGGTGTGACGGTGGATAACACTTCTGCTGAAAACCATTGTACAATCTTTAGCATTGGCCCGTCGCCGATGGACGAAAATTTGATATTTGTGGGCACAGACGATGGGAACATCCAAGTAACCCGCGATGGCGGAAAAAACTGGGAACTCATTTCCAAAAACATCCCGGGCGTGCCCCCGGGTACCTGGGTAAGTCGAGTTACCCCCAGTCGCTTTGACCGCAATGTGGTTTATGCAACTTTCGACAACCACGCTTACGGCGATATGAAAACCTACGCCGCCAAATCTTCAGACGGTGGCAAAACCTGGACCAATATAAGTTCTGACAAGGTGCTGCAGGGCTATGCTTTCGTCCTCGTAGAAGATTTGGAAAATCAGGATCTGCTGTTTTTAGGTACGGAGTTCGGCCTTTATATCAGCACAAATGGCGGACAAAACTGGGTGCTTTATAAGTCGAGACTACCTGAGTATGTATCAGTTCGGGACATGGTGATCCATCCTAAGACCAACGACCTGGTGCTCGCCACCCATGGTCGCGGAATTTTTATCATCGACGATATTTCCCCATTGCGCAGGCTTACTCCCGAGGTTTTACAAAAGGAGCTGGCCTTGTTGCCCACTCGCCCTACTCCTGTAACAAGCGGACACTATGGTACAGCATTTCCAAGCACCGATTCCTACGCCGGTCCGAATGCCCCGGAAATAGCAACCATTCCGTATTATTTGAAAGAGCGCCTCAATACTGGCGATGTGACCGTGGAAATATTGGATGAATCGGGCAAAGTGATTGCTACCATGCCGGGTACCAAGCGAAAAGGCATCAATTTTGTTCGCTGGGATATGCGCCTGGCTCCGCCCAAGGCAGCCAAAGGAGTTTTGGTTCAGGGCGAGTTTGGTGTTTACGCAGGGTTCATTGGCCGTCTGACACTTCCAGGCACTTACAAGGTGAGACTTAGAGCAGGAGATACCGTGGATGAGGGAACCCTGCAACTTATCCCCGACCCCTTGCAACCAGGTATGGATTATACCAAAAAGCGGGGCATTTCTGATGGCCTTTTCGAAATGGTAGAAGACCTGGGTTTGTTGGTGGCCCAGGTTCAAAACCTTAAAGACAGTACGGATCAACGGGTAGCCCTGGCAACGGATAAAAAATTGAAAACGCAACTGACCCAACTCAGCACTGATCTGGAAGCGTTTCGAAAAACACTCACCGAAACCATCGAGTCAAAAGGCATTACAGGCGAACAACAACTGCGTGCGAAGATTGGGAAATTGTACGTTTACACCGAGTTTTCGGATAATATGCCCACCCAATCGGTACTGGACGGTCAAAAAACGCTGAGTGTGGACCTTAAACAAGCCCACGATAAAGCAGATGGATACTTTAAAAAAGACCTGGCTATCATCAATGCAGCGCTTTCAAAAGCGAAACTTAAACCGCTAACGGTCATCGACAAAAGCGAGTGGCAGAAGCAAAACGGCCAGACCCCAGCACCAGTTATTCGACCAAACTGGCGAATTATGGTTGAAGAAGCGATGAAAAAGGACTAAGATTGAATCGCTGTTTTGCAGGGTCGCCGCCTGGTGGTTTTGAGGGTTTATACTTTTACAACCGTTTGGTTATGAAGCGATTCGAACAATAAGACCACATTCAAACGGCTATAAACGGGATGCGTATTAACTCCGATCCGAGGTATTATAAAAACCTGGAACGGGCTTGATGCGCGTCCCGTTTTTTGTCATGTCATAGCACGGCATTACATTTGGGCAAAAATTCCAAAAACCTTTCTGAAGTTTGCATTTCTATTTAGTCCATAATTTCTCGCCTTTCCTGTATCATGTTATACGAACTTTTTCAAACTACACTTTCTGAAAGCGATTTCAACGAGCTTCTTCATTTGACTTTTACCGAAAATGAACGTGCAATGATGCTCGAACGCTGGCGCATTTTTGAGTCTTTTGACCGGGGCTGTTCTCAGCGGGAAGTGGCCAGAGAAGTGCCTTGCAGTATCGTAACCGCTACCCGTGGCGCAAAGGTTTATCGTGAGAACAAAGAAAGCGTGAAACGGCATTTGGAGCGTTGGAGAAAGCCGTAAACAGAAAAATTGTTAATTCTCTGAAATCAGGAATCCCCCTTTTGCTAAGGAACGTGTGAATAATAACTTGTTACTTTCATCTGATTCCTTTCCGCCCATACTGCCCATCTTTTTGATTAAAGACCCCACTATTCGCACAAAAAGATAGTTGTCTGAGCAAAAAGTAATCTACCTGAAAGTAACAAGTTATTATTCACACGTTCCTAAGTAACCAGTTATTATTGACTGGTTCCTAACTTTGCCCCATGACTTTTTCCTCCAAGCTCATCGAAAAAACTGTCGAAGCCTTTGCCTCGCTTCCCGGCATTGGGCGCAAAACGGCTTTGAGGCTTGTGCTGCACCTGCTCAAACAAGACAAATTGGTGACAGAGCAATTCGCAACAGCACTAACTGCCATGCGCGAAGGCATTCGCGAATGTCGGCAATGCCACAACCTTTCGGACAACGAGCTGTGTCAAATCTGCACCGATCCGCGCCGCGACCGCAGCCTGCTTTGTATCGTAGAAAATATCCGAGACCTGATGGCGATTGAAGATACCAGCCAGTTTAGGGGGCTTTATCATGTGCTGGGGGGCATAATTTCTCCCATTGAAGGAATTGGTCCCGCTGATTTGAATATTGAATCGCTGGAAACCCGCGCCAGCCAAAGCGAAATTAAGGAGGCCATTATGGCTATAAGCCCCACAATTGAGGGGGAAACGACTATTTTTTATATTTCAAAAAAACTTCAGCCGCTGGGTGTAAAAGTGAGCACCATAGCGCGTGGGGTTTCTTTTGGTGGCGACCTTGAGTATGCCGACGAACTGACTTTGGGGCGCAGCATTGTGGCTCGTACACCTTATTCGGGCCATTAGACCAAGAGAATGTCCAATGCCCAATAAGGAATGTCCAGGTATCCAGCATTCAAAGCCCTTTTCATTTACCAGTTTCAAATTGTACTTTTGCCCGCTGATTTGACAGGCAATGATTTTTTAACTTTCAATGAAACACTTCATTGCCCATGATAACTTCATGGCTTTCAAATCATCAATTTATTTTCCGGTATTTCAAGGCCCAGAGATCTGCCGTCCAACATCCGAAATATGAAGCAATCCACCATCCAAAACCCTGTTTCGATTAGTGGGGTGGGCCTGCACACAGGCCGAAATGTGACTTTGACGTTTAAACCGGCCGATGTAAACCACGGCTTTCGTTTCCAGCGTATCGATCTGCCGGAGCAGCCGGTTATTCCCGCTGATGTTAAACTCGTTTTTTCCACCAACCGAGGCACCACGCTCAAAACAGGCGAAGCCCAGGTTTCTACCGTTGAGCATGTGCTTTCGGCACTGATGGGGCTTGACTACGATAATGTGCTGCTCGAAATAGACGGACCTGAAATGCCTATCATGAACGGCACGTCCATGCCATTTGTGGAGGCTTTGCTAAAGGCCGGACGACAAGAATTGGCCGCGGATCGGGAGTATTTTGAAATAACAGAACCAATTTCCTACAAAGACGAGGTGACAGGGACGGAACTCCTGGCCCTGCCCGCTGACCACTTTGAGGTAACGACCATGATCGACTTCAATTCTAAAGTGCTGGGACCCCAGTTTGCGGCTTTAAACAATATGGCTGATTATACTGCCGAAATTGCCCCCTGCCGCACCTTTGTCTTCTTGCACGAATTGGAAAAATTGCTCGACCTCGGTTTGGTAAAAGGAGGAAATTTGGACAATGCTATCGTGATTGCTGACCGGCGAATGGACCAGGATGAATTGGATAATCTGGCCAAAAAAATGGGCAAACCCAGCATTAAAATTGAAACTGAAGGGGTGCTGAATACCGTAAAACTGCAATTCCCCAATGAGCCTGCGCGGCACAAACTGCTGGATGTGATCGGCGATTTGGCATTGATTGGCAAACATATACGTGGAAAAATCGTAGCCACCAAGCCCGGCCACACTGCAAATATTGAATTTGCCAAAATCCTCAAAAAACAACTCCTGGAAAAACGACGGTTGATCGGGATACCCAAATACGACCCTGAAAAAGAACCCCTGCTTGACGTGAACGCCATCATGGAAATCTTGCCACATCGATACCCTTTTCTGATGTTGGACAAAATAATTGAAATGAGCGACACGCATGTTGTGGGCGTGAAAAATGTGACTATGAACGAGGCCTTGTTCCTGGGGCATTTTCCCAACAACCCCGTGTTCCCAGGTGTTTTGCAAATAGAGGCATTGGCCCAAACAGGCGGCATACTCGCGCTGCACTCCGTTCCGGACAAAGGGAATTGGGACACTTATTTCCTCAAAATAGACAATACAAAGTTTAAAGCCAAAGTAATGCCAGGTGACTCGTTGATACTCAAGATGGAGCTCCTAGAACCCATACGCCGAGGTATTGTGCACATGCAAGGCACCGCGTATGTTGGAAGCAAAATCGTTTCGGAAGGAGAACTTACCGCACAGATTGTGCGGCGAAGCAAAGAACCGGCAGCAGGAGCCTGAACCATTTTATCCATCTGGGCTTTTTATGATCGCCAAACGCTGGCGCTAAGAAGCGAAAGTGGCATAACCCATTCTAAAGCAATGACTTATCGCGACGTACACCCAAACGCCCGTATTGGCAACAATGTACAGATCGGCAATTTCACCACAATTGAAGCAGATGTTTCTATCGGAGACAACTGCTGGATTGCTCCGAATGTAACCATTATGAATGGTGCACGCCTTGGCGAAAACTGTCGCATTTACCCCGGTACCGTCCTCAGTGCCCCACCACAAACAAAAGTGCCCCTGGAGGAACCCGCCGAACTTTTTATTGGAAGCGGCACCACCATCCGTGAATGTGCCACGCTCAATCGTGGCAACCTGGGGTTTGGCGGAAAAACCACCGTAGGCGACAATTGCCTGATCATGGCCTACGTCCACATTGCACACGATTGCCATATCGGGCACGATTCAGTGCTGGCCAACAATGTGACCCTGGCCGGTCATATCCAAATCGGCGAATGGGCCACTTTGGGGGGCATGGCAGCCGTACACCAGTTTGTTCGCATAGGAGCACAGGTGATGATCGGGGGAGGTTCGCTGGTGCGCAAAGACGTGCCGCCATTCATAACGGCAGCCCGCGAACCGCTTTCTTATGCAGGCATCAATTCCATTGGCTTGCGCCGACGAGGCTTCTCTACGGGGGAAATGCATCATATTGAGGATATTTTCCGGATACTATATGTTCGTGGCAACAGCGTCAAAAAAGCCTTGAATATCATTGAGGCCGAAATTCCAGACAGCGAGCATAAAGCCCAAATCCTCGAATTTGCCCGAAATTCAAAACGGGGCCTCATCAAAGGTTACAGGGCGTGACCATTCAACTGCAAAACATTGGCAAACGGTACCGGCTCGAATGGATTTTCCGGGGGATAACCGACACGCTACAGTCCGGAGAACGCTGGGCAATTTTAGGCCCAAACGGTTCCGGAAAGTCAACCTTGCTCAAGGTGCTTTCCGGCCATCTTACGCCTTCAAAGGGGGATGTTTTTTTTGATTATCAAGGCGTTAGGGTCAAGGAAGAAGCCGTGTACAAGCACGTTAGTTATGCCGCGCCTTACATCGAACTCATCGAAGAATTCACGCTCGAGGAAGCCCTTCGCTTTCATGCCAGATTGAAGCCCTTCCTTCCCGGTTTTACACCTGCCGGCATTTACGAACTGCTCGCACTGCCCCGCAGCCGCCAAAAAGAGATTCGCTTTTTTTCCTCCGGCATGAAACAACGGCTCAAACTCGCCCTCGCCGTTTGTTCCGATACGCCCGTTTTGCTCCTGGACGAGCCCGCCACCAACCTCGATGTACAAGGCGTGGAGTGGTACAAGAAACTGATTTCAGAATATGCCGCCGATCGCCTGGTGGTAATTGCTTCCAACGATCCGCACGACGCTGAGTTTTGTGCGCGGCATTTGAATATTTTGGAGTATAAATGAGGCTACTTCGTCCCTTGGAGACGAGCGATCTCTACTTCCAAAAGCTGAATATGCAAATCCTTTTCGCGCAGCAATGCTTGTAATGCGGCTATGGTTTCGTCCTTGGCAACAATGGCAGCATCTGCACCGTTTTGGATGATATAGTTGTTAGCATGGCCTCCTTGCTGGTGGTTGCTGTTAAAAACCGGGGCATCCTGATGGATAAGTTCTTCTGGCGTAATTTCAAGTTTGGAGGAGTACAGCTAAATTTGCTCCCAAGTTACGTCTTGTTTATTGGATTCAATGTTACTGATGGTACTCTGCGATGCGCCTACCATCAGGGCGAATGCCTCTTGGGACCAACCCTTGGATTCGCGTAAACGCCGCAGATTATGACCTATGCGCATATTTATGAGTTTAGGTGGTAAAGTTATGCGCTTGACCGATAATTTTGTCCCACTTCGCTCGAACTTTCTGAAAAATTTACCTATACCTTTGTCTATACTTTCCGCTCTTTGCCAAATTTTCATCCTATTATGAACCGAATACTTACACGCTACTTTCCAGTTTTTTTATCCATTGGATTTTTCTTTTACGCTTGTGGGAAAGACCCTGAGCCGATACCTTTAGTTGTTATAAATGGGCTTTTAGTAGATTCAAAAACTGAGATGCCTATTGCTGGTGCAAGTGTAACATATAGTTTATATGAGGGAACCAACCACCATGGTTTGCGATTTATTATCTCTGACTCAGATGGAAAATTTAAACTTATCCATACCTCTAAGGAATATATTTCTGGACTTGAAATAAAGAAATCTGGTTACCTGATTCGTTTTAGTCTTAACGGACCAGGAGTTGAGATAATCAATCAAATAGAAAACATAACTGATATTGAAGTTAAAATGCACCCTTGGGATGCACTTTTAAGGATCATCTATAACAACACTTTGCCACAAGAGAAGGCCGTTTACCTACAGGCACAATGCAAGACGCTTCTTGAAGCATATGGAAGTCTTCCTTTTGTTATTACACAGCCTTATCCTTATCTTGTTGAGTCAAATAGTCTTGATACGGTAGATTACCCATTCCTATCTGACGAAGAAATCTACCTATATTGGGGATTTAGTCATTTCTCTTCTGTTGCCCAATCTCTTTACAAGGATTCTCTCTATTTAGCGAGGGGGGATACCGCTACTTACAGCATCTCTTTCTAGATTCATTTTTTACCAGAAGACCCATCTTTGTTTTTTTACCGTTCACGGCTGCTAGACTTCTGTCATTGCAGTTGTACCAACCTCCTATTTCAATACCGACATTACTTTTAAAATATTTTTTATGAAAACACTACGTTTCTTTTTCTGCTTACCCTCCTCTATTGGTGCAGTATGTTTTTCAATAATCAGTTTGGGAATTATTCCAAATATAGATGCCCAACAATGCACACAAGAATCTCTCACGGCTAAATATTGGCAATATCGAGAAAATTTCAACAAGCATTTTATAATGATTGATCGGGACTCAAGCGGTTGTATTGGCGATGGCATCACTACTAATGATACGAGCGTTACTCCTCGTTGTGGAATTAGATTTTTGAATGGACGAAGTTTACCTGCCACAAGCATAAGCATGTCGTCGGATGGAGGATTTGGTATGGGCATTAGAAATTATG
The DNA here is from genome assembly GCA_046160345.1 of Saprospiraceae bacterium. Taxonomy (GTDB): domain Bacteria; phylum Bacteroidota; class Bacteroidia; order Chitinophagales; family Saprospiraceae; genus M3007. The sequence continues at coordinate 38,454 of JBJXGO010000175.1, forward strand.
TGCCACAACCAGGGGAACCTCCCAATCCATGGTATGATCCAAATTGTGCAAATCATTCTGATTCAACAATAAGCGGAACAAGTTATCTGGGTAACCCTGTTGGAAATTCAAAGCACAACTCTCTCGAATTGGGATCTGAAACCCCTCACCAAATGGGCTGGTATTGGATAACCTTGGCCTCCGAGTACGCCTTGCTCCAACAAAACGGACAAGAAGAAGAGGCGCAGAGAACACTCGAAGAACTTTTCCTTGCCCTGCAAGCTTACCGCCGCTTAGACATGATGGCTAATTGCCTTGCTGATGAGCGATACGACGAGATAACAGCAGATTTTGAAGTTGAAAACTGTAGTGTGGGGTTTGCACCTCCGCACACAGGTGATTGCTTGTGCGGCTCAAAATATACAAGTGGTTCTTTGCACGATCCTGCACCGGATGACCTTGATACACCATGTGTTGACAGTTGCGATTTTGCCCCTAATCTAAGCGGTTATTCAGGTTTTTTTGTACGTGAAGATGCTGTTCAAGACCTAGAGGCTTTGCATGATCCTTCGGAAGACAAATGGAATATTGACTTGGTGGGTTCTTCTTTTGCAATGTCACAAAATCCTCCATGCAGCACAACATTCAGTCAAGCCTGCTTTTTGGCAGGACAACAAGATTTTATCAGTCAGGACCAATTAATTACGCTTATGATGGGGCTAACCTTCGTCAAAAGGTATATCCCGGAAAACGCTGTCGTAAGCACCTGCGATGGAAATGCTTTTAATGTGCTGGATATTGCTAAAGATATTTCCAGAGGGTTAGCCAGTGTTGCAAGCAACAACGAAAGGCGTATAAATTGGCCTGGAGCAGACAAATGCTGTTGGAAGGAAGCACATATCTCGGCTGAACAAGGAGGGAATATGACTGCTACCTATGCCGGGGTGCTTCAAATGAACAACTATATCTGCGGATGCGATGACGAGATATATAAAATCAAGAAAAGAGACAAGTTGCTTTGGAATGCATATGGGGATTTGGCCATAGCAACCAATCAGGATGCTATATTTTTCTTGGAAGGCACTGCTTTTGGACAGGATATTGGGAATATGAGCAATAGCAACCCTGGTGTTGGGGGGTTAATTGCGGGTATTGGCCCTGTTGGCGCCAGATTACTGGTTGTGGGTACGGCTTTAGGTATTGTAGTGCCCGGAACACCATGGATAGCCGCTCCAACCAGGGATTAAGTGATAGGTGCCATGGATAATTATGACAAAGAGATATTCTTGCTTGCAAACAACCTGCTTTTTCCAGAAGAACCCAATGTGCCAACTGATCGGGCTTTTTTTGAAGAATTGCTTTGTTCTGCACCATGTGGTGGGCCTTGCTATAAAAGGGCTGATTTTGAAAACAACCCTGACAACCCAGATTTTGATTGCCCAAATACCCCCAATTGGCTGGGTCAACGTTGGGAAGGTGTCGGAGGTGGTACTGTCTGGCATGAATGGTATGCATCCCGTCAGTTTAATGGATTGGACTTCATGGCCTTATACAACCTTTACATGTTGCATTACCCAGATCAACAAACTGCCTATTATAATCCGAACAGCATTGAAGGCCAAGGTGAAGGGCTTGTTGGAGGACAGTTTTTGGGAGAAGATAAAATCGAGGGGCCAACCACACTTTGTCCTGGCCATACAGGTCATTATCAAATCAACCCTTACACAACACCTCCTTCTCAAAATCTTTTGTGGAGCGGCAGCCCAAATTTAAACATCATTTCTCCTACAACAAATGGCACGAATGTTCAAGTGCCTTCCGGATTGACTCCATCTTTTATTGAGGCCGATTTTGACAATGTTGAAACTATACAGCAGTGGATAAATGGCATTCCAGCAGAAATTGTCATAGACACAACTTTTGTTTCTCCGACAGGAGATGAAGAAGGTTATTGGGTGTTTACTACAGAGCCAGTTATGATCAATGATGAATGCCATCTGACCTATCATCAACCTCTCCTTACAGAAACGCCTCGTTACACAATTGATCCTTATATTATTCCATGCAATGGGGATTTTGCAGCAACTGCAAAAGGGCCAACGGCTCTTCCAGAACTTTCTTTTAGTTGGACTGCTATTGACCCCGCTACTGGAATTGGCATGACAGAAGTAGGGCCATACATAGACTTTATTAGTATTGTTCCTATAGGGGAAGACATTCCGGTGCACATTGTTCTCACCTTGAATGTCCAATCTCCTTGCGGCAATCATACAGAAGTGATGGATATCAATTTTGAGACCTGTGATGACGGTGGAAACCATGAAAGACAGATAAAAATATCTCCTAACCCTGCTATTGACCAAATATCGGTGCGTATTGCCCAAAGCGAAACAGAAGATTTTGTTTCTACCGATCCAAATGGTGTACACATCCTGGTTTATTCTGCTAATGGAGGGTCCACGATGGTTATGGATACTTATCTATACTCCAATGGCCAATACTACAACATTGCCCTATTGCCTAATGGAGTTTACACGATGCAAGCTTTTGCATCAGATCTTACCCCCATTCAAGCCAATTTTTCTATTGTTCGTTAACTTTCATTACTAAATTTCTGTATGATGAAGAACATAAAATATTTTCTTCCCATATTTGTCATTTTCTGTTCATTTTGTGAAAAAAACACCCCGTCGCAAGTAGCGGTTTCACTTACGAATGGCGCGTGGATACAGTCTGAATATCTGGAAGATTGGGATAAAGATGGTGTTTTTGATGATGCTGCTCGCCCTTGTGAGAAGGACGATACTTGGAATTTCCAGACGGATATGAAATTTGAACTAAAAGAAAATGGTGACCCCTGTGATGTTGATACAGGGCTTCTTGTTTTCTATGGAAATTGGGAATTTCAAGAAAATGAAACAATACTTCGGGTCGTGCTTGCCCATGGATTCAATGTGGATGATTATCAAATTGAATCTTTAAGCGATACGCTGCTTGTGCTTAATTGGATAAATCCTGATAATCCTGAAGGACCGGTGGAAGAGAAATTTATTTTACGTCGATAAATAAGCCAAAAGCTCCTTTCACCACACCACAAATTCCGTTCGTCTGTTTCTGGCCCTTCCTTCCGGGGTATCGTTGGTTTCCAGGGGCATGGATTCGCCAAAACCTTTGAACCGCAAACGCTCAGGGGCGATGTTTTTGCTCAACAGGTAGTCTTGTACTGCTTTGGCGCGGGCTTCAGAAAGTGTTTGGTTGAGCACATCGTCGCCAACATGGTCGGTGTGGCCATTGATCTGTATATTCAATTCAGGGCTTGTCGAAAGCAATTGAGCAAGCCGGTCCAGCTCAATCAAGGACTCAAGGCGAAGTTCGGCAGATCCTGTTTCAAAAAAAACATTGCGCAGCACCACCGGAGTTGACATTGACCCAGCAGCAGTGGAGACTGTTCCAATTGGCTGAAGTTCAATGTTTAACAAAAATGGTTTGTCAATGGTCGTGTTTCCCGTCAGGTTGAAATGGTCAGAGTAAAACAGGAATTTATCCTTGCTCACATTGAGCGCGTAATCTTTTCCGGCAGGCAGGCACACAAGAAAAGTACCGTCGGATTTGGTACTTGCGTTCACAAAAACCTTTCCTGTTTTCAAATCCGTGAATTCTACCCTTGCGGTAATGGGGTAGCCAGTAGTTGCATTGGTAACCTGTGCTTTTGCGTAAGTGACTGGCTGCGGGCGGGCAAAAACGGGCAACTCAAAGGTATAAATGTCAAGCCCGCCTTGGCAGCCTGGCCGATCGCTGGCAAAATAGGCCGTTCGGCCATCCAGGCTCACGACGAGCATGCCCTCTTCGCCTTTTGTGTTGATGGGATAGCCCAGATTTTGAGGTTTTCCCCAGCTGCCATTACTGTCGAGGCGAACGAAAAAGATATCGCTGCCGCCCATGCCAGGCAGGCTGTCGGAGGAAAAATAGAGTGTTTGTCCGTCAGGGTGGAGAAAAGGAGTTTGCACTTTGCCACCCACATTGATATGGTCGGGCAGTTTTTGAGGCTCCTGCCATTTGCCCCCGGCCATTCGAGATGTTTGCCACAGAGCAATGGGTGGATCATTCCCATCCAGTCCTCTGCTAAAAATAATGGTTTTGTTGTCGGCTCCTATGCTTGGTTGAGATTCCCAGATGGCTGAATTTAAACTGTTGCTGAAGGGCACGGGTTTGGTCCAACCAGTACTTTTTAATTGCGACCAATAAAGGTCGCAGGCGCCTTGAGCACCAGCGTCCTCTCTGTTGCAGCAAGTAAGCGCGAGCCAGGAGCCGTCGGGGCTGATTGCCTGGGCCGCTTCGCCATAATCAGAGGTGTTTATTCCTTCCAGCGGTTTGGCCTTTTCCCATACACCCTCTTTTTGTTCGCTGCGATACAGGTTTTCATCGCTGCCAGCGTCACGACGGGTAAAGACCAATACCCCATCTGCCGTAAGCGAAGGAAAGTATTCCATCCATCTGGTATTGATGGAATCTCCTAAAGATCTAGGTTCGAAGCTGAGGGGCTTTTTGACGGCCTCGGCAGCAAATTGCGCGTTGGCCAGCAAGCGGTAGGCGACTAGTTTCCTTTTTTCGTTTTTAGGGTTCGTTCTGAGATAACTTGCTGAATGTAAGGCACATTCGGCAAATTTGTCCAACTCCCATTCTACCTGTGCCAAAAAGAAAAAGGCCACAGGCGCGTACGTGCTGTCCATCGCAATGGCTTCTTCGAAAAACTTTTCGGCTTTGAAAAAATCACGAAGTGTGACGAAATTATCAGCCAGGGAGAGCTTGGCGTCTATGAAATTTGGATCAGTTTTTAAGGCTTGTTCAAAATACCCCTGAGCGATGGCGGGCTGTCCGTGCCTTGCTTCGTCACTACCTGCATTATAAGAAGAAAGCGCTTTTGCAGAAGTCGTTTTAACCGTGGTGTAATTTTGTGCAGTACCTGCAGAATGCCAACAAAGAACGAAGAGGACAAGGATAAGCGAACGCATAGGTTAGTTTTATAGCAAAACGGATTTTAGTGCTAAGATGTTTTTGCAAATACCCAGATTTCAATTTGCCGGGTAAGCAACAAATACGGACATTTGAGAGTCAGAACGAGTCAAACAGTAAAATCAAAGTCGAAGCGCGTTATCAATACAGCCTTTCCAATTTATCAACCAACGACAATGTAGATGCCAGTATCAGCCCGCTCTTTTTTAATGTGGGTTATTTGCACCGCCTGTAAGGATCCATTTTTTTAAAAAACCTGCCACAATATATTGATTATGAAACAACTGTTTTTTCATTTAGTCCTGATTTTTGTCTGTTCAAGCACCACTTTGGCGCTTCAGGCCCAAACAGAAAACCCGGCGCCCGTTCAGGATCCAATCGAATCCAAACCTAAAGGCTTCACCGTTTCCGGGCCTGCCGGTGTGAATATTTCTGGCCCGACCACCATTTGTGAAGGCGGAGAAACTATCCTGAAAGCAGAAGGCGATTATGAACATTTTGAATGGAATACTGGTGTACAAGACCGCTTCCTTCGGGTGCGTAAGGAGGGGACCTATGAAGTTACCGTGACGACCAAAGGTGGCTGCAGGCTTACAACTTCTGTTACGGTGCGAATGATTCCCTGTACCTGAAAAATTATTGCCTACTAAATTTATAACAAACAATGCAATTCCCCGATCTGCCCATCGACGAACCAGAGGCCCCGGTTTCCTTTCATTTTGAAGATGTAGAGTTCGAACTTCCCGATGAACAAATGCTTACAGATTGGCTCCTGGGTGTTGCAGCATCCGAAGGCAAGGAATTCATAGAAGTCAGCTATATTTTCTGCTCCGACGAACGCCTGCGCGAAATGAATCTGGAATTCCTTGAGCACGATTATTATACCGATGTTATCACGTTCCCTTATGCAGAAGATGCTATACATGGAGATGTTTTTATAAGTTCAGAACGAGTAGCTGACAACGCCCAGTCGCTTGGCGTAGCCTTCCAGCATGAACTTTGCCGGGTTTTGGTGCACGGCGTGCTGCATTTGGCCGGATATTTAGATAAAACCGAGGAGGCGGCCCAGATAATGCGGGAGCGAGAGGATTTTTATTTGAAAAAGATATTTCTCGGCACTTAATAGAATCTGTTCACCCAAATCAAATAAACCATGAACTTAAATTTACGCCTTCTCCTCTTTTTTTTCTTCTCAACTATTGTATCCCTTTCAGCACAGTCCTGGCAAAAATTAGGCGGGCCTTTTGGAGGGGGAAGCATTGTCTATCCCGGAAAGCCAGGATTTCTTTTTATGATATTGGATGATAACGAACTTTACCGTTCGTCAGATGCTGGCCTCAGTTGGCAAAAAATGCCTGTCACCCCTGCCAATAACTGGTCTTCGCACCTGGTAGTAGGAGCTGATGGAAATCTGTACGCAAGCAAGAGCGGCAACATATTCCGTTCTGTCGATAACGGCCAAACTTGGGCGCAAATCGGTAGCATTACTCCTCATACCATTTTTGCATTTCCTACAGGTGAAATATTGGTCGGAACTTATCAAGGCATCAAACGATCCATAGACAATGGACAAACATGGGACGTAGTTGCCAGCGATGTTCTCTTCGCCGAAAATTTTGCTTACAACCCACAAACGGGTGATTTGTATGCTTGGGAAGACAATGTTTCCAGCGGCGAATTGGGCAAAGTTTGGCGCTCTTCAGACAATGGGCTAACATGGGGCGTAATGCTTGAAGGATTGGAATTACAGCCTTATCAGGCGGCTTTTTCGCCTACAGGCGGCATCTTTTTGGGCTCCGAGGATGTCATTTGGCGCAGTTTGGACAATGGCGCGACTTGGACGAGCATTGACCCAATGTTCCCGAATAGCTTGCGGGATGTATCGGTTGCGGTGGGCCCAACAGGCCGTCTTTTTGCCTTTGAATGGTATCTTTCAAAATATTCTGACGACAATGGCAATACGTGGAAGACACTTGAAGACTCTGGCCGAAATCCGTTAGGCGCATTTAGCAGTACTCCGGATGGAAAAGTTTTTGGAGTGCGGAGTTATGGCAGCCTTCAACGCTCGGATGATGGAGGGATTACTTGGCAGTTCTCGGCCAATGGCATCTTAAGGTCATCCGTAACCAACTTGCAACATATAGATGCTACGCACATGCTTGCCCTCACAGGAGATGGCCTTTTTTATAGTAAAAACAGCGGGTCTTCCTGGGATTTGATCTGGGAAAAGATAACCGAAGACGTTTTAATTTTGCATGGTTTTCAGCTTCAGGTTGCTCCAGACGGCAGTTGGTATCTTTGGGATGGTTTCGATTTGCTAAAATTTACGGATGAGGGCCAATCGCATACAACGCTTCAAATACCTGGGGTGAACAATTCAAGTTTTGAGGGTTTTTGGGTCTCTCCTATTACCGGGAAAATATTTTTAACCTCATGGGGCGGGCTTTTTACATCCACGGACGGTGGCCAGACCTGGAATCAATTATCCAACAGTTTTTATTTTGATGGGATCGTTTTTATGCCGGATGGCAGCCTGATATTTTCTGATTACAACGGCATTTACAAGTCCCTTGACGAGGGCCAAACATGGGCACAAATCTCTAACCGAACGCTTTGGCCATATCCTCCCGTGGTATCACCAAACGGCATTTTATATGGAATTGAGGCTGGGTCGCCGAGTTCATTGTTTATCTCCCCGGATGGGGGAGGCACCTGGGACTCTATTCCCATCAATTCCATCTATCCGATATACTCCGTAATTGTCAACAACGCCGGTTTCATTTATGGTATTCACGATTTTGAAAATGTTGTATTGCGCTCTGTAGATGGCGGGTATAGTTTCAACCCACTTCCCATCATTGGCGATGGATATAATTCAATTTCGGATATTTCGCTCAACCCCTCCCAATATCTTTTTAACCTCCAAACGAGCGACGGAATTTACCGCAGTACTACCCCAACCACACAAGTGAAATTGCTTTCAGGGAGGACTTATCACGACTTGGATGGTGCTTGTAGTCTTTCTTCAACAGACTCCCTTTTACGGGGAAAAATTGTAAAAGCCACCAAAAATGGCCAAAATGTTTATGGCTTTTCTAACCCTGCAGGCCAATATATCGTACCTGTGAATGTGGGCGATTATCAGATTTCAGTCGTGCCGCCCAATGATTACTGGTTGAGTTGCGGTTCGAACGCGAACATCCCAAACAACAATGCCATTGGAATCGTAGATTCTGCCGATTTGGGGCTTCGCATACTCACCGAATGCCCATACGCAGAAGTAGATGTGAGTGCCCCGTTCCTGCGCCGCTGTTTTGAAAGCCAGATATTTGTACACTTCAGCAACAACGGAACCATCCCGGCAGACAACGCAAGTATGGAAATAACGCTTGATTCTCTGCTTGATTTCAACAGTTCTTCCCTGCCTGTGTCAGCCCAAAACGGACAGACCTATACTTTCCAGCTGGGCAATCTTCCCGTAGGCGGTCATGGTAATATGAGCCTCAAAGTCACACCTTCTTGCAACGCGGCCATGGGATATATTCATTGTCTGGAGGCGCATATTTACCCGGATGAACTTTGCCCCCCGCTCAGCGGAGCACATCTTGTAACTTCTGCCGTTTGTATGGGAGATTCCGTTCAATTGCGCATTGACAATTCAGGGGATGCTGATATGCTGCAGCCCTTAAAATGGTATGCCCTTGATTTCAACAATTTCAACTTCCCTTTTGATGCCGTTTCTTCCGGTCAGTTTCAGTTGGATTCGGGGGAGCATTTTACGAAAAACATAGCTTCTGGTCATCAAAGATTAGATTTCTATGCGGAACAATCCGAAGAGTACCCTTTTAATGTAGTGTCGCACACACAAATACAAGGTTGTGGAATAGCCGCTGGAGGAGCGCCGCTAAACATCATAAATGATGATGATGATGGGCCTTTTGTGGACAAATTTTGTGTCCGAAATATTGGGGCCTATGATCCTAACGACAAACAAGGATTTCCGGATGGCCTTTCTGAGCAGGGGTACATTGAGCGCGAGCAAACGTTGGAATACCTTGTCCGATTTCAAAATACTGGCACAGATACGGCTTTTAACGTAACGATTCGTGACACCTTATCTGCTTTGTTGGACCCCGCATCTGTTCATTTGGGCGCAACAAGTCACCCCTGTGAATTGCGGATGACTCCCTCCGGCACTTTGATGCTGATATTTGAGCACATTTTGTTGCCTGATTCAAACATCAATGAGCCTGCCTCCCATGGGTTTGCGCAGTTTACCATCGGGCAAAAAAGTGGCAATGCCTTCGGTTCAACGATCCGAAATCGGGCGGGCATTTATTTCGACTTCAATCCACCGGTGATTACCAACCAGACCTTGCACACGGTGGGTATTCCTTTGGTAACCAAGACCGGGCCAGAACTTGCTCCTCTACCGAAATTGAGTTTTTCGCCAAACCCTTTCCGCGAATCAACGCTCCTTACGATAAGCGGTCAGAGACCTGATTCACAATCTTACATTCTTGAATTGTTTGATCCTTTGGGCAAAAAAGTTCGCTCAAGCACCTTTAGCGGTACCCAGTTGCGAATTTCCCAAGATCATCTTCCGAATGGGGCCTACCAGTTTGTGCTGAAAACCTCAGAGGGCATAAACCTGGGGAGCGGTACCATTGTAGCGCAGTAAGCCCATGCAACATCTTTGGATTTGAATGGTCTTTGACTCCAGTTCTTCACCAAAAATTATTTCTTATGCTTCGTCTTTCCATTAAGCAATGGGCCTTACTGCCCGCGATTCTCCTTGCCTGTAGTGCATTTTTGCCAGCACAGGAGTATATCACCAAAACTACTACCCACAAATTTTCCCAGCACAACCCCTGCAAACCCTTTATCGGGGTGGGCACCAGCACGGTATCTGAGGGACTAATAGTGGATTACACCGTAGAAAACACGCCAGCCACAAAATATGGCATACAAGCTGGAGACGTGATCCTTACCCTGGACGGAGTGCCTGTTCGCTCTCAATCCGAGTTGTTGCGGGAGCGCGACAAACACCAGCAAGGAGAAGCCTTCAGCTTGACCATCCTTCGTGAAGGGGCCCAAAAGACCATTAATGCCCGGTTTAAAGCATGCAATGCAGAGGAAATGGAACTGGCTCAGCAAAAAATAGAAAGGATAATGGAAGCCAAAGAAATTCGGATGGTAGAATTGGATCAACTCATGCAAGATAAATTCAAAGGGCTTGAAATGGGAGAACGCACCATTTTGGGCGTATATGAAGATAATGGGGTTAATGAACCAGGTTTGGTCATCAGCAGCGTGGTTCCTGGAAAAGGGGCTGAAGCGGCAGGTTTGCAAGGGGGCGATATGGTGGTGAAAGTGGATGGGAAAACGGTAACGGGCAGTACCACGCTCGGCAATGCACTGACCAGCCACAAACCGGGTGACAAAGTGAAAGTTATTTACATCCGCGATGGGGAAACCCACCAAACAGAGGTGGTTTTGAGTGCTGACCGCCATTCTTTTTCCTTTCAAACAGAAAAGAGGGATCCTTGCAAGGTATTCATTGGTGTTTATACCAGTGAAAATGCACTTGAGGGTCGTGGAGCCCGTGTGGACGGCGTAATTGGTGATACACCCGCAAAAGCGGCCGGAGTGCAACCCGGAGATATTATCCTGGCACTCAACGGCCAAACGGTCAACAATCATCAGGAAATCCTTGTCGAACGCAATAAGAACAAACCCGGCGACGCATTCACCCTGACCGTGTTGCGCAATGATGTCACTATGACCATCAAAGCGCGGTTCAAATCTTGCGATACGCCCGGAGATGTCCAGGTGAACGAAGATGTATTGGAAGAAAATACGGCTATCGAACAAAGAGAAGCCCCTCAAACTGTAGAAAACACCCTGAATTTGGAGGTTTTTGAGGCTTATCCCAGTCCAACTTTGGGATTGATAAACATCAAGTTTGAGGCTGAAGCAGTACCGACTGTTGTACGCATTCTGGACGTTTCCGGAAGGGAAGTGTATCGGAATGAACTGCCTAAATTCGGCGGTTCGTTCAACGAACAGGTGAATATTTCCAATAACAAAGCCGGAAATTATGTGTTGAGTATCCAACAGGGCGACAAAGTGCAGTCAAAGCAGATCGTGTTGTTGTCAAGAGCGTAGGCCTTTGGGTAGTCAAAAACAAACCCGTATTTCGGTACAACCGAAGCACGGGTTTGTTTTTTTGGCGAGGGCATACAAACAGGGTATCTTTCTGTTACTCCACCTTCCTCGATAGATTAGGATCAAACAGGTATCAACGATTGATGTTTTGAGCGTGCGATTGCCGACTCAAAATCATAAGTAAGTGTAAGCTTTTTGAAAGGATCAGATTTAATAAGATCGTCAAAAGCCTTTTTCATCTCAGAGTATTCAGCCTTATCAATCTCAATGTCTTCCCTTCTGATAGTGTAGTATTTCAACACGCTCTGAATTTTAGGATTTTTCGTCAGGTCTTCAATGGCAGTAAAGTTATTACTTAAAATCAAGGATTCCGCTTCCAATCTCTCACCAGCATTTAAGGCATTCAAGGCTTCTCGCCATTCGTGGGTTTTTCCAATAAACTCGAAAAAGTAGCGATAAATGATAAAGGTTTCGGGCATGAGGAGTATTTCGCGGAACTCGTTCAAATTTTTGCCGAAGGCCTTTTGAAAAAAACTGCGACCAGGTGCAACTATGCCTTTGGTCACATTCAGGACAGATTGGATGGCCCGTATATATTTTCGATTCCAGTGATCGCCGATAAAATTGCGGTCTTTGGCTTCTTCCTTAAACAAGGGTATGTACTTCATCGGAAAAGAGTAGATGTGAACGCCAAGTCGCTCACATAACTCCACATTAACTTCCAAGCGGTTGTAAAAATCTTCGGGCTTATCTTTAAAGTTATAAAGGATGTAATTGGACATCTCTTCGATTCCGTATTTAGCAGCGAGTTCAATAGCTGCGACGTATTGCTTTTTGAGCCCGATATAGTCAAAAGCGATGCGGAGCGGACGAATCGGGATTTCGCTCATTTTCTGCATCAATTCTTCTGTAACGTATCGGCAATCGGTACCCTGATTAAAATCTACAAACCGCTGTTTAGGTTGCTTGAAGCGATATTTTTCATAAATTTCTGAGATGAGCGGGTAAACGTCAAGGAGGCTCTTTTTAGTCACGGTTTCGATCCGAAGCAGTTGATAATGGGCTAGCGTGTCATAGTACAATTGCCGAGACTTACCTTTTACACGCTTGATGAGGTCATTTAGCAGCCGATGGCTTCGTTTGAGGTAAGCGCGGTCATTATAGCCATCACGGAGGTTGCGAACAGCAATTGCTAACTGGTTAGGCTCCGTGTACATCGCGCCTTTAACAAAGCCCATTGCTTTGATTTCCTCTACGATGTCAGCAAAATTAGGAGAGGCCAATACATTGTTGTCCATTAGCAATAGATTTTGCTGCTCTCCAAAGCGGTCCTTGATGAACTCAAATTTGTCAGTAGTGCCTGCTACCCGGCTTTTATAAGTCGGCTCCAGTATGGGTACGGAGCAGAAAGCGCATTTCCGAGTGCAACCTTTAGTCATAAAAGTAAAGTAGGCACTCTGGGTAGGATAATTATAATCAGTCTCTTCGAGGATAGAATAGTCCAATGGGAGGTCGTCTATAATAATGTTATTGTCATCGCCTAGCATACCCGGCTTATCCAACAGTCCTTGCATGGGCTCGATGCCTGTGGCTGCCTTCAATTCTTCGTGAAGCAGCGAAGCCAGCACACCTCCGACGAATAATTGATCCAGGCTTTTTACCAACCTTTTGCTAAATTCGATAGCTTCGACAGTAATTTTCCAATAAAAAGTAAACAAGGTCGTGACATAAACTCTGTCCCATTGCGGATTGGCGAGGTAAGTTTTTTTCTTGTAGGCCTCAGCAAAACTCGTAAGGCAGTTGAGCACAAGGAAGTAGTAAGGGTTGTTTTCAATCTCTAACTCATCCAGCAGATGGCTTTTTTTATTTTTGATGAATGCCCGGATGGGCTGCTGTTTGTGACGCCATGCCACCGAGGAGTCAATATTACTCAAGCGCTCCAAACACTCCTCACATAGGGTATCCACTACCAAATCGCGCAAGTCGCCCTTGAAAAACCGCACATTGTCGCCTAGCATCCTGTGGTAGGTGGCGATTTTCATTAACCCGATGGGCGGGTATTTGTTGGCGTAGTTGGGTTCGACTAAGAGGATGTTGCGATTCATGCGGCAAATCTAAAACAAATTTAACCTTAAACAGTCTGTTTTAAATCACTTACTAACCTTATTTATCCAATGTTTTTTATAAGTCTGACTTTTGCAAAAGGCTTCAATTGCATCTGCTCTAGGACGAGTCTCTTCAAATGACTGCAACAATGTAGTAATGAACTCTTGCTTATCAGTAACATTTAAAAAAGACTGATTTAAAAAGACTTCCGGCTTTTGGAGAGTCAAAACTCCGCCAGGATGTGGCTTTAAAAAAGTCCCTATGACTGTAAAAAAAAGCATGCCTTGATCTCCAGTTCCTTTATACCGGATGGTCGGTAAAAACTCAGGAATAAAATGGTAGATTTCAAAAGCGTTTCGTAATATTTCATAAATATAGGCTTTCAATACCCTGCTTTTCCGCTCCTTTCCTTTCAATTTCGCTTGGGAAAGTTTAAGGTTATAATCTTTAAGTTTTCCTATGACAAGTGGCATTACACTTTCGTCGTTAAAATCTGAATGGACGGTCAAAAACAGCAAAAACTTTTTGGGCAGTTGGTCTACTTGACTTTGATAGCGTAGTAATTCATTTATGACGTCGAATTTGAAAACTGTACGTGTTTTACCATTTACTACAATTTTTCTTGGTGAATCAATTTGATTGCAAAAATCTAGATTGTAAATCGTAATGGCTTGCTCGTGGCCGAATTGAATGGGTTGAGGATTGTTGTCTTTGCCCCGCAGTATCACCTCTTCGAGGTAGCCATCAAAGACAGTGAAAGTAGAGAGTTTGTTCTGGCGTTCGAGTGTGCGGAGTTTAGATTCCAATTCTAAAACTCGCTCCCGGCTTTGCTCGTCACTGGAAGGCTCTGGATAAAGTCGACACTGAAAAGCGTATACCGTATCAAGGTACTCAATCCATTCATGAATATCCTCGGGATGTTCCGAAGGTAATCCGAGATAAGTCAATTTGGCTTGAAGTGCCTCAGACAAAAACCGAATCAAGGACTTGCACCAAACAGAACGGATAGATTTTTTGGCTTCAGCGTTAAAATGGGACATGGTTTCAGGTGTTTGGTTTCAAGCGTTGAAGCAGGTCTTGGTGTGTTTCATTAAGTAGAGCCTGATAATGGGCGTTGTTCTTGGCCAATGCTTGCACAAATTTTTCGTCTAGCACAGAGAAAGCCGTTTGGAGTTCTTCACTTAGTTCGAAATCCAAGTCGTTCAACACTTCCGATAGATTATTGAATACAAGGGCTGGATTACTACCGCTTTGAAGTTTCGATAAGCCTTCTGCGATTTCGACTTGTTTAGTCTGCTGATTTATTCTTTTTGTTTTTTGATGTTTTATGAGAATATTAAACCTCTCTTTGATTGCCTTTTGTAGATCTTTTGCACTGGTGAGAGCTTGAGCAATTTCTTCTTTTCTATGAGGGGCGTAGCGATTAATTTTTTTTTGTAATTTTTTTGAGATATTGTCTACTAGATTATCTATTCGAGTGTTCAAGCCCAATAAAGTATCGGTGTTTTCTTCGTATGGGGTATAATCTTCGAATATCTCTTTAAGAGCGGCATTGACTTCGTCCAATTGTTTTTCTGCGATATCGCTTTCTTGATAATCATTGGAAAATGTATTAAAACGTGAGGCAACTCCTCCTTCTTCTTCCATCGCAGCCCTAAAAAGGGTTTTTAAAACCGAGGTTTCTATATCATTTCGAGCGGCATTTGGTAGTATATCAGGATTTACCAGCACTATTTCGCCAACATACCTATCTACATGAGTTCTGCTGGGACCAAAAAATCTGACCATGTTTTCACGGTTGCCGATTGAAAACCCCTGTTTTTTAAGAATAAAACCCCGTTTATCATGATCAGCAATTTTATTGCGAGATCCATTCAAACATCCCCAAGCCACTCCTAAGAAGATACCATCCTTTTTAATTTCTTCAAATTTTGGCTCTTGGGGACTGTCGTTATGAAAATCTACATCTCGATAAGGGCGGAATAGGTCAAGCGTTTGGCTGTTGACTTGCAGTTTCAAGTTAACAGTGTGGAATGCTGCCCCATGCTGGGCGCAAATAGTGTTGATTCTTTGCTCTATCTCCTCGCCCCATTTAAAAATTTCTTTCTTTTCGAAATGGAGCGGCACGACATCACGAAGGTAGGTGGAAATTTTATCCACATCAATCAGATAGTCGTATAAGATAGGGTCTAAGCCCACCAATTCAACCAATGTGCCGACGGAAGGAAATTCCTCGTCGGGTAAATCACCAAGCACAGTTAGGTTGATGTTCGATTCAAGAAGTGTTTGTAAATCGGTTAGTTGCTCACTGTTTATTTTATTAATCAGGCGTAGTTCTTTTTGAAAAAGGAGGTGCTCCCTCATCTCCTTAAACTGCATCACCAAACGAATAGGACTTTCGTTTGACTTGCGGGTGTGAATGGTCAGTTTGTCGCACAAGTGAAACGCGCTGTAAATGCCGATGCCCATGAAGCCGACATTGGCCTTTGGGTTTTTTTCAGAAATGCCAACGCGGACAGATTTTCGGAGTGTCTCACCGTCCATGCCAGAACCATCGTCTTTAACTGATACTGAGTTTAGGCGGACTTTGACATTTATGTTTTCTGCCCCTGCATCTACGGCGTTTTGGATGTACTCACGTACAGCATCACGTGGGTCTGGGTACATCCCCTTCGTGAGAATGGAAATGATTTCTGCTCCGATGTCGAATTTTGTCAGTTTCATCGCAGTTCTTCAATTATTTTTTGAACAAGATTATCAGCCGTGTTTTTATCGAGCACTCTGTGAATGACCTCAAACACTCGTGACAGAAGTTTGCGTTGGTCTTTGGGTAATCGGGCCATTTGGTCGGTCACAAAAGCAGGCTTAGTCACCAACGTCGGCATTTCAGCTTCAGCCACTTTAGTAATTTCTTCCCCGCCGACAAGGCGTTCCATGATACTTGAAAGATGCTCTGATGATTTTCCCAGCGCTACCTCTTCTCGAGTCTTTTCGATTTTTTTAGCAGCTTCTGTCGCCTTATGTTTTCGTGACTCCAAATCGTACCATGCACGTTGTTGCTCTTCTTTGTTCAAAAACGCTCCTTCTAGCTGTTTTTGTTCAAACTCAACACTAGCTTTTTCAAAATTCTGTATGGCCCTCACGGAACTGTTTACCTCCGATGTCTTATAGCACAATCGTTTGAGTTGATGAAATTCACTTTTTAAAGCAGTTTCCATCTCGTAACAAACAGCGTTTTCCACAAAATAGTCACGGCGGGCATTGGGTATCAGCGTTTTGTTGAATGCATGGATTTCGCCCACAAAGTAGTAATGAAAGCGCTGGTCGTGGTCTTTTCCATACAATTTTTGAAGGGCATTATCCAAGCCGATTTGGATATTACTCTGGCGGAGGCGTATACCCCGTTCGCGGTTTATGGGTTTTATCTGCTCGCTCGTACGCGCGCGAATGCCATACCAACCCCAAAACAGAAATTGCCCTGACTTATCTTTTTCTTTTAGGAAAACGATGTCCATGATGTCTTCGGGATCGTGGTTGTCGGCTCCGTGTACGATAGTCTTGTATGGTTTGAAGAGCTGTTCTCCCGGCTCTTTGCCGTTGCCAAGGTAAAGCATGTATTCGTCCAAATATAACCCGTCCTTTTCCAATTCTTCATAGATTTTTGATTTAAACGCAAAACGGCTTGCATGGAATGGTAAAGGAGCCACCAGTTCTAAATAATGACGAATTTCTTGTTCATTAAGCAGTTCTGGGCTACTGACTCCTTCAAGAGTTACCTTAAAATAGTGTGCATCATTGGATTCGGCCTGATTGACGACTTCCGTTACCAATTCGATAACCTGCGCAGCCTCTTCCTTCTCCGCGCGATTGTTAATAAGGTCTTTGAGTTTACCGGCGTTCCAGACCAGAATGCTTTTTGTATCCTCTCCTTTGAAACTAGTCTCAAAAATCAGTTTTTTGCAATATGCCAGCCCACCAAGTCGCCCAATACCCCGGAAACCCTTGTCCACACCTCGCTGTTTGGTAGATTGAGCAATGTTGCGAAGAATGCTGCTTACCTCGCTCCGGCTTATGCCCGTGCCATTGTCTTCAATGGAAATGAGATGCTTGGCTGGATCAATTATCAAGTGGATAGCCGCGTCTTTTTTCTCAATTAGGTTAAGAGATACAGCTTTGTCAATTGCGTCGGCAGCATTCTGAACGTATTCTCGAAAGATGAACTTCGAGTCTTCGTACATCCCCAGCGTGAGCGATTCGATGACATCTTTCCCGATAATCGGGGTTTTGGGTGTGTCCATTATTTGAATTGTCGGTAAACAGGTTTAGGGAAACGGATGTTGAGCAGAGAGCGGAACACGGGGTTTTGCAACACATACTCGCCCTGTTTAAGTCTGGTGAGCATAGATTTATAGACAGAAGGGATGAACTGATAATCCGGTTTGCTTACTTCAATAGCGTTAGTTCGTCCGTAAGCGTGGGTGGCGCAGTTGCCCTTTACGCGATCGTGTATGTCGCTTTTAAATTGCTCAGCACCAAATAGGACGATGCCGAGCGAACGCCCCCTTTCCGTAATGTCAAGCAACTGACGAAGAATGGGTGAATTGCGAGGCACGTCTTTCGAGGCGTATTTATTCAGCTCGTCAATAAAAATTACAATTTTGGACGGGATATCGTCGTCGCTGCGGCCTGTCGGCTGACCAAGTTTGAGGTCGTACACAGCCCGCATGACATCGCCGAACACAAAACCTTGGGTTTCTTGGTCCAACTTTGCTACATCAATCACGAACACTTCATTTTTTTGGATGCTTCGGATAGCATCTTGGAGGCGTGTCTCACCTTTGGCTTCGACTACTTGGGAGTGAAAGATGTGGCTTTTTTCATGTATTTTTCTGAACAGGCGATAGAACTTGCGCCAACTAAGCACCGAGATTTCTTTATCTCTCCCCCCTGCATCGCCTTTTTTTGTGTACTCGTAAACTTCTTGTATCAACTCCTCCCAATTGGCAATGCTGCCAAACTTTCCTTGGCCTGTCGAAATCATGGTCACGATGGAGTCAATGGTCTGTTGCGGGTCATCAATATTTGCGAAAAGTAGGTCAAGGCTTTCGCGGTCATCCTCAAAAGTATATTTGTACTGCTTGGCCTTGTTCTGGTGTTTTTGGGCATCGAAGTCAGCTTTAGTCTGGTAAGTAGTGGTCGTCACATCTTTGGAATAGGGATATAAATACTTCACGTTCTCAAATGGCTCGGCTTCTAAACCAAGCCCTTGATAGATGGACCTATCTTCTGCGGTCAATGCCCCGTTGGCTTCGTCCAAACCCAAGAGGTCACGGCCTTTCACGTTAAGCATCACGAAAGCTACGCCTCCTTGTTCACCGTCTCCAGCGAGTTGCATTTGCTGAATAGCCCGCAAAAGGAACATAGCATAAGAAGTCTTGGCCGCCAAGCCCGAGATGCCTGAAATATTGAGGTGCGCCCCTTCCGGGCCGATGAGAAAATGGCTATTGAAATGAACAGGGATAGTGATGCGATCGGGATGTTCATACATTTGGATAAAACCGCAGGGGAGCGGGTTTTTGACATCAGACAGGCCAAGTGCAGCCCGAACATCATCTTCTGAAGCCAATGAAACACTGCTTCCGTCCAAAACAGGTGTGTAGATGTTGTCTGAGTTGCCGACCACTTTGGCCTTAACATAGTTCATCCCAATTCGGTCGGTGTAACCCTGAAATGATACATCTCCGAAATCACTAGAAATAAAGCCTGCTAATGAACTGCCTGAATCTGTCAAATGCGAAATCTCTTCCACAACCCCAAAAGTAACTGAGTTGCGTAGGTGCGACACCTTCACAACATCGAAAGGTCGTATGATGAGTTCCTTGTCTGTCCAAAAATAAAACTCGTCCACCGTAGAGGGCGCGCGTTCAGTAGCGATAATTTTGCCTATTAGTTTCATTGAAAGAGGTTTAAGAAGTACAAATCACTCAGGTAGCGGCTTTTGATAAAAATCTCCGTTAGATAAATTGGGTAGAGATGATTGGCCCAACGTTGATCTTTTCCATAGCAAACTGGGTTGCGCTCGTTTATGATGTTTGCAGTGATGGTATCTATTTCACTGCTGTCCAACCCGTTTTCTTTTTCTTCTTCGCTGACGAGCAATTTCTCGATTTTCAAAACACCTGCAAAGGGGCTTTCTGTGTATCGCCGCTCCCGTACCCGAACATACCAGACGCAAAAATGGACATTGTTGCCCACAATGTCAGTTTGGTGCGTAAAAGCGGGGGTTCGGCTGGCAAAAGGGAGATTGGCAATGATGGGGGCATTACTCTTGCCCTTAGTGTCTCGCATAAGCTCCGGGTTAAATGATTTAGACACGCCAACTACCCAACGGTAGTTATTCTTGATTTTAGACAGCTGACGATAATCGCCTTTTTGCATTTCTTTGTATTCTAAGGAGCCGTCTTTCATTAAGTAACGTTCCGGACCAAGCAGATTACGGGTTGCCAGTTCAGCCACTATTTTTTTTTCGCGCTCGATCATCTCGTCTTGTATCATGGCAATTCCCCGGTCCGTAAAATCGTCATCGCCCTTTATCGAAGAGTAAGAAAGTATTTTGGAAATCTGCACCCCGAAGCGTTTGAGCCGTTCCAAATCATTTACTTGATCTTTGAGTTTGTTCAAAAACAGGTCGGTATTTTTACCCTCAGGGTTTGCTTCCGAGCCTGGCAGTGCAAGAACAAACGGGCGTTCAATTATAGCATTCCTGAACTCTGATTTTGAAACGCGCTCACAACAGGCCACTCCAATTTGCCCGGCTACCACAGGAAAGAGTCGCCTGCCATACTGTACATCATCTATTTTATAAACTCTACGCGAGCCGTCAAGAAAGTAGCGGAAAAGAGGCTGCTTCCCTTGCATAGCCGCCATTTTTTTCGTCATACTCTTTGTACCAGTAATCGTCGTGTCTGATTCGCCCAACCTTTTGGGTGTAAATGAAAACGAAGTTTCATCATAAACAACGGCAGGCAAGCTATATTCTGTGTCGACACAATACTTATACGATTTGTAAGGCGTACCATTGGTTTGCTTTGCAATGAAATCCAGAATGTTTGCCATTGGAAAATGTATTTGGGAAATGAAGACAAAAGTAATACCTCTTCCTACACAAACAACACTTGTTTGAACTCCGCTACCAACCTGCTCACAATCTCCCCAAACTCCTCCATGATTCAATCCTCGCCACGCTGCGCATTTGCCCTTCATCGCCTGCATAAACCACGATATTTTCCCCTGATTTACGGTGTTCTGGCGCACTGTTTCGGAAGGATTGCAAGCCCTTGAAAAATTCTGCCTTTGGCGTGAAACTGTATTTCATCTCAAAGAGTTGGGTCTCCATACCTTCCAGCGAAACCAAGTCAACTTCCACTTGGTGGCTATCTTTCCAGAAATAAAATTCGGGCTTAACATTGCGATTGTAGCGATTTTTCATCAATTCCACAATGACCATATTCTCAAAAAGACTCCCTCTACTGTAATGTTGGTTTATTTGCGCTGGCGCGGTGATACCAAGCAGGTAGCACAACAGTCCGGTGTCATAAAAGTAGATTTTAGGTGATTTTACGAGCCGCTTGTTGAAATTTTCAAAAAATGGGGGCAGCTGGAAAACGACATAGCTTGCTTCTAAAATGGATACCCAGTTTTTTATGGTGGCTGTAGAAATGCCTGCTTCTGTCGCCAGAGATTGAAAATTGACGGGCTGCCCTACACGGCCCGCACACAAGCGTAGAAAGGTTTGGAAAGCGTTCAAATCCTTGATATTCACAATATTGCGTACGTCGCGCTCAACATATGTTTCCAAGTAACTTTGAAAATAGGAGCCTGGTGCTACATTTCGGTCGTATAATACTGGGTAGCCACCTCGCCAAATGGCCACCTCTAATTCTGCGGGGTTGAGCGGTGGAAAATGTGTTTCCAACTCGGCATGACTAAAAGGTAAAAGCCGGAAAATGGCTACCCTACCAGCCAGACTTTGCGTGATTTTTTCGAGCAATAAAAAATTTTGAGAACCTGACAGTATGAACTGCCCCATGATTTTATCCTCATCTACCTTCACTTGGAGGTAAGAAAACAGGGTCGGAACCCGCTGTGCTTCGTCAAAAATGACATGGTTGTTGTATTCGCGTAAAAAGCCACGGGGATCCTGCTCAAAAAAAAGCCGCGTATCTGGGTCTTCAAAATTGACATATCGGTAGTCCGGTAGCATCCCGCGCAAAAGGGTGGTTTTGCCACTTTGTCGTGGGCCAGTAACGGAAACCACGGGGAATTTTGACATTAAAACTCGAATCGACTCGGTAATTTGACGCGCTACCATGTGTTAAATTTTGTGCAAAAATACAAGTTGACTATCAATTTTGCACAACTTTTACCACTTTATCACACAAACAAAGCCCGTTTCAACTCCTCCACCTTTCCCAAGGTCTGTATCCTGATGCCAAAACGTTTGGGGTCAATGCCCTTCATACCATACTTCGAAACGTAAATTTCCTTGAAGCCCAACCTGTCGGCTTCGGCGATGCGTTGTTCCACGCGTTGCACGGCTCGAATTTCTCCCGACAGCCCCACTTCCCCCGCAAAACAAACATTGGAAGGGATGCTTACATCCATCAGGCTCGAAATCAGGGAAACCACGATGGAGAGGTCGATAGCAGGGTCTTCCACCCGGATACCCCCGGCTAGGTTCAAGAATACGTCGTTGATGCTGAAAAAATAACCACAGCGTTTTTCCAGCACAGCGAGCAGCATGGAAAGCCGGCGCATATCAAAGCCCGTGGCAGAACGCTGGGGGGTTCCGAACACCGCCTTCGACACAAGTGCCTGTGTTTCAATAAGCATGGGGCGCATTCCTTCCATGGTGGCGGCTACTGCACAGCCCGAAAGCTCCTCGTCTTTTTGACTCAAAAGCAGTTCCGAAGGGTTGCTGACCTCGCGCAGACCGGCAGCTTGCATCTCGTAAATACCCATTTCGTCGGTACTGCCAAAGCGATTTTTAAGCGTGCGGAGGATGCGGTAAGTGTTGTGGCGGTCGCCCTCGAATTGCAGCACACAATCCACAATATGTTCCAAAAGTTTTGGCCCTGCTATGTCGCCTTCCTTGTTGATGTGGCCTACGAGAAAAATTGGGACATTGGTTTCCTTGGCGAAACGCAGGAATTCTCCTGTGCATTCGCGCACCTGCGAGATGCCTCCGGGCGCGGAGTCGAGGTGTGGTGTGCTCATGGTCTGTATGGAGTCCACGATCATCATCTGCGGCATGAGTTCCTGCGCTTGTTGGAGTATTTTGTTGGTGTTCGTCTCCGTGAGGATATAACACTCACTTTTAAAATCGCCCACGCGGTCGGCCCGCATTTTGATCTGCTCCTCGCTCTCTTCCCCACTGACATACAGCACCTTAGCTGGAATTTTCATGGCGATCTGCAACAACAGCGTACTCTTTCCAATACCCGGTTGTCCGCCGATCAGCACCAAAGAGCCCGGCACAATCCCGCCTCCGAGTACACGGTTTAGTTCCTGGTCGGGCGTGGCAAGACGCGGCGTTTTCCCGGTTTGTACCTGATCGAGCAGCACAGCTTTGGGCGATTCCGCGCGCCCGCCCATGGTAGGCGCCCAGGATTTTCGCTTCTCTTCCGCAACGGTTTCTTTCTGGATCAATTCTTCCTGAAAGGTGTTCCATTCGTTGCATTGCGGGCATTTTCCCAGCCATTTGGGGGCAGAAGTGCCGCAGTTGGAGCAGAAGAAGATGGTGCGTGGTTTTGCCATGATACTAGAGTAGCTTCAGGCTGCAAGGTATGAATGAAATTTTTTGTTTTAAGACTTCAAACAAATATTTTTGTTTGTCGCCACATACTAAATATACTGACGGCTAAGGAACAGGTGAATAATGGGTTAGGCTAAATCATTGGTTTCCAACATAATTGGAGGTGCGACTCAAAGTCGCACCTCCAATATACTCCTGATTTTCAACATGTTTGCGATCTCAACCCATTATTCGCATTATTCACATGGTCCTAAATATCCCTGGCTTATCCAGGTTGATAAATTGTTAATTTTATATCAAATATTTTTAACTTTACGGCTTAATATTTGGCTAAATTCGCTTTTAAGCTCTGTCAATTACTAAGGTTATGAAAAGAATCCTTGCCTTGCTCCCCATTTACAGCCTCCTTGTTTGCCCAAACCTTTTTGCTCAAAAATGGGACACCCTTGCACCTATTCCTGAAAGTTTCACTTTCCCGGTGGTCGCTGAAGTGGGCGGAAAGATCCATATCATGGGCGGCGGTGGCGTAGGTGGCGCTACCAATCACCACTTCGCGTACGACCCTGCGACGGATTCCTGGATCAGCCGCGCACCCGTGCCCTACCTCGCCCAACAACCCGCCGGAACTTCGGCAAATGGGAAAATACATTTTTTTGGCGGAGGCTACCCCAACTCAGGCAGCCCAAAGGCCGACCATCATATTTACAACCCGGTTACGGACACTTGGACCAAAGCCGCTGATCTAACCGCTCCCCGGGCTATCCACTATTCTGTTGCGCTCAATGATGTGGTGTATAGCCTCGCCGGGCAGGGCATGGCCAACCTTTGTCAGACCTACGACCCCTTGGCAAACGCCTGGATCACCAAAAATAACCTGCCTGACAATGGATTCTGGTATGGCGCCCACGTGGCTACGGAAGGACATATTTACCGCTTCTGTGGAGGCGGCTATACTGCTCCCAACAAGTTTGCGCACAGATATGACCTTGAAACAGATTCCTGGGCAAGTCTGCCGATGTTCCCTGCAGCAACCCATGCCATAAAAGGAGCGGCCATTGGCAACAAGATCTACCTTGCCGGAGGCTACCATAGTTTTGCTGAACGGGACGAGGTCTTTGTTTTTGATACGGATACGGAGACCTATTCCGTAGGCACCCCGCTTCCTTTGGGCCGTACTTATCACAATATGGTGGCACTTGACAGTTGCATTTACGTTGTAGGCGGCAATCATGCTATTGATGAGACGGTTAAATATCAATTGCTGCGTTTTTGCCCTTATGCCACGTCAAACACTTCGGAGCATACACCGATGCCTTTGGTTGCCTATTTTGCTTCGGGG
>JBJXGO010000176.1:0-16708 GCA_046160345.1 Saprospiraceae bacterium
GCCCAAAGCCCCCAAGTCCTAAGCATATCCCCCACAAATATGGCTGGCGGCGTATCCCACTCACAAAACATTGAAATTCAATTCGATGCCCCGCTTGATGCAAGTTCCGTTTCTGCGGCTTCGGTTCGTGTTTTTGGGCGTTGGTCGGGCCCGGCAGCGGGCAGTTTTGCATTGGAAGATGCCGGCAAGCACATCGTATTCAGCCCCGCCGAACCGTTTTTTGCAGGAGAAATAGTCACCGTTTCGGTCAATAAAAAACTTCGCTCTGCCTTGGGTTTTCCCATTGAGAAAGGCTATTTTTGGCAATATAGCGTTAAAACAGCCCCGGGATCTTTGCAGCAAAACAAGATCGAAACCATTGAACTGCGCCTGCCCGGCGAATCCTGGATCCAGACTTATGGAGCCTACGCGGGCGACCTCAACAACGACGGCTTTAGCGATATCACCGCCGTCAATGAACACACCGACGACCTTCGTATTCTGCTCAACAATGGCAACGGGCAATTCCCACTTGCCAGTGCGCCGATTGTCCTGGGTACTGGCTCTGCCAGCCCCAGCGAAGCAGCTGATTTCGACAACGATGGCGAGATAGATCTGGTGGTGACCACAGCCCACAATAATGAGACCCGTGTGCTCTTTGGCGATGGCCAGGGCGGATTCCCGCATATTGACAAATACATCACGGGCAATGCCACGCGCGCCGTGGTCGTGGGCGATTTTGACTTCGACGGCGATGACGACATCCTTACCGCAAACCGCAACGACGGCACGATGAACCACCTTAAAAATCAGGGAACTGGCCTATTCACGATCAGCACTTTTAACCCTTCGGGAAATGGTGAAAGCGCGCTCGCTTTGGCCGATGCGAACAATGATGGCAATGCTGATTTTTTCTTAGGTTTTTACAACGGACAAAAAATTGCGCTCTTTCTCGGCGACGGCCTGGGCAATTTCATGTTTTCTTCTGAAATGCCCGTAACTGGCAACCCCTGGATGTTGACCGCCGCTGATTTCAATGGCGATGGATTCGCTGACGCAGCTTCCGCCAACTCGCAAGGCAACAATACGAGCGTCATTTTTGGAGATGGACAAGGCGGACTTTCTTCCTCCCTCAACCTTGCAGCAGTTAATCATTTGTTCCCGCTTGCTATTGATGCAGGAGATCTGGACGGCGACGGTGACATAGACCTGGTTACGAGCAGTTATTCCAGCAACAACTATTCGGTGTTTGAAAACGATGGCACCGGAAATTTCGCACAGGCTGATATCCTGCCCGCCGCTTTAAATGCCTCCTGTGCAATTCTACATGACCGGGATGGAGATGGAGATTTAGACATCACAGGCACAGATGAGGGCGACGATGTACTGATTCTATTTGAGAATCCAGGCATTTCGGCTACCGAAGAGCCAAATGCCCGTACAGCGTCCTTCAGGCTTTTTCCCAACCCATCCGATGGAGCCGTTTTTGCTGAAATTAAACTTGAAACGCCCACTACAGCGCGATTCGATATTTTTGATTTTTCGGGCAAACAAATAAAGTCAGTGGAAACAGGGAATTTACCCGGAGGGCATTCAATAGTATTGGTATTCAACAAATTAAACGACATTCCAGGCGCCTACCGGGTCCAAATGAGTTTGGGAAACGGGGAAACTGGCGGGGAGGTTTTGATCCGAAAATGAGGGATGGGGTCAGCCAAATCAAGCCAAATTTCGGTTACTATCCAATTTTAGCAACACCGCGATCATTAGGGAGAAACCGATAAGCGAGGAACCGCCCGCGCTCACAAACGGCAGTGGGATGCCAATGGTGGGTATAAGGCCCATGGTCATGCCAATGTTAATTACCACGTGTACGAAAATGATACCTGCCACACAATAGGCGTAGATGCGCCCGAAATTGGATCGTTGTCGCTCTGCGAGATAAGTTATTCGCCACAATAGCCATAGAAAAAGCCCCACCAAGCCTACAACACCTACAAAGCCTTGTTCTTCGCCAACGGTGCAAAATATGTAGTCGGTACTTTGCTTGGGCACATATTTCAATTTGGTCATATTCCCTTCCAAAGTGCCTTTACCCATCAACCCACCTGATCCAATAGCCATTTTGGAGTGTATCAGGTTGTATCCGGCGCCTCGGGAATTGGCCTCGGCTTCGCCGGGACGGAGCCATATTTTAATGCGCTGTTGTTGGTGTGGCGCCAGGAGGTTCAGAAAAGCATTGGCAGCAAAAAGGAGCGATATCGACAGGCCAAGCAAAACCACCCAGGTACGCAATTGACTTTGTATCAGGCTGTTTTTTCTCCAGTAATTAGGCACAAAGGCAGCGAGAAAAAACAAAAATTGGGGCAGAATCACAAACAAAGGTTTCTGCTCATCGGCCATTTCGATGCCAAGCCATAGGAGTATTTGGTCAAAGGCTGGTGTCCACCAGATCATAAGCGGAAAAAGCGCGGCCAATGTCCAGCGCCAAATATGCCTTCGTTCGCGAAAACGGTTGGTCAGGAGAATGTTGACAATGAAAATTAAACCGGCGGCGGAATAGGCCGGCTGCTCGAACCTCCATCCCAAAATAGCGAGTCCCGCAGCACCGAAACCAAGCGCATAGAGCACTGGTGACAATCCTTCACGGTACAAAACCAGCAGGAAAGAAAAGAAAATCAATGCTGAACCAGTATCTCTTTGCAACAAAACAAGTATGGCAGGAATAAGAAAAATGCTAAAAGCAATGATCCTGTCGCGCCATTGACGCAAATCAACACCCGGGCTACTGAGGAAAGCTGCCATGGCCAAGCAAGTTCCGAACTTGGCCAGCTCGGATGGCTGCAAGGTGAACCCTCCGATTTGATACCAGGCATTAGCGCCATTCACTTCCCTTCCAAAGATAAGGGTTCCGGGAAGCAATAACACTGAAATCAGGTATAACGGCAAGGCCAGCGTTCGCCAAAAAGACCATTCCGCCAACATTACCACATACATCATAACCGCACAGAACAATATGAATCCCAATTGTTTGCCTGCGGTACTGTCCAGGTTAAGAAAATCAAGCGGAGAATCCGGATTGTAAGTAGCTGCATATATCATCAGCCAGCCTACTGAGACCAGTGCAGCATACAGCCCCAAGCTGAGGCGGTCAATACTATAAATGGCTATCTGACCGGGCTGAGACATCTATTTATGCGTGTGCTTAAAATGGATTGGATTTTACGGTAAGCTTATCCTTTGTTATTGCTCTAAAAAATCGCGGGGGTGAATTTTGGCATCCATGGCAGGATAGGCTCCTGGCCATCCGGAAAGTGTGCTGATAAATGTTAAGGCCTCTTGTTTAGTTCTAAAGGCCCCGACACGAAGTTTGTAATAGGGCTGCTCTTGTACCGAGCTTGCTGAAACATAGGGATATTCTGAGCGAAAACGAGTGCGGCCTTCATCCACCAAAATACGATTGGTAGAGGCCATGATCTGCACTCGCCACCCCGCCACACTCGGATCTGCGCGGTTGGCGCTAATCCAGGACCTCATCACACGTGACACCTCCGGGGATTCATTGACCTGCACCTCCTGCGCCAGCCCAATTTGGGCAATGCCTGCAAAGAAAAGCAAGGACAGGCATGTTTTTATTGAAATAGCCATTGAAATTCAATTTGTTCCTACAACGAAAAATATTTAAACAGGGTTTATAAGATTCAAAAGCATGCCATCACTCCATTTCCAGCAACAACTGTCCTTTTTCCACCGCCGTACCTTTTTGAACTGCCAACGATTTTACCCTTCCGTCACTGGCCGCTTTTATCACATTTTCCATTTTCATTGCTTCAAGGATGAGGAGCGGGTCTCCTTTGCTGACCTCTTGCCCCACAGCGGCCATTACGTTTAATACCAGTCCGGGCATGGGCGCTTTTATTTCATTCTGTTTTTGGCTACCGCCCACCTTTAACCCAAGTTGCTGAACAAGGCGTTCGTAATGATCTGCGATGTGAAGCGTGTATTTTACGCCGTTTATCCTGAATGCGAACAGCTTATCCCGATAGTTGGCTTCCAAAAGCTCGGCTCGGAACGACCGGCCACGGTGCAAAATTTGGAAAGTGCCCACACCATCTGGCACAATATCTAAATTTTTTGCATCCTCGGGCTCCAAATCAAACTCATGTTGGCTGCCGTTGACGGCGATCTTGAAAGGTCCTTTTTTTTCCATCGCAGGGCAAAATTAGAACAATTGGATTTGAGGGTTAGTTTTAGTCAAAAAACTTGAAAACGAATCCCTACGGCGCCGCTACGTTGGCTGCAGGTATTTCCGATGGTTTAGTGCCCTCCCCCTCTCTTTCGGGCCCTTGTTCAGCTTTTTTACGTTCTCTTTTCGCGCGTTCTTCGGCATCCACCTTGTCGTAAGCTTTGATGATCTCCTTCACGAGTCGGTGCCGCACCACATCCTCGGTACTGAGGTGTACGCAAGCGATGCCATCTACCCCGTCCAGGATTTCAATCGCTTGACGAAGGCCGCTTTTTTGGTGATAAGGTAAATCGATCTGCGTCATGTCCCCGGTAATGATGCACTTGGCAGAAGGCCCGAGGCGCGTGAGGAACATCTTTATTTGCAAGGGTGTAGCGTTTTGCGCTTCGTCCAGGATGATAAAAGCATTGTCGAGGGTCCGGCCCCGCATAAAAGCCAACGGTGCTATTTCGATGACGCGGTTTTCCATGAAAAAATTTAGCTTGTCCATGGGCAGCATATCGTCGAGCGCGTCGTAAAGGGGGCGGAGGTAGGGGTCCACCTTGTCTTTAAGGTCGCCGGGCAGGAAGCCTAGGTTTTCGCCAGCTTCTACCGCCGGGCGCGTAAGCACAATTTTTTTGACAAGTTTGTTTTTCAACGCGCGCACAGCCAGAGCCACTGCGGTATAGGTTTTACCGGTACCTGCCGGACCAAGCGCAAAGAGGATGTCATGGGTGTCGCACACCTCGATCATCAATTTTTGGTTGCGGGTTTTTGCCTTGATTGGGCGGCCTTCACGCCCGTACAGGATAACATTGCTGCCAGAGCCATCGCCTTCAACGGGAATGCGCACCTCAAAGGGGTTTTCTCCTCCCAAAAGGTCTTCCACGGTTTGGACAGAGAGTTCGTGATGTTCACGCAAGTAGCGGGCCATCATTTCGAATTTAGCCTTGGCAGCCTGAGCATTTTTCTTTTCGCCGGTGATTTTCAAGCTGTTTCCACGCGAAGTAATGGTGGCATCTGGATAGGCTTTGCGCAAAAGGTTTAACTTTGCGTTGTTTTCGCCAAAGAGTTCGAGAGGGTCGATGCCCTCGATGGTGAGAATGATTTCGCTCAAATTATTGCCCTCGGTGATTTTGTAGCAGCGGGAAGTGAAACGGCACTATTGGTTTGATCTTCAACGTTTATGCAGTGCCGCGCTTCCATGCCTTTGATAAATAAACTTGTTTGCTTTCGCCCACAAAACTATGGAAAAGTGCGCAAATTTTCTAAACAGAAAAACACTTAAGAGAGTTTCAATGCCCCCAACTTGCTGAAAGTTATGAACTTGCTGAAAGATTTTGTCCAAACCCATGCAATTCACTACCCTCACAACCGATTTTGGCACGCAGGATTTTTATGTGGGCGCACTCAAAGGCGCCCTGCTTCGGCGTGTGCCTTCGTTATATTTGGTCGATATTTCGCATGATATCCCTCCTTTTGATATTGTTCGTGGAGCTTTTGTGGTGGCGAATATGTGGCGCGAATTCCCTGAAGGCAGCATCCATTTAATTGGGGTGAACTGTGTATATCAGCAGGAATTTCGTTTTGTAGCAGCCCGGCACGAGGGCCATTTTTTTCTTGCACCCGATAACGGTTTGCTCTCCCTGCTTTTTTCCAACTTTGACCCTCTTGACCTGAGAAATCTGCCTGCCGACGCTGCAGAGCATTTTGCCGTGAAAAATATTTTTGCTGACGCGGTGGCTCATTTGGCCGGTGGCAAGCCTTTCGAAGAATTGGGCGAACACGCCGCACCACTGCTGCAACGGATCAGTATTCAACCTGTGATCACGCCGACCAGAATACGGGGCACGGTAATCCTTGTGGACAATTTTGAAAACGTGGTAGTTAATATTCGCCGGGAGACATTTGAAAGTGCCGCTAATGGCAGATCGTTTTCCTTGTTTTTCAAAAGAAACGACCCGATCACCCAACTCTCCGGCAATTACTGCGATGTAGCAGTAGGTGAACAACTATGTCTTTTCAATATGGCCGACTATCTGGAAATTGCCGTGAATATGGGTAAAGCTGCCACACTTTTTGGGTTGAAAGTAGAGGACGTGGTTGAAATTGTGTTCGATGCTCCAGTTACGGAGGCCAACTAAGTAGTTGGGGGCTTATCGCTTGCTCGTTGCTCAAGACCATCTTGACGAGTTCTGCCGGATATTACTCGAATAAAACAAGTGAGGCTAACTTTTAATTGCCCACATTTGAGCCACCATTACAAACCACTCAAACTCTTCAAACTATGTTATTTATTTTTCTCGGTGTTTTTGCTATTGTGGCAGGTTTATCACTTGCAAAAGCCAACCCCAACCTTGCAAATATCGGAAAATCACTCCGTTATGTGGGTTTTACCATCATCCTGTTGGGTCTGGCTTCCTCTTGTTTTGTCCAGATTGAGCCAGGTGAAGTAGGGGTAAAAACCCTTTTCGGGAAAATTCAGTCTGGGATATTGACCGAAGGTCTGAACTTTGTGAACCCGCTCGTAGAGGTAAAAAAGTTTGACGTGCGAACTCAAAACTACACGATGTCTGCCGTCCATGACGAGGGTGCCAAGACGGGTGACGATGCCATCCGGGTACTTGCTGCCGATGGTTTGGAGGTAATCATTGACCTTTCGGTTTTATACCATATTGTGCCGGACAAGGCCCCTGAAATCCTGCGCAACACAGGTACTCGTGAGGTCATCACAGACAAAATCATCCGCCCACTAGCCCGCACAAAAATTCGCGACAATGCGGTTTTCTACGATGCAGTAGCACTTTATTCCACCAAACGTGAAGAGTTTCAACAGAAGATCACCCAGACGATCGAGAAAGATTTTGCGGACCGTGGCATCATTTTGGAAGACATATTAATTCGCAATATCACGCTGCCGGAATCGGTTAAACTTGCCATTGAATCAAAGATCAATGCAGAACAAGAGGCACAAAAAATGAAGTTTGTGTTAGACAAAGAGCGCCAGGAAGCAGATCGAAAGCGCGTGGAAGCGCAGGGTATTTCGGATTACCAACGCATCCTGACGTCAACTCTGACCGACAAATTGCTTCAGTACGAGCAAATTAAGGCTCAACGGGAATTGGCCACCTCTCCCAATGCAAAAGTGGTCATCATGGGCAGTGGAAAAACAGCACCGATATTGATCGGGCAGTAAATTTAAGGTGGGGCAATGGGTGAAATGTGGTCAATGTGAAACGCACTAACATTGACCACATTAAACTTTTCCACCGCCACCAGGCGAGGCGTTTTTGCGCTTCGCCTTTTTTTGGGCAAAATTCTGAAATCGGGTGAGAGCATTCAGTTTGGGAAGACAGGCCTGCAGGGATTGCTCCATGGCCGATAGGAGGATTGATACCACAGCAAGTGGGAGGCCTATTCCTCAATTTCAAAATCAAAAAGTTCCTTTGCCGGCACTTCCAATGCTTCGGCGATCTTGAAAATTTGGCTTAGGCCAGCATTGACGATGCCGCGCTCCATCCGGCTTATTTGGCTGAGCTCTGAATCCGCTTTCCATGCCAATTCTTCCTGTGATAGGTTTTTGGATTTGCGCAATTCCCTTAGTCGCTTGCCAAAAGCTTTCAGACCCGCCTTGTGGATGGAATATTTCACATGGCGATGTTCCGTGCTTAAGAAAAATTTTATCTAGGCGAATTTGCCTAATTTTAATTTATAACCCTATATTTGTTCTCGATACCAACATGCACTAACCTGACGGCAAAAGAATTCCCCACCTGCGCGCAAGGTTTTGGACAACTAAAAACCGTCAAAACACGATCATTTGTTTATGAAAACTTTTCGCACGGCTACTATGTGGCCCCTTATCGCCATTGCCCTCTTTTTTGCCTTTATCCTTGCTTGTAAAAAAGACTTTTCCGTTCCAATTGAAATTGCCGAATCCATCGACTGGAAAGTAAGCCAAGAACAGTTTGACAACTCTAAAGAGGGCCTCAAAGGCGAGGCTGCCGCACACTTCTTCGACTTTAACTTCGCGGTACAAAACAACCCGAACGTGGTGGCCGCAGCCACTGGGCGCGACGAAAACGAGGACGCGCTCCATGCCCTATGTGTTGAACTTATAGCACAAAACCAGGAGTACAACTTCGCATCAGCCCTTATCAGCCAGGTGGGTTATCCGATGTGGAGCAGGGCGATGTTTTACACCAATTCGAGCCAAACCGATGCGCCAGCGGTGATTTTGCCCTTTGCCCAGCTCAACGATGATTCAACGCGGGCTTTCATCTATGCTACCCCGATTGACAATGATTGGTACATAAGGCTTTTCACCAGGAAACAAGTGGACTCGCTTTTAACGAATGCTCCCAATGCTGACAACCTTCGTTTTAAGGTCGGCATGCTTGGAATGTTTGACAAACAGGTTTTCGATAATCCAACGCTGCGTTATGCCGATTTTGTTTTGGGGGAAGGGTTGGCCACGCCTGCTGGTGACAGATGCACTTGGGTAATTACCATAACTTATATCTGCGCTCGTCTTATAACCTTTACAGATCATGGCCCTGCTGGAGACCGGGAAGAATGTAAAGCGGTATATTATGTTGATTGTTACACAGGGGGCGGCATAGGCGGCGGAAACGGCAATTCATGGTTCAACGACGGTGGCGGGCTTGGCCAGGGCAATGGAGAGGGCGGCTATGGCGGGAGCATTTACAGCAGCTTTTCTGATCTCAATGGTGGTGCTTCAGTAGCATTTTCTAGCCTATGGCAGGCTTACTTGGGTACGCTTGAGCCAGATGGAGGGAGTCAGCAAGGGAGCAGCCTGACGGCCTCAGAGATTGCGCTTTTTGAACAACTAAATACGCTTAACAATTTAGGTCTCTTTTCTTTAGGGCAGTTGGAAATGTTTTTCAACAACCCTTTATTTATTCCTGACGCGATAGCATTTCTGTCTGCCCACCCAGGAGACCCATTAGCACAAGATGCACTCCTTTCGATCTGCAACATCACTGATCATGGCTGGTTAAACGGGCCATACCCTGAATACCAACGGGATGCTATCATTGAGCAGTACAATTTCCCAGACCCGGCGATGTATGTTGAATACGCGCTTAATTGTGTGTTTTTAAAACAGCAACACCCCGGTTGGTCAGATTTTCGGATTGCTGCGGAGGCATATTTGATGACCATATCTGGCTACGTTCATACAACATTTGATATTCTTGGCTTGTTTCCAGGTTTCGGAGAGCCTTTCGATTTGACCAATGGAGTGTTGTACGTGGTGGAAGGAGATGGGGTCAATGCAGGGCTGAGTTTTGCAGCCACCATACCTATTGCAGGTTGGGTAGCCACGGGATCCAAATATGCCAATGTGGCAGTTCGGATTTTAGGCACAGAAACTGTCCAGTTACTAAAATTTACCCATGTAGGAAATGGGATTATTACATTTGGAGCCAGAAGTGATTTGAGAAAAGTGATGAACATTACGGATGCGGCTAATGACGCGCACCATATTATTCCATGGGGTAACCAAGGCCATCCTTTAGTGCAACAAGCTGCAAAAGCAGATGATGTTCCCTACCATATGAACCATCCAAAAAATGGGAAAGAAGTACAACGGCTCCGATTTGACCAGCCAGATGGAATTCATGCAAATCATCCTCAATATGATACGAGAGTGCAAGCAAAAATGGAGACGGCATGGAATGTATTGATAGGTGATTATGGCGGAGCAGCCAATATCCCAGCAAGCGTAGCCAGCCAAAAACTTCGAGATATCCAAGATGAGATTAGTGCGATAATAGATGCTAACCCAGGTGTTAAAATCAATGACATAATCTTTTGACAACCAAAGTTTTTTCAACTATGACATTCTACAAATTAGAGCATTCAGTTGATCCACTTGAAATTGGTGTTTTTGACCAAATCCAGAAATTTAAAGTAGTACCAGGTTCTTTAGAACCCAACGCATTCATGAATATTGACTTGGAAGGTGAACTTGAGCCAGCAAAGTCCTTTCCCCAGCTTTTCTTGGAAAAGAGAGCAAAATGGACAGACTTTTTGCACTTAGTCCCAGGGGCAGGAAATTTTTTGCTGATCAGTCCAAAAGTTTTATCCGTGATGCATCGGCATGAAATGGATAACTACCAAACCTTTGAAGTCGAAGTAGTGCGGGGACAAGAGACCTATGTATATTATTTGCTTCGGTTTCC
The DNA here is from genome assembly GCA_046160345.1 of Saprospiraceae bacterium. Classification (GTDB taxonomy): domain Bacteria; phylum Bacteroidota; class Bacteroidia; order Chitinophagales; family Saprospiraceae; genus M3007. Next base: position 10,411 of record JBJXGO010000176.1, read on the forward strand.
ATGGTCTCGTAATCGAGATTACATTGATTGGGAAAGATCAGTTTTTGGTCATACTACCTACATGTGGAGAGAGCTTATAGCAGAGATGCAATTCAAAAATTATGAAGATTATTATGCTTTCAATAAGCCTCCTTTTAGGAAAGATGGATATGTTATTGTCCGCAAGATTTTTTTTCGAGAGGATGTAATCGAGAAAGACATCTTTCGACTCCTTTTTATCAGCAGCGGAGTGTATGTTTCAGAAAGTTTGAAGGATGCACTACAAAAGGAGGGTATCACAGGTTGTAGGTTTGTGGCCTTGGGAGATTTGGGAGAACGGGTTACCAAAGAGAACTACCCAAATATGGTCTGGCCTTCACCAAAATGACTTAATTTTCTGACCACACGGCAGCCCCTGCGCACGAGGGGCTGCCGTTTTTCAAACTGAGATATAACACAAGAAAAAGTCAATTTTCCAATGTCCCCCACACCCCCACCGCCACTATCCCTGCCGTTTCTGTGCGCAGCCTGGCTTTGCCGAGGCTTACCCCCTGAAAGCCGTTTTCAAGAGCGAGGCGGACTTCCTCGGGTGTAAAATCGCCTTCGGGGCCAATGGCGATCACGGCATCTTGTAGGGTCGATAGTGTGTTTTTCAAATGCGGCAAAGGCTCTTCAGAGCACCAGGCGAGGCGTTTTTGCAGTTCGCCTGTTTTTTTTACAAAGTCCTGAAATCGGGTGGGCGCGTTCAGTTTCGGGAGCCAGGCCCGCAAGGATTGTTTCATAGCCGAGACCAGGATCTTTTCAAGCCGGTCCAGGCGCAAGGTGTCCCGTTCGGACCGCTTGCAGAGAAGCGGCGTAATTTCGTCTATCCCTATTTCTGTGGCTTTTTCCAAAAACCATTCCAGGCGCTCCATTTGCTTGGTAGGTGCAATGGCGATGTGGAGTTTTGCTGGACGAAGGACTGGGGCGGGATTTTTAGCAATGATGCGGGCAAGCACCTGTCGCTTGCCCGCATCAGCCAGTTCGGCTTCGTAAAAAAAGCCTTTTCCATCGGTGAGTTGAAGCGGGTCGCCTGATTTTTTACGCAATACGCTCGTCAAATGGCGCCCTTCTTCATCCTCAAAAAAGGCGAATCCGTTTTCTATTTTTTGGGTATAAAAAAGCTGGTTCATGCTCACTTCCGGGTCTTCAACTCGGTCAGAACGTATTTTCCAACCAGCGCACCGCATTTCAGTCCCGCTTCGTTGCCTCTGCGATAGTGAATACCACCATACAAACGGCTCATGCCCACCTCCTCAGCTGCCTGGGTAAATGAGGTAAAACTGCGTGGAGGAAGACCAAATTCTACTTCAGTACTATCGGTGAACGCAAAACTGTCATTAAAAAGTCCTGTGAGCACGGTAGCAGACGCCATTGAAATGGTGCTGTGGCCGCTGGTGTGTTCAGGAAATGGAGGAGTCTGGATGAGTGGCTGCCAACTGGGGTCAACGTATTGGTTAATATACGATTCAGGACGAATAAGATTGGTTTTGTACTTGATGTCCCAGCTTGAAATGAACGCATCCGCCAATGCACAGGCTACTTTTACATACGCTTCCGCAGATTTAATGATGTCTAAATTCGCTTTTCGGCAAGCAACCCCTGTAATGCTCAACCAGTGACCGGCAGGGCTGATTTTTTTCTTGGCGAATGAGACGTGGCCGCTTACTTCCATGGCAAATGGATTGTCGTCCCAATACCAGGCAGTGGCTTCATTTTCAGGGTTTTTTAAATTCACAATGTCATAAACCTCTTTGGCTTGCTTGTAAAATTCACTGTTTTTATCGGTGCTGAATGGCACGTGCGAATCTACAGGGAAAAAGCCTGCCGAGTCCATTACCCAAGGGCGCAGTTTCCTCCAGAAAGGCTCCAGAGCATCTCCGTAGGCAGGGGGCGTTGGTCGCCACCGGGCCGGGTCCTGAATATCAATGGTGAATTTGGGCGCGCTACGGGTTTGGGCGTAGTTGTCCGTTTTTGACCAGGCCATAATATGTTTTGCAATAGCTTCGCCAAAAGCCATTGACCGGTCATATACATCCTGAGGCATGTTCATTTTTTTGAAATCCTCGTAAGTTTTTTCCTCAAGATCGGTTACCTCGCCCTCAGAAAATACCAGGTTTTTGCCCACAATAAGTTGGGCATTTACGCTCGCAAGGGGGAAGCAATATTCTTTGCCCGCTTCGGGTTTTGGGCCAGGAGTGAGGCCATTGAGCTGACCGGCGAGACTTTGGTATTCCGGGAATCCGGGTACCAGGGCTTCATAAGCAGCAACAACCGAATAAGCAAAGATCCGGGATGCCACTGGTGGCGCAAAAATATCGTGCCGAATAATATCGGTGATGCGCTTAACACCCGCGTGCATGAATTCGGCATTGTTTGCTTTTTGCTGGTAGTCGTTGTTGGTCTGCTTACAGGCAGGAAGCCACAAAAGCAAGGCAAATGCGGCAAGGAAGAGTGATTTTATATTCATTAAGAGTGCGTTGAAAAAAACTGAAAATAAAATTGGCAGGACAAAGGTCTCTGGAAATCTGACAGACCAACCCCGTTCATTCAATTCTAATAAAAATTTAAGGTGGCAGATTTCGGCAAAAATAATACGCCCCAAAGCAAAAACAAGCCCTATTTTTCCCGCTCAAAGTAAAATACTGAGGTTTTCATGCAGAAATCAATCCACTCAACCCTTTTTTTTCTCGCCCTCACCTTCATCCTGCCAAATTGCTCTGACCACATTCCGCCACGCATTCTCCTATTCTCCAAAACCGAAGGTTATCGCCACCAATGTATCCCAACCGCCACGGCTGCATTGCGCAAGCTCTGCCTTGAAAACGGCATTGCTGTGGACACCACTGAAGATGCCGAAGATTTTAATGCCAAAAACCTGCGACGGTACAATGCAGTGGTGTTCCTATGTACCACTGGCGATGTGCTTAATCCGGCACAAGAGACTGATTTTGAACGATATATTCAGGCTGGCGGCGGCTATGTTGGCATCCATTCAGCTACGGATACGGAATATGGCTGGAGCTGGTATGGCGGTCTGGCTGGTGGATATTTTAGTAGTCATCCAGAGCAACAAACGGCCACAATGAGGGTTGAAAACCATGACCATCCCGCTACCAAACACTTGGGAGATACCTGGCAACGCTTTGACGAATGGTATAACTTCAAAGACCTCAATCCCAATGTTACGGTGCTGCTAAACCTTGATGAAAGCAGCTATAAAGGCGGAACAAACGGGGCAAAACATCCCGCATCCTGGTACCATGAATACGATGGTGGACGTGCCTTTTACACGGCCTTGGGACACACCAACGAGAGTTATGCCGAACCGGATTTTTTAAAACATATACTCGGAGGCATCCGCTATGCTATCGGAAAACAAAAACGGCTGAATTACACCGCCTGCCGTACCCCGGAGCTCCCCGACCCCACCCGTTTCCAAAAAACTGTGCTGGCCAGTGAACTCACCGAACCAATGGAACTCGAGATATTGCCCGATGACAAAATCATTTTCATCGAACGGCGTGGCGCCATCAAGGTGTTTGACCCAGCTACAGGCCTGGTCAATATTGCTTACAAACTGCCTGTCCATTCGGTGCATGAAGACGGACTGATGGGCTTGGCGATCGACCCGAATTACGTTAAAAATCACTGGATCTACCTTTATTATTCACCCATAGGCGACGAGTCTGTGAACAATCTTTCGCGCTTTGTTTTCCAGGGCGATTCGCTGGATCGGAGCTCTGAAAAAATTATTTTACAGGTAGCAGTCCAACGTGAAGAGTGTTGTCATGCCGGAGGCTGTATCGAGTTTGATGCGGAGGGAAATCTTTTTCTCAGCACAGGTGACAATACCAACCCCTTTGCCTCCGAAGGCTATTCCCCAAGCGATGAAAGCCCTGGTCGGAGTGCCTGGGATGCACAAAAATCTTCTTCCAACACCAACGATCTTCGTGGCAAAATTTTGAGGATCAAGCCATTGCCGGATGGTGGTTATGTTTGTCCGGCAGGAAATTTATTCTCTGAAAACAATTTGGAAACCCATTGGCCCGAATTGAAAAAATTGCCTGAAGGCATGCTAGGCAGGCCTGAAATTTACACCATGGGTTGTCGAAACCCCTTCCGTATTTCATTTGATGAGCGCAGAAAGCTTCTTTTCTGGGGAGAGGTTGGTCCCGACGCTGGCGAACCAGATACTGCGAGAGGTCCGCAAGGGCATGACGAGGTAAATCGCGCCCGTACAGCAGGATTTTTCGGCTGGCCTTATTTTGTTGGAAACAACAAACCCTACCGCGAACACAATTTTACTACCGGAATGAACGACCCTTTGCATGACCCGGCTAATCCTGTCAACAATTCGCCCAACAACACAGGAATGCGCGATCTCCCGCCCGCTTTACCCGCCTTTATCTGGTATCCCTATGGAAACTCGCCAGAATTCCCCTTGGTAGGAACGGGTGGGCGCAATGCTATGGCCGGACCAACCTATTATTGTGACAAATACCCCGAAGAGACCCGTTTTCCAGACTATTACGATGGAAAACTCATCATTTACGATTGGATACGCGGTTGGATGATGGCGGTGACCCTGGATACTTTAGGCAATTTCAGCCGGATGGAGCCATTCGGCGAGGAGATAAATCTTTCCCGGCCTATGGATATGGTGATAGATAAAAAGACGGGCGCGATCTGGGTTTTGGAATACGGCACGCAGTGGTTTGCGACCAATCCCGACGCCCGGCTTTCACGCATTGATTATGCGCAGGGAAACAGGCCACCAATTGCTTCGATTCAAGCAGAGAAAACAGCAGGAGCGTCGCCTTTTACAGCCTGTTTTGACTTGTCAAAAACCAAGGACTACGATGGGGAAAAATTACACTATGAACTCGATTTTGGGGATGGAACAAGCGTCATATCCATGGAGGCAAAAAGAGCAACTGCTCGAGGTGGCGTCTCTTCAGAACCCAAATTGCCAAAACCCCGGCGGACAGAATTAGACAGTATTGTTCATATTTATTCAAAACCAGGCACCTACGAGGCCAGGCTTAAGGTAACTGACAACGAGGGCGCTTCGAAAACCGTAAAGATCAAAATCAGCGTTGGCAACGAACCGCCGCTTGTCCGTTGGGATTTTGCCGGCAAAAACAAAAGCTTTTACAATTCCGGACAAATGCTGAATTACAAGGTCATGGTGACGGATGCAGAGGACGGCTCGCTCGAATCCGGCGCCATCGATCCGAGTTCCGTGGCTACAACCATAGACTATTTGGAAACCGGGTTCGATATTACCAGCATTGCCCAGGGCCATCAAGCGGCTAAACAAGTTGCCGAGTATTCACGAGGCAAAACCCTCATAAGTCGCTCAGATTGTGCCACTTGCCATGCTGAAGACCGGATCGTAAATGGGCCGGCATACCAATCTATAGCCGAGCGATACCGAAAAAACGAATTTGCAGTGCGCGACCTTTCCAAAAAAATTATCAAGGGCGGGGCTGGCAACTGGGGCCAGGTGGTGATGAGTGCACACCCGCAGCTCAGCGAAGAAGATGTGGGTGAAATGGTCCGTTGGATACTTTCACTAGGCAACTCACCCAAGCCAAAACAGTCATTTCCATTGGTGGGAGATTATGCACTAAACCCTCCGCCACCTGCCAAAAAAAATGCCAAACCGATGGCGGGTACATTTATCTTAAAAGTGAGTTACCGCGACCGGGGCAGTCCGAGCCAAAGTCCGCTTGAGGCTGGGGAGTCCATTGCGCTGCGCCCGGCTTTTCAACAGGCCGAACAGGCCGATAGCATGTCCAAAAACATTCAAACTTATCGTCCGTTTAATGGAGACACGGTAGTGCTTAACGAACTAAAATCGAACAGTTTTTTTGTATTCAAGCATATTGATCTGACAGGGGTGCATTCTGTGGCCTTAGGCATCGGCATGAGCGATAACAAGTACCAGTTTGGTGGCGGCAGGGTAGAAATTCGATCCGGATCGCCGAAAGGCCCTTTGCTCGGCAAGACTCTGGTGCCAAAAAATGCCGCTACGTCGAAAATGGAGTTTGTAGAGATAAATATTCCGATCGTCGCTGCCGCCAGCGACCGTTTTCAGGACATCTATATCGTGTTGAAAAACGAAAATGATCCTTCAAAAGCAATAGCCGCAGTGGATTGGGTGCGGTTTGATTTGAGGGAATGAACGAATGCTGCAACTTTTTCCGCAATTTTGCGGGCTCAATTGTCATTGGGTCATTTTTCGGGGAGACGTCGGAGGTTTTCGAAAACCTCC
>JBJXGO010000177.1:0-2568 GCA_046160345.1 Saprospiraceae bacterium
ATAGAACCAGTAGTGTTGCCGTTGCAAAGCACATTTTGCACATTATTGGTCAAAGTAAGGCTGCGCAGATCGGTCAGCACCAGATTGCTGTCTATAAACATACAACCCAGCGCATCTGTGATGATAACGCGGTATTCGCCAGCGCAAGCACCTCCCAACAGGATCGGATTGTCTGTGCCAGAGCCAAGGGTCGTATTGGTGGTTTCGTAAACCCAGGTGTATTGATAAGCAGGCCCGGGAAAAGGTGTGCCGCCCTCGGCTTCATAACTAATGGTACCGTCGCAAACGCCTGAACAAGAGGCTGGCGTGGTGGTTACCAACTGTGGACTAAGCGGAGGAGGTTGGCCAAGGGAGCCAGAGGCTACTTCAGAACAGCCGGTGCTCAAATTAGTAACTGTAACGGTATAAAGCCCAGCGGGTACCCCGTTTTGGACCTGACTGCCCTGAACCGTCAAGTTGGCTGGTGCCCATGCATAGGTATAGTTAGTGCCAGGGCTTGGCACTACAATACCGCCTTGAAGCACGACAGCGCGTATAATACCAGTGCTTCCAGCATTGCAAAGGGGCTCCTGAACAAAATTTATCTGTGCCCCTAAGCGCGGAATATTCACCACAAGCGTGGTACAAAGCGACATGCCCAACCCGTTGCTATCCACTACACAAATGGTGTAACTAAGGGGTGTGTTGTTAGTACTCCCAATCGGGACTGTCACAGTATATGTACCATTGGTACCCACGATAGTTCCTGAAACAGTATTGTAGGTTGGGCCTCCAGCCTCCATAACCGTAATGTCATAAGGCACTGCTCCTCCTGAAGGGACAATAGTCAGAGTACCCTGCCCCAGACAGGTCGTATCAATGAGCGCATAAGAGAGCGCAAGGGGTAAAAAGCCAATGCAAATCTGTCCGGTATCCACCGAAAGCGCGAGGTCTTGGCCAGTGCTGCCGGCCATTTCCACCCCAGTAGGGTTATTGGTCACGCCCAGACCTGAACAGGAGCCTAAAGGCCCGATTGCTGTGAAGCAGATCTCAAACAAGGTACTGCCGTCCGGAATATTGATCGTGGAAGGATTGGTGTTGTTGAAAATCAGGACACCCAACAGGCCGTTTGAGGTTTGATTCTCATTCAAATTGGCAGGGCCAAAAAAAGTATCAATAGCAGGGTTAACATTCTGAATACCATTGTATTGCAAAACAGATTCGTTCCATTCGACCGAGAAAGCGCCAGAAAAGATCGAAAAATTTTCAACGGTGACGGGTATGCAAATTTGTGCCGCTGGTGGAACAATGGAGTCGGGAAATGCCAGCATCACATTGTCAACCGGGTTGCAGACATTCATATCAATCTGGAAGCTGAACGGGCAACTTTTGCCATCTTCAATGACAACATCGTAAAGACCTGCTTGAGGCGCGGAGAACGCTACACTCGACAAGTGAAAAAGGCTCGATGCGGCGGTGTGAATAATCGCCTTTATGGAAGGGTTGCTCGCAAGCGTAATTTTGATCGTATAAATGGCATTCCCTATTCCATATAGTTTGTCGTACTGTGGAAAACCACCGCGAACGGTGAAACGCCCCAAGCAGTCATCGCCAGAGTTGTTCATTATACCTGTTGCAGTAATTGCATTCAAGTACACCACCTCAAAAGCGGCTGCCGTGTTTACATTTACACAAGGACCGGGCGGAAAACCAGGCATCCCTGTTTCAAACCCCCCGTTTAGGCTGTCCACTGTGATGGGGGCAAAATGAAGCGATTTGGGTAGCCCCATGTTAAAATTCGTCTGAATGAAGCCACTGTTAAAAAACCAGATGTCCCCTCCGTTGGGTACGGCTTGTGTAACCCAAAGCCCGGAAGGCGAGCCGGGTAAAATACAAGGATCGCCAGGTTGAGGAGGGAGCGCACTCCCGATAATAGCCTGCAGGTTATCACCCATGACGGTGGGAGGGCATTCATAAAACCCATAGGCGATACCTGGCGTGGTCGCAGGATTCGGATCTCCACTAAGGTCTGCATCTCCGTTGTGTTGAATCAGCAAGGAGTCGCCGAAACAAAGAAAAATGGGAGAGGGTGCCACGTCATTGCTGGAGCCAAGAAATTGGCCAAAAGTGAGCGTGCCAGCGTTGTTGCACATCATGTCGGGATTGTGGGGCAATACCTTTACTTTGTGCGGATCGAAAGCTGGATAATGGATTTCATGAGGTACCTGGGCGCGCAAAAGCGCAGGCATGCTTAGGAAAAAACACGCAAGCATAGGGATTAGAAGTCTGTGCATCAGTAGAAAAATTTTTAACAAAGGTTGATGGATAATGTGAACCGAATACGGGATTTCTCGTTGGGACTGGGCTGTTTTGCAACAGTTTATATCAGATTCATCAGGGTTTAAAATTGTTGTCAGGATTGATTGATTTTAACTAAGTACAATTTTTCGGGGCTTTTTATGGCTTAGCTATTTAACAAAACACACTCCATCCAATTAATACGTTGAAAAGAACGCGCGCAAAAGTAGATAAATGCTGCCTATCCGACATATCAGAAATGAAACAAATCCTTGACTTTAACAGGTGTTC
>JBJXGO010000178.1:0-8280 GCA_046160345.1 Saprospiraceae bacterium
TCAAGTCCCGTCGAGTCTCCAAGGGTGTTTCGGAAAAAAGAGTAGGGCATGAGGTTGACAAAAAAGCCCGTTTTGAGCGACACACGACGGCTGAATTTTTTATTCAAAAAAGAGGCCACTACATACCGCTTCTCGTCGTATTGTTCGGTATTGACGGCAAACGGACTGCGGTCCAAATTGAGCGTGTCGTTGCGCCAGTCAATCGTTTGCCCCATTGCTGCTATACTGGTTTTAACAAATGCGTCGCCTTTGAGCTGAGCCGTGTGGGTGGCGCCGAGTGCACCCATATTTGTTTCAAAATCACGGGTGTAATAATCTGTGAAAGACTTCCAGTCTGCTGTGTTTTCTACCGCATTTTCGGTCTCCTGGCTTTGTCCGCCAATGCCCCAAAGCGTGAAAATGTGCTTTTTGTTTTTGGAAGGAAAGTTCAGGTTGAAACTCAAATCCTGGAATGTATTGTCAATGCGTTCGCCTACAAGGTGCAGGCCAAGTTTGTTCAATATACCAAGCGTGGAGTAGCGGTAGTTGATCAAATAGGATGATTCACCCGCCGTAGCCTTTTTGCCCGCCAAACTCTGGCTAGCAGGGGCGGAGGAGGGGGGCCTTTTCCTGAACGGCCCTTCAGTGCTAAAATCAAGCCCCAGCATCCCTGCCCGGAAGGTATATTCTCGCTTGTCCGGATTGCCTTTACGGAAATGTACATCGAACACCCCCGAATAGGCATTGCCATATTCTGCCGGAAATGCGCCCGTACTGAAATCGGAGTTCGCCAACATGCTCACGCTAAAGATCGTGATGCCACCGCCAGAGGAGCCCCGCCGCGCAAAGTGGTTTGGATTGGGAATGTCTATTCCTTCCAACCGCCAAAGAAGACCTATGCCGGAGTTGCCGCGCACCACAATGTCGGAGCGATTGTCGCGGTTGGGTTGAACGCCGGGGAAACCCATCGCCATGCGGCTGGGGTCGTTGGCTGATGCTGCGTAACGTTGGGTTTCGTCCACCGAAAATGACCGGGTACTGAGCATCGAAAGCTCGTTGATGGGCTCATTGCCGCGTTTGCGGGCCGTCACTACCACCTCCTGCATCCTGTTTGCAGCAGCTTCGCTGAGGAGGATAATAAGGAAAGTTTCGCGTGCCGAATTGACGATGAGTGGGTCGCTGATCCAGGATTCGTAACCCACATAACTACATTGGACTTGCCAGCGACCAACGGGTACGTTTTTCAGGGAAAATTTGCCCTCCAGATCAGTGACCGCTCCAATGGTCGGTTCAGAATTTTCAACCCTGACGGTAGCGCCGATGAGGGGTTCTTGCGAGTCCTTGTCCAGAACTTGCCCAGAGATGGTTTGAGTGGTTTGGGCGATGAGGCCCAGGGCCGTCATAAGTATGGCGGGTAAAAGGGTAAAAAGTTTTTTCATGATGAACGAATTTGTCCTGTTCAAAAAAGTGCGGCACACCTTGACTACCGCGTTGATAATCAATGCGCTAGCTTAGGTGTGTCACAAGCTTCTGAACACTCCTTATTTTGCGTTATTGCAGTCTAATTCAGCTTGTAAAAATTTTCTGTAAGGTTGGGGGCAGCTTAGGCCCTCCACGGCAAATCGGGTTCAGCCATTTTCACCCGCTCGAAACCAATATCTTTCACCCATCGTGCAATTTCAGGCAAGGTATTGAAGAAACCGTGTCGCGGTTGATATCCGAGGATTTTAATTATCTTTTGGAGGTCCAGCACGCAATCTTTCGATACGGTTGACAGTGAATAAGGCGTAAATTGTTTGGCAAGCTTCAGGCTTTCCAAAATACCTGCCATATACCGCAAAGGCAAGAGTGGCAAGGCTCGAAAAGGCAATTGCTTACCATGTATTTCAGACAAAAGCCTTTGGACCACCTCTCGCATTATATAGGTTTCATTATCCGAAACGTTGAAAATATGGGCGGTAGAACTTTCCGAAAGTTTCGAGCTTTCGGAAAGTTTCGAACTACTTTCGGAAAGCTCCACCGCCGCGCAGAGATTGTCAATCTGCGTCATCGAACTGGAAACACGCATATCTCCGGGTGAAAAGATTTGCCCTCGCCTGACGAGGCGCAGCAATCGCGGAAGCAAGACCCGGTCTCCTATGCCATATACTGCACGAGGTCGCAAAATGAACAAAGAGCGTCCTTGCCAATCTTGATCCAAGAGCCAATCCTCAGCCAAACGCTTGGAAAGCCCATAAGGAGAAAGTTGTTGATAGTCAACGCTTTCGCCTTCGGTATGGACAGCGTTTCGAAAATCATACACCGATGAGGAGGAGATATAAATGAAACATCTACAGTCGCGTGTTGCTTCATAAACATGGCGCGTACCCTCCACATTTGCTTGCTTCAAATCCGTCCAATTGGCTGAATCTGAAGCCAAGGCAGCAGCGTGGATCACCACTTCGGCAGTTTGGGCAGGTACTGGCCTTTGTATGTCGGATTGCACATATGTTGCCAGGTTCAGCAAGGCAGTAGGTGGCTTGCTGCGACCAAGGGCTGTGACTGCCAGGCCTTTTGCGGCAAAATGCCGTACCAGCTTAGCGCCTACAAATCCTGTTGCACCAGTGATAAAAACACTTTTTTGCTGACTCATGACAATGCTTCTTTCAAGCGTTTCCGCAATGCGTTTTTGTCCACTTTGCTTTGTCGCCCGCTTCGCGGAAGATTTTCATAAAAGATCAGGTCGGGAAGGGCTTCCAGGTCAATGGAATATTCTCCGCGTTCGAGCTGTTTCCGAAGATTTTTTTCGGTCATTGCCCTGTGGGTCTCCACAAAAAGCGCCACTACCTCGTCATGTTTTTTTTCATCAAAAACACCCACAAAAGCACATTCCGTCACCCCCGCAATTCGGTTGATGGTGGGTTCGTACAGGCCGGGGTACAGGTTGAAATTTCGGCGAATGATCATGTCTTTTTTACGGCCTGTCAGTACGATCCTTCCTTCTGCGTCCAGGAATCCCAAATCGCCGCTGGCGTGCCAATCGGCTCGCTTTTCGAGGTGTAGGTAACGGGTGTACATTTGGGGAGAACGCACCATGATTTCGCCATCTGCTGCAATTTGTATTTCAATACCCGGAACCGGGCAGCCTAAAATATCGCCGGCATCGGTGGGTAACGTGGCTTTTTCCCGCCCGTCAATACTGGAAACCACCAGGTTCTCTGTCATTCCGTACAAGCAAGTCAGTCGAATGTGTTCGGGCAAAACAGCGATGAGCCGCTCCAAAAAAGATCGGTGGACCGGCGCTGAGCCAAAGAACAAGTGTTGCAGGCAATCGGGGAACAATCTGCCTTCTGTTTCGCAGTATTCGATCATTGGCAGATAATCACAAGGAGGGCTGAAAAGGGTGCTGATATGGTTTTTCTGGATAAAATCGAACTGCTTAGCCGCAGGCATTTTGTATTCCCACAAATATGCCTCCACGCCTGCATTCAGCCCGATAATGGCAAAATAGGGCAAATGTGTGGCGATGCGGCGGTTGTGTCCGCCCCGGATCAGATCGGCAATTTGCAGGATACTGGCGGTGATGGCTCCCTGGCTGTGTACTACGCCTTTGGGCACCGAGGTTGTGCCAGATGTATAGGTGATAAGGAAATCGTGTGTATCCCGGAACTCTGTTCCGGGCTGCAAGTTTCCCCGGAACGGAGTTCCGGGGTACACCTTTTCCCGGAACGGAGTTCCGGGGTACGTGAGTCGAAGATGTTTTTGAAAAACAGGCATCCATCTGCCCGTGGCGATAATCCGAACACCGGGACTTTTAGGGAAATAAATGCCTTTTTTTGACCAAAAGAAATATATCCAGCGAAGGAGCGGATGTTCTTGCAAGAGCAGCAACCGGTAATCCACAAAAGCCCATTGGGGCTGGAGTTGCTTCAGTTTTTCGCGGTAATTTTCACGACCCATTTCGGGATCAATGACCGCCAGCCGCAACCCACAAATCATGGCGGCATAAACAATTCGTACAAAACCTGCATCGGGCATGGCCGCAATTACGGCGGTGTTGCCCGGTTTCATGCCTGCTTGTTGGAACTTTGCCACCAGTTGTTCAGTGTCGCGCAACAGTTCGCCAACACGCAGCACCTGGCCTTTTTGTACAATGGCGGGTGCCTCAGGGTCGCGTTCTCGGAGCAGTTGTAAGAGGGTTTTTGACATGAGTGTTTATTTAAGTCTTTAGAAGCATACTACTGGACATTTTTGTTTTACCCCTAGACCTATAAGGTTTTTGGAAACCTTATAGGTTTCGATTTCAGAAAATGTCCAGTAGTATGCATTAGAAGTCATTAGGTCATTAGAAGTCATTGAGTCATTGGTCATTAAGTCATTGCCGACTGAGCGTAGATTATGACCAATTACTTCAAATAACCAATGACTTAATGACCAATGACTCAATGACCAATAATCACCAAATCATCAGTTGTACGGAAGCGCTGACCCCTGCTGCCAGACCCAGCCAAACGACTTTGTCTCCTTTCTGAATTTCGCCACGACTTAACCTTTGGTGCATGGCCAAGGGTATGGATGCTGCTGCGGTATTGCCATAATGGCCAAAGGCTTCTTCGATTTTCGACGGAGCAATTCTGGTCATTTGTGAAATAATGCGCGTAGTACCGATGGAAACCTGATGGGTAAAAAAATGCTGGATCTCGTCAATTTCCCAACCTGATTCCTGGAGGCATTTGTGAAAAAACAGCTCCGTTGTTTCGGCCAAAACGTCTTTGAGTGCAACTGTTTGGCCTTCAAAGTAGTTTTTGCTCGCATCATGTGGAAACATGGATCCGCCACCTTTGATGGTACAAAGTTCCCAATGTGCGCCGTTTGTCAGAAATTTTTGGAAACAGATGCCGCTATCGTCGGCTGATTTGGTCACCAAAACTGAAGCACCTGCGTCGCCCAGGCTCAGCGCGGCCAGATGGCTGTTGAACTGGGCCTCGTTTTCAAATTCAAAACGGATGGCATCGCTCAGTTTTTCACCGTTTGCAATCAGCACATTGTTGAATATCCCTGCCTGGATGAAACTGCTGGCCGTCATCAAGGCGCTTGTAAAACTGTTACAGGCATTTTTGATATCCATAGATGGACAATTCAATCCCAGTTTATGCTGCACAATGTTGCAGGTAGCCGGTTCGATCAAATCGGAACAAGCAGCAGCAAAAATCAAAAAATCTATGTTGGAAGCACCTATTTTGTCCACAATAGGTTGAGCAGCGGCGGCGGCCAAATCGGAGACTTGTTGTGCCTGGGCAGCATAGCGGCGTTCTTGAATTCCAAACAAGCGCTCAAGGCCACCAACAGGAATCATTTTGCCGTGTTTGTTCACCCGTTCCTCTATCTCTTGGTTGCTTACTATCCGTTCTGGAAGATAAACTGACAGTTCGGCGATTTTGGCTCTAATCATGACAGATTTACATTCATGACCCAACGCCAGATTGGGCGGGTGAGCCAGTTAAAACCATTGATGCTTTGTACGAATTCAACCGCGTCTTTCAGACAGTGTTCGCCCAATTTTTGCTTTAATTGCTTGGATGCGCAAGCGGCATAAAGTTTGGGGTTTGACACACCAATTCTTGCAAAAATCTCTTGTTTTACATACAAAGTTCGCATGAAATAAAGATTGAGCAGCACCACCATGCTGTAACAGGAACGTCGCAAAAAACCCGCCCTGGCCGTGAACCGTTCGAGCCACAATTTGGTGTAAAAAATGTGCCTTCCTTCTTCAATATTGTGCAATTCGGATACTTTGCGTAGGAAATTAGGCACCTTGTGGTCTCGACGAATGTGTTTGCCATATACATCGGTCATTAGTTCGACGGACAAAACAGAGATGAATACAAAGTCTGGCGGCAATTGGCGGACGGATAATTTTCCCCAGAAGTTATGCCAAAAACCAGGGGCAACAGGTTTGCCTTCCAATTTGGTCACCACGTTTCCAAACATCTCCTGATGGCGAAATTCCTCGATTAGTTCGCGCAGCAAAAAACGGTATTCTACTGATTCCGGGGAAAGTGTCAGCAAATGGCGGTTGAAAAAAAGGCAGGCCAGACCTTCTGACCAGGCATAGGAATACATCACTTGTACCACTTCGTGCCGACCTAATTCGCGTCGCTGATTGGGCGAGAGGCTTTCCCAAAGCGGGTGGCCTTGTAGTGAAATAAGTTGCTCCGGCATAAACTGTTCCTCTTCCCGGATTTGTTCATGCCAGGGTACGTAGGTTTCTGGCAACAAGGGTTTCTCCTTGCTGATCCGAATCAACCGCTCGACGGTGGCATCTGAAAATGTAGCAGCCATAAAACAAATTTGGTGAAATCAATGGGACAAAGGTGGCGGCTGGATGGTATAGAATAAAACTGAAAATTGCAGAAAATATATTTGTTTTTATTGCATAAGAAGGTATTTTTTAAAAATAGATGGTTTGTGCTTTGTGCTTTTGGGCTAAGTCCTTTTGGCCAGGTTGGTTACTACTGTACTCGGCACATGCGCTTCACCAAAAATAATCTTTTCCTTCATTTAGCTAACGGAAGCACCTCGCAAAGACATAATGGCAAAGGCTAAAGGTATATTATAAAAATGCCAGCGCAGGCCCTTGTGATAAATTTTGCCAAACGTAAAATATTCAATAAATTTGCCCATTGATTTACCCTATTAAAAACTTTTACCCCATGAAAAAAGCAATTTGCCTTTTGTCTGCCATCTCCTATGGCCTTTGTTTCGCTACTTTTTCAAATGCTCAACGACTGCGTATTGGACTGAAGCCTGGAGCCGGAATGGCCAGGTTCAATTACGAACCAGATACTCCAGCAGACTCCCTTGATTTTTTTGAATATTATTACGGGCCAAGAAATTCAGCCGGTGGGTCTTTCAGGCTCACATACACACTTGCAGGGGTGCTGGAATATGACTTGGCCAAAGATTTTTTCTTGTCGTCGGGTATGCAGGCCAATTGGAAATTCTCCAAATATGAAGTCCAAACTGCTTATGGAAGAGATCTGAACAAATATCGTTTCAATGTCTTTTCTCTTTCAGTTCCCTTGACATTGCACTACCGCTGGGGCAAGTTTTTTATGGGTGCAGGTGGCTATGCCGGCTGGGCGCTTGCTGGCAAATGGACCAATGACGTACAAAACGACAAGCCTGTCTTTCAGCGTGTTACAGGCAATCTTAAATTTGGAAATGACCAGGATATATCCAACCTGCAAAGATTTGATTATGGTCTGCGTGGAGAAATTGGCTACGGCCTCAAACAGCTGCGCTTAAGCTTCACTTTCGATCAAGGGCTTGCAACATTGAAGGCTGCCAACGACAAGCCAGACCCACAGGGCAATAATTCTCCGTTTGAAACAGGCACCATTCGCAATCAGGCCTTTTATTTTACCGCCACGTATTATTGGCTTGCCAAGTAGTGGGTGTCTAATAAGTCATTGAGAATTGTAAATTATGCGAATAATGGGTTGAGATCGCAAACGTGTTGAAAATCAGGAGTATATTGGAGGTGCGACTTAAAGTCGCACCTCCAATCATGTTGGGAACCAATGATTTAGCCTAACCCATTCTTGGCATAAATTGGTCAATGTACAATTACTTTGAGACAGCCTCTCTACTCTTCCACGAGTCGAAGTCCGCTCCGCCGGTCGGTATTGTTGGGATTTTCCCGGCGGCGTGACTTTATTTTTATATCGCCACGATTGTCTGCCCAGGAGCCTCCGCGCAGGACTTTTTTATCGCTTTTTGGGGGCGGACATTTCAGATAGGGTGGGAATGGCGCCATGCACCATTCCCACACATTGCCGCTGAAATCGTAGATACCGAGTTCGTTGGCTCGTTTGGTGCCTACTTCACGGGTTTTTTCCTGTATGATATTGAACCAGGCTACGCCGTTGGGGTCATTTCCGCCCGCATATTTTGTCATTTTGGAAGCTCCTGCTCCCCGCGCTGCCCATTCCCACTCTGCCTCATAAGGAAGCCGATAGCGTTTGTTGTATTTCTGGGAAGCTTTTTGGATGAACAACTGTACATCGTTCCAGGATACTCTTTCCACCGGACAATCCGGGCATTTGGAATGGAAGGATGGGTCGCGGCCCATCACATTCCACCAATCGGCCTGGGTGATCTCATATTTCCCTATCTTGAAAGGCTCAAGTTTCACACTGGTCTTGCCCTCGCAATCGCTTTTGTCGATGTTTAGGCTGCCGCCCGGTACTGGCACCATCTCAAAGCCGGATTTTCGTCCGGATTGGCGGGGTTGGGGCGGTGGCGGTGGTGGTGGCGGTT
>JBJXGO010000179.1:0-7176 GCA_046160345.1 Saprospiraceae bacterium
ACCCTTTTTGAGGCGCTTTTTTTAACAGCAATAACAGGTGGAGGCCTAGAAAACAAATAAGCACCGGAAACAACCAGCCCATATAGGGTGTCCTGGCCAAACCAAAACTTCCGAACATGCTCATGTACGCCGCCCAGCATATCGGGCATTTAGGAAAAAAAGCTACCAGGAAACCTAGAAGAATGGAAGGCGCCGAACGAGCTGTTTTTTTTATGGCCTCATCCGTGCTTTTTGGCTCCACATTGGCAGTCAGGTGGCATTGACAGATTTTTGCTTCGAGGTGTTCCATGATGGGAGATTTTTACTGTTTGACATTTGCTTAATTGGTTACTGCATACATGGTTGCAGCACTTGCCACCGAAGGGTCGCCGCTGTTAAAAGGCGGATCGGGGGCATACTGCATGATCAATTGAATTTTTCGCGCCATTTCCGCCCCTCTCAATATTTCGACAATAGCCAGGGATTCATCAAGCCCCGAGGAGATGCCGCCACCTGTAATTCGTTTTCCGTCAATGACATATCTTGGAAATCCGGGGGCCACGAATACGCCTGGATAGCTGGCCAATTGTTTCTTTACAGCCCAATGCGTGGTACAATTGTAGCCTTTTAGCAGGCCCGCATTGGCCAATACCAGGGCGCCCACACAAACCGAGCAAACCAGGGTGTCTGTTGTTACCCTGGTTTTCAGAAAATCATAAATCGGGTGGCTCTTACCGCCCACCAAAGCGTCCCAATCCTTCCCATAGCCTCCAGGAACAAAAATGAGGTCAAGCGGTGGAGCATCATCGTAGCAAAATGCAGGGGTGATCGGCACGCCTTCCATAGACGTAACCGTCCCATTTTTCTTAGGGCCGATGAGATAGAGGTTGACCGGTCTTTCTACAGAAAACTTGGTTAACCAGAAAAATGTCTGATAGGGGCCAAACACATCCAGGGAGTCAAATCCGTCAAAAACAGTGATGCCGATACTGCTGATCTCTTTTGAAGAATTAGTGAATTTTGTCATGTTTTATTGAGTTAATGTGATTTTAAAAATCGACGCTGCCAAAAAGTTGCGCCATGCCAGCGTGATTCAGCGGCATAGTTGGCGGCCTGCATTTTCAGATAGCTTTCGTATTCATGGTCTAACAGGTAATTGTATTTTTCTATGGCATTCATTTTCCCGGAGAACAGATCGAATGCTGCATAAGCGGCCAATATCCCTGATTTCAGGGCCTTGTACATGCCTTGCCCCGACAAAGGGTCGAATGCGCAGGCTGCGTCGCCTGCCGCGACCCAGCCATCGCCTGCTGCTGTGGACAGCCGTTGGCTCATGGCATTGAAAACATACAGGTCTTTTTCCGGTCTTGCTGCCCGTGTACGGGAAAAGGTATAGGGCGCCTCCGTCAAGGTTTGGTTCCAATGAACACTATCGCTCAAATGCTGCTCCCGAATCAGGTCGCTGTCAGAAAAATAGGTGACCGCCATTCGCTGGTCGGGCAACAAAGCGCTGTACCACCAGCCACTCTGTCCTGCTTCGATCTGGACAAAAGTGTCAACACTGCTCGATGGCTCCAGTGTAAAAAATCGCTGTACACCACAAAGCAGGTCAGTTCGATGGATCTCCGCGCCACAGCTCCTGGCAAAGGATGCTTTGCGCCCGGTGGCATCTATCACCACGCGACAACGCAGTTCCATTTTTTCACTGGCTGTCGGTGATGCCTCGCTACGGTTTTGAGGGCACTCCAAGGTGATTTTCCAAAAATCGTTTTCCCGAAAACAATTTCCCGAAAAACGAGCGCCTTGCTGCAGCTGCCCGCCATTTTGCTGGACACATTTTCTTAAAAAATCATGAAACTTCGTCCGGTCGATCTGCCATCCTGCGCCCTGCAAGCTAAATATTTGATGCCGTTCAGACGCGGCTTCCTGCCCCCAAATACTCCGGATGCCTTGTGAAAGCAGCTGGTTTTGTTGCTGAAAATCTTCTGCGATTCCCAACTGATTGAAGAATTGCAGGGCTTTGGCATGAAGGGCCTCACCCGGCCTGACCACCGGCACAATTTCTGATTCTGCCAGCAACACCCGGGCACCCGGATGCGTGCGCAGCAGCATGAGGGCTGCTGAGCATCCGGCGGGGCCACCGCCCAGAACAAGGTAATCTATGTCGGTAGTCAGTCCATTCATCGAATCTCAGGATTGCCGCACGGCATAAAAAGAGGCCACAACCCCGGCCGGGCTGGTGCCGCCCCCGCTGCTTGGGTGCGGAATAGCACGCGTGATAGAGCCCACCATGGCAGGCACCTGATTAACGCCGTTCGGGATGTTGGGAACGAGATAGCACAAGTAATCATAAATCCACTCAGAGCCCCCCACGATGCCTTTGCCCTGGAACCATACCGTGCCAGGCGTGCCATACTGGATTGAGCCAAAGAGATTTAGTTGCCATCCGTCGCCGTAAATAAGGCCCTGAATGATGCCGGGCGGGGCCGGGTCAAAACGAAGATTGGCCCTTCCGAATTCGAGTGAGTCAAAATCGGCGGAGAGGTCGGGGTTGTTGAGCAGACTCCTGTAAGTCCAGGTGCCCAATATAAGTTGTTGAATGTTTGTATCCATTGAAATATAATTATTTAGCGTTTGGGTTTAGCTGGCGTCGCCCGAATATTCGGACTCGATAAAGGGTTGAGCATTGGGCGTTTTGTCTTTAAGATTGCGAATCACAAAACCCAATTTTGACCATTCCGTTACCATTTTCAAATCGCCCGCATGGGTTTGGGGCACCCCCCTCGACCATTCCACTTGCGGGTAATTGTAGGTGACCTGGTTGTTGTTTTTAGGGTCTGGCGGGTTGGCTATTTGCTGATATACTTCCAGCGGCCGGTGAACGGGCCACCACAGCACAAATACATCCTGCTGCATATCCTTAAGCGTTTGATTCTCAGGGGTGTCAGTATACAGCTTGTTCCAGAGCTCGTAGGTAATATCAGTTACGTTATTGGTACATTCGTTAAAGTCGGTCTGCCAGGGTTGGGCGCCATACTTGGTCAGGTCACCTGGTTCAAGCCCGGCAGTAAATGCTGCAATCTGGGTCAGATCAGGCATGTTTATAAAACCGGTCGGAGAGCCGTAAGGGTCAAAGTAGTTGCGGATATAATCATAATTGACATTGATCCGATACGGTTTGGAAAATATTGCCGGGTTGCGCATTATCCAGGCTGTTTCCGCTCCTGGACAAAAGGCTCCACCCAGCACATTGCCCAATACCCCGCGATCAAGGGATTCGGCTGTGTCAACCTCTTCTACAATATCCTCTTCTTTTTCATTGATAAACTTGCCCATGGCCCATTGCTTGAGCATGAACAATTGAGTGTCAGTAAGCCGCATAAACTTAGCGGGCAACTCGTTCGACAAGGGATTGTCTCCGTTGAGCAGCGGCATCAATTCGCGGTTGTACATCATCGTACCTTCAGGCACGTGATGGTTGTACAATTGGTTTTCCTCGCCCGGCAATCGCAACATGGAATAGACATACATCCTCCTGTTTTTATAGGGGTCATACGGAGGTTTCCCTGTTTGATCGTCCGGTTTGTTTTTGTCGGGTGCCGTTGCCATCCAGGGTTCATAAAAATCGCCTTCGTATTGTTTGATCTCGTGCGCCTGGTGCGAAATGCCCAATAGATTCGTGACATACTGCATGTAATAGGGCCGTTGCAAAATAGGCCAGATGTCACGATAGAAATAGGGGTAATAATCTGGATTGTATTGTTTTTTTGCGTTTCTCCAATCTTTCAATGCCTGTTCCTTTGCAACTTTATCTGCCGGGTTGTGCGGATCATAGGAAAAATCGAGGGGTTTGGCGCCTGCAAAATGACCCGGGCCGTAGAGATAGGGGTTGTATCCAAACTGACGAACAAAAAGGTCGTAACACAGGTCGTCCATCGTAACCATATCCACCAACTCCGGGGCATATCGAGGATAGCCTACAATGGCCCAACCCGGATCATCCACCTCTACCGTTCGAGTCCTGTTGTCTGCTTCACCAAGGTAGATAAGCGTAGCCGTCACCGGGCCATCGCTGGTATCATCAAACCAGCCGTCGTTGTTGGCATAGGTTTCTACGTGCGGTTCACCAAATCCCGAATTCATGCTGCCTGAGTTGCCAAACCCACCCAGCACCAGCAACCGGAGATTCTTGTCCTTTGTTTCCGTTGCTATTAAATCACCCAGGGAATCAATGCTGTT
Source organism: Saprospiraceae bacterium (assembly GCA_046160345.1). Lineage (GTDB taxonomy): Bacteria > Bacteroidota > Bacteroidia > Chitinophagales > Saprospiraceae > M3007. The sequence goes on from JBJXGO010000179.1 coordinate 4,219, forward strand.
GGGTTGGAGCGGTGGCGGGAAAACGGTCGCGTAGTTTGGGTTGCCGCTGCGGCTAAAGGATGCAGACTGAGGGCCGTGGTTTTTTTGCCCTGCAACGGTCTGGGGGCCAGGGTCAATAATGAGTTGCTGACGCAGTTTTTCGTTGGTAATGCCGGCATTGCGAAGCGGGTGACCGGGCGCATAGCCGTGTTCGCCGTCAAGTTGTTTGAATTGGTACCAAACCGCTTTTTTATTAGCCAAATAGACCGTCCATTGAATATCAATCAATTTCCCCTTTGTCGCTTTGCCTACGATGGTATCACCAATTTTAAGTTCGCGGCCCTTTGGGTTTTGGTCGTCATAAACATAAATGCGAAAACGGGCGGCCTGGCGTTTGATATTCCCTGATTTGTCTTTATAGTTAGAGACAGGGATCTCTTTTCCGTTCTTGTCGAGTTTTGGGTTGCCTGAAGCATCGCAATCGATTGGAACACCCCCGGTTGTTTCCGGAGATATGTAAAATTCAGTGGGACTGTTGCCAAGCCGGGCCACGCCGATGGCTGGGTGTACCTTATAGCTTGGCTTGGTGTTGGGCGATGCCTTAGGCTGAGCTTCTGGTTGAGGCTCTATATTGGATGTTTTCTTGCTCATAATGAATTATTTATTGCTATTGCGTTTAGGGTTGCAATTGACATTTAGTGAAAGTTGATGGACAATCCTTCAAACCTCAATATCTCGTGAACATCCAGCAAGCCCGTGTTCACTGAAACCAATTTGACTTCGATATCATTTGCGCCTTTGGCTTTCAAGCGTTGAACAGCTTGAGTAATGTCAATTCGATGGTTACCAGGACGGTTGTGCCGCAAAGGCCGCATGTCAAATTTTTCTCTTTCGCCAGGCATATCACAGTGCCCGGGGCCGCCAATGCAATCGCCGTGGCCAAAAAAGCTGATCTGCCCTGCAAAATGGTCGTTGTCTTTAACAGCGGTACCTTCATGGGCATTTGGAAGGTTGAGAAACACCCGAAGGGCGAAAGACCGCTTTGGGGGAATGACTTTGTGCAGTATCAGCACTACTTTCTGATGGTATGCCATGGCTCTTTCATGGATGCCCAATTTCTCTGTCAAAAGCATTTTAAACCCTGCACTGCTATCTGCTTCACAATACTTTGAATCCTGCACATATTCGTAACCGAGGCTTTGGGTACTCCATGTTTGAGACACTACCGCGTCAAGGCCAGGCAATTGCGCATTGGGGTCAAATGCAGTCTGTCCGGGCCATTTTTGCTGCCAAAGTGCCCACATCCGGTCCACATTGGAATGATGTGCATAAAAAATCGGGTCGTAAGCAGCCGTAAGATTGCCAAGCATGCTACCGATCGGCGGATTGGAATTTTCAGGCAGTGGGTTAGGAAAAGTACCGTTGAAATTAAAAGGGTTTTCACCACCTACCCACAAATGAACGGTGTTGTGAGGTTCATTGTCCAGTACCCCAAAAGATTCATCCACCAATGGCCCGCCACCGAAATCGCGCCAGTTGTTCACGAGAAGCATTTCGTCCAGATCATCCTGTATCGGGTAATGATGGTGAAACTGTTCCTGAAGGCCCATATCCTGCCGAACAGCTGTTTTGGCGTTCTGATCATAAAACATGCCCGGGTACCGAAGTTCATGCCACAGCGGGTTTACCGTTTTAAGTTCAGCCACTATGGCTTTTTTATAATTATCCGTAGCAGACTGGCCGATCAATTGCGCTACCACCCACAAGAACTCGATACCCGAGTTGTACATCATATCCGTTATGGGTTTGATCTTGTCGGGCACACCTAATGAAATCAAGCGATTTACAGCCTTTTCATTCAGGTAGCAGCGATAATACGTCGGAATGATCCCGCTGACAAATTCCTTTGGCATCACCGCTTTTACGCCTTTTGGCAATTTTACGTCTGAGGGTTTTGGGGGTATTCCCTTGTTGAACATCTTCATGGGCCAATCCCAGTAGGCAAGCATTACATCCGGCACAAATTCCTGCATTTGTTTTTCAAAGCTGTACAGCATATAGCGATGCCAGGGTAAAAACTGTTCCCAGCCGTGCTGACACGAATTGCCATGTAACTTGGCGTATGTTTCATATCCTCGATCGTCCAGTTCAAATTCTCTCGACAGCTTTTGCATATAAGCAATAGCGGCCCGCAACCTGCATACCTCATCATCATTGAGACATTCCACGTTTTTTCGCTGCCGAAGTTGGCCCGACTCCGATTTGATGGTGTTGGTGGGGCGGGTCGAAAGTTCGTGCCGAATCTTTCCCAAACGCAGGTCGAGCTGCGCGCCCTGTAATGGAGCAGCAGATTTCTGAGCATCTGCCGTTTTTGCACGAAAGGCTTCCAGTGCTTTTTTTATTATTTCCGGGTCATTCGTGTCCGGGCATCCCTGCTTGATCCAATCTGAAAACGATTTCTCCAAATCCTCCGATTGCGGGCAGCCATCGTCGATCCAGTTGGAAATGAACTGAATGTCTGAGGCATCCACCCGGTCTCCGCCCCACATGAATGGTGGAAACTGCGTATTGTCAAAAGGCGTTTGGCCCCTGAGGGCGATGATGAGCCCCGATTTTTCGCCTCTGCCAGGGTTTTTGGCGGTGGTTTGACTGGCGGGTATGTTGGTAATGGATGGTTTAGGTGTAGAACAACAACAATCAGCGCTGGTAGTGGGCAGCGAAATAAGTGTCGAGGAAGCACCTTGCTCAAAAGTGCCGCAATCGATTGCCGGGGGAGCTTCTGCAATCATGCGGACCCCGTAAATCTTGATCTCAAGGAGTTCCGACAAGGGCAGTTCCCAAAATTTGCCATACCCTTGATAGTCTGCGGTGGAATCCTTGTGCGCCTTGGTCAAGATTTCCTTCATCCTTTCATACCGCGATTGTTTTATTTGAGTTTTAGCCATTTATAAAAGGTATTTAGTCCGGGGATGAGCCGGG
>JBJXGO010000180.1:0-30516 GCA_046160345.1 Saprospiraceae bacterium
AAGTTGTTGCAAATTCGTCAAATCGGCAATGGGGCTCAGGTCGCTGACCTGCGTGTCGGAGCAGTCAAGTATTTGCAAATTCGTCAAATCGGCAATGGGGCTCAGGTCGCTAATCTTGGGTGAGGAGCAGTAAAGTAGTTGTAAATTCGTCAAATCGGCAATGGGGCTCAGGTCGCTGATCTGCGTTTCGGAGCAGTAAAGTTGTTGCAAATTCGTCAAACTGGCAATGGGGCTCAGGTCGCTGACTTTGGAATTGTCAAAAATTAATAGCTTCAGCAGGACCAAAAAGGGGAGGGTGGGCGGGAGATTTTTGATTTCGTTGGCATAGCCCGTATTTTGGCTGGATTTATGATGCCATTGTTTTTTTTCAAAATGGTATTCACTCCATTTATCACTCAAAATCAACTCCTCCAGCCACACCAGCTCGCCAATCGCTTCAGGCACATCAGTCATGCCGCAGCGGCCAAGGTCGAGGCGTGGGGATTTGGTCTTTTTGTTTTCGGCTATGAGTTGCAGGGCGAGTTCGGACATGGGTGGAAGCAGGAATTACATGATTTATAAAGGATAATAAGGATTGATTTTGGGGATTGATAGGATTGGGCTCAAAAATCCTTCAAATCTTTTAATAATCAGGCAAATCCTAGTTCTTACTTTCTCGGGCGAGTAAAGCATTGACAGCCTGCATCAAAAATGCATAGGCCGCACCCTAAGTTTAAGCGGCTCTAATACCGAAAACTTTTTCCAAAGGCGTTCAAAATCAATTTGGATAATTTCCAGCACTAATGCTGCTTTAACCTCGCTCTCTGCCTGTGATAGGCGGACGAGCAAAATTCCGTTTAGGTTTTATCCGCTGCAAAAGCAAGGCAAGCAATAATTTGGGCCTCATTCAAGTAGGAGTACGCCTTGAGCAATTTTTCGATGGTCTGTCCGACGGCCAATTTTTCAAGGATCAAATCCACGCCAATGCGGGTGCCGCGGATGGCGGGCTTGCCATAAAGAATGGCAGGATCGGAAGAGATGTAGGTTTCCTAGTTCATGGGTGGAAGCAGGATTTACATGATTTATAAAGGATAATAAGGATTGATTTTTGGGATTGATTGGATTGGGCTCAAAAATCCTTCAAATCTTTTAGAAATTTGGCAAATTCCGTAGAATTAAGTGCAGCGGTAACTCCAAGTCACCGCCTCACTTGAGCATTGCGAACCTGCCCGCCGCCCGGAACGCTGTTCCGGCACTAGGTTTCGGAAAACTATTTTGGGTCAATATTCACCGGAACGGAGTTCCGGGGTACCCCAACATCTCCAAAAACCACTCCTTTTCCGTCAAAATATTCTCTCCTTCGATCTTCTCCCGCAATGCCGCTACCGCCTTCGAATTGTTGAAATGAAGTCCCATCAATTGCTCGGTGTAATGCAGGATCCGGGTATAGTTGTTGCGGTGGTACCCGATGGCGGTGTGGCGGCGGACGTAGTTTTTCAGACTGGCGAGGTGGCTGTTGAGCAGGTCGAATTCGTCGGTTTCGTAGTAGATATTCAGCTGGTATATTTTGGCCACCATGTTGTTGACAGTGTCTTTTTGCTGCTCTTGGGCAAATAATTAGGGGCAAAGATCACAAAATGATCGCCCGAACCGTGTTCGCTGAACAAGGCTATGTTGAAATATCTTGCATCCTGCGAACTTTTGCGAGAGCGTGGAGGGGTACCAACAACGGCAATCAAAATTCTGCGTATCTTTGTCTGAAATTGACGGGTGGCTGAGAGCGTCAACTATCAGCCAATTTCTTTTTTAGCATCAAAATTCTATGCATCATGAATGTAGCCGAAATTAAATCCAGCCCGCTTAACGAAACCATTCGGCGTGTAGAAAAGTGGGAAACCTCGGATGTGGAGCAACTGCTCAAGGAAGTTTCAGGGGTTTTGGTTCGCCGGAAAATGCGTACGCTACCCACCCGCGAAAGTGATCTGCTCCTGCAAATCAACCAATCTGCTTTTTCGCCGGAATCGGCAAATCTTTACAAAACGCTCCGTAATAAATTGCAATCGGAAACCATCACTAAAGATGAGCATTCCAATTTGCTTGTGTTGTCGCAAACTCAGGAGCAGCACAATATAGAACGCCTTCGATGCCTCATCGAACTCGCTCAAATCCGCAATATATCGCTCGATGATTTGATGCGGCAGTTGGGTGTCACAACGGTTGCGTCCTATGCCTGAGCGGATTTCAAAGAAAATTAAGAACTTCGTTGTGCGCCGAGCCTCCTTTCTTTGTGAATACTGTAAAGCCTCTAAGAACTACTCGCCCTCCCCGTTCGATATAGAACATATCCTGCCAACAAGTTTGGGCGGGAATTCAGATTTGGACAACCTTGCGTATGCTTGTAATGGCTGCAATTGTTTGAAATCCAACAAAATTGTAGCAATTGACCCACTGATTGATAAGGATGTGCCGCTTTTCCATCCACGTCAACATGAATGGCCTCTTCATTTCGCTTGGGATACCTCCGGTTTGCTTATCATCGGAACTACGCCAACAGGGCGTGCTACCGTCATTTTTTTAAAACTCAACCGTTTAGAATTGGTGAATCTCCGCAGCCTGCTGGCGACGGTAGGGAAGCACCCACCTGAGTGATTTCCTCAGCCCAACATCTCCAAAAACCACTCCTTTTCCGTCAAAATATTCTCTCCTTCGATCTTCTCCCGCAATGCCGCTACCGCCTTTGAATCGTTGAAATGAAGTCCCATCAATTGCTCGGTGTAATGCAGGATCCGGGTATAGTTGTTGCGGTGGTACCCGATGGCGGTGTGGCGGCGCACATAGTTTTTGAGACTGGCGAGGTGGCTGTTGAGCAGGTCGAATTCGTCGGTTTCGTAGTAGATCTTCAGCTGGTAGATCTTGGCCACCATGTTGTTGATAGTGTCTTTGTAATCAGAACGTTGCAGGTGAAGCAAGGCGCTTGGATAGTCCTTGCGCGCATAAGCAACGCGGGCGAGGTTGAGACTGGCCGTCACGTCGCGCCAGCTGCGTTCGAGGCTAGGGCGGTATTCGAGGATAAACTTTTCGGCCCAATCCGCTTCTCCGGCCCGCACGGCGCTGGCCACGATGTTGGTGAAGGCAAAACGCGAGATCTGCCCGTTTTCCAGGAGCAAGTCCAGCTCCAGGGCTGCTTTGTACAGATCCAGGGTGGTTTGGAGCCAGCCTGCGCGGGATTCATTGATTTTTTTGATGCCGAAATTGATGGCCAACAGATAAAGTGTTCGTAATTCTTCCTTTGGGAAAGTGTCGGCGCAGCTGGAAAGCATTTCGCGAAAGTGGCTGAAATGTCCCTCGCCCTGGTCAAGCGGATCGGTAAGGAAGTGATAACAGTGAAAATAAAGCCCGACCGCCGGAATATTGGCTATGCGCCCGGATTCTTTCAGTACGGCATCAAGCAGTCCAATACGGTATTCGGTTTTATAAACGGCCTGGTGCGAAACGGCCAGGCAGGCCAGACGCAGTTTTCGGGCCACAAATGCGGTGTCCATCAGGTCGGAAGTGGCCTGGATATTGAGCGAATCCGTGCGTTTTTGAGCCGTATCGAATTGATACTGTTCCCATTCGATGAGATTGAGGTCGTGGTAATAATCGGCATGCCGCCAGGGTTGGCGTTCCCGGCTTTGACGGGCTTCGCGCAGCGTAATTTGGAAATGTCGGTTTAGGCTGCGCTTGCGGTAAACTGCTGCGAGGCGTATCTTGCCACGAGGTTCGTCGCTGAATTTTTCCTTGTAAACGAGGTATTTTTCCAGTAGTCCCAAAAGTTGTGAGTTCGCCAGGCGTATCTCAAGTCCTTTTTCCAGCTTGCCCTGAGGCGGCTGGGATATGTTTTCTTGCGCCAGGCATTCGGAAAGGTGATCGAACCATTGCACCAGGGCAGGCCGGGTGTTGAAGAACGGGGAGCGGACAAATTTTCCAAATTCGCGTACTTCGGTGGCGGATAAAGCGGAGAAGGCCTCCCAAAGGAGTGTTTTTTCCATGAGGAGCGGTTGAATTTTTATTTTGAGAAAAAACAAGTCTATTTGGTGGCAAATTTCAGAAAAAATTCAAACTTTTATTGTTTTAAAATATTGATAATGAATTGATTTAGAAATTATATTCTATTATATTGATTACAATCTTAAAAAAATGTCTTTGTGTAGCCAGCCAGCAACCCGAACATTTGCAGTATCAAAGTCTGTAAGGCAGACCCCCGCCTCTGACAGAATCATGCAAAAAGACAAATCTCGCTTATGAACATCATCCGAATTTATCCCATGCTTGTGCTGCTGTGCCTGTTTATCTCGGCACAAAACACTCATGCACAATGTAACCTTATACTTTCTGCGGACGTGACCCATATCAATTGTTTTGGCGATCAGGGCACCATTGACCTGACGGTTGGTAATGGCGTTTTACCTTATACCTATATCTGGTCGAATGGCGAAACAACGGAAGACCTAAACGGTCTCCCCTTAGGTTTGTATATAGTTACAGTGGTTGATGCACTGGGCTGCAACGCGAATTTGGCCAGAAGTATAGATGGCCCATCAGAACCATTGAACCTCGTAATCAATACTAGCGGAGTCATAAGTTGTCTGGACCCATACGTTGAGGTCACTTCTGATGTCAGTGGAGGAACTCCGCCCTATGATTTAATTTGGTCTAACGGGCAAACAGATAATTATGTAGGAGATTTTGATGGAGCCACTTATTCTTTAACAATAACTGACGCACATGGCTGCACCATCTCTGCTTCTAAAACGGTCGGTACAAGCCCTACTTACCCGATTGCAGATGGGGGACCTTTAAATGTCTTTGTTTCTTGTGCAACCGCCCCCAATATGCTTGGTGGGCCAGGAACCTCCATGGGTGCCAATTTTTTGTATGAATGGACTACATTTAATGGCGTAATTGATCCGGGCGTGGATATTCATCAACCCTTTATTGAAGTGACCGAGTTTGGCACCTATTTTTTAACTGTGACGAGTATCGCTGAAGGATGTACGCGCGAGGACTTGGTAATCGTCAGTGGAGCAGTGGGCTTCCCAAATGTTAACATTCAAGTGCCCCCCAGTTTGGATTGTCAGACAACCCAAGTCACTTTAAATGCTACAGGGAGTTCTACAGGACCTCAATATTCCTATTTGTGGACAACCGACAACGGTCACATTGTTTCAGGGGCAAGCACCCTGACTCCGGTTGTAGATGCTGCAGGTAGTTATATTCTGGCCATTACCAACACCCAAGAGGGTTGTACCAAAAAGCGACAGGTTAATGTATTAGGTGACCAAAGCACGCCTATTGCTAACGCGGGGCCAGATACAGGCATTCCCTGTGGCGGCAATCCAGTGACGCTGGATGGCACAAATTCTTCAATCGGACCGCAATACACCCATCTTTGGACAACGGCAGATGGGAATATTTTGGCCGGTGCAAATACCATGAACCCTATTGTAAATTTGCCCGGAACATACACGCTTTTGGTAACGAACACCCAAACAGGCTGCACCCAAACCGATAACGTAAAGGTGTTCCCCGGCCCGGTCATCCCTTTAGCCGATTTCTCCTTGCTGGATGTTTCCTGTACTGGACAACTTGGCATTGCAGGTGTAAACATGACGCAAGGTTCCGGCCCTTATACTTATCTATGGTCGAATGGCTCAACTGAGGCAACCATTGTCAATATTTTTCAAGGCACTTATTCGGTCGTGGTCACGGATGCAACCGGCTGCGATTATTACGGGGAAGTAGAAATAAAAGACACTTCGACCCTGACGTTGAGCGCGCAAACAACCGCGCCCAGCTGCATTCCAGGCAACGATGGTGCGATAGATTTGACTGCAACGAGCGCGTTTGGCCCGTTTGAGTACGCCTGGGCCAGTGGTGAAACGACTCAGGATCTGAGCAATTTACCTGCGGGAACATACACGGTGACAGTCACTTATGCAGGGGCGACCTGTACTCAAACACTGAGTGTTGCACTGGTTAATTCTTTTGGTATGACACTCAGCACGATAGTCACCAATGCTGCGTGCAATGGCGGCTGTACGGGTTTGATCGACCTGACCGTAACAGGAGGTGCTACACCTTATGTGTATATCTGGAACATGGGCAACACGACGCAAGATGTACAAAACTTGTGCGCAAACACTTATACTGTCACGGTCACAGATTCAAATAATTGCACTGAAACCACTAATGCAACGGTTGGCCTGGCCATTGAATTGAACCTTAGTGCAGTGGTTACATCATCGACATCCTGTAGTTTCCCCAATGGCTCAATTGACCTCAGCGTTACTCCATCTGGGAATTTTACCTACAATTGGTCGGATGGCACTACAAATGAAGACAAACCTAACCTTCAGGCGGGTACTTATTCCGTAACCGTAAGTGCCGGTGGCCTCTGTACTGCAGTTGAAACCTTTACGGTTCCATTTGTGCCAAACTTCCCAATACCAACTGCAATTCCGACTGCAACAACTTGTGACTTTTCTAATGGAAGTATTGATGCAAGTGTGACGGGTGGTGTGGGCCCCTACAATTATCAATGGTCCAATGGGGTGGTTACTCAAGATCTTTCCAATATTGTATCGGGCCTGTATTGGCTCACGGTGACGGGCGCTAATGGTTGCACGAATACGATCAGTGTAAATTTGGGGAACAGTAACCCTTCCATTACTATCAATGGAATGGTTAGTCCTAATTCTGTGTGTATTGGCAACCCGAACGGAAGCATAGATGTAACTGTTTTACCCTCAGGGTCTTACTCTTATACATGGTCCAATGGTGCAACCACGGGGGACTTGAGCAGTCTTCTGCCGGCAACTTATACCATTACAGTTAGTGCGGGTGGGTCATGTACCAATACGGCAGGTTTTATCGTGCCTGACAATTCAAATGCACCGCTCATTACATCCACCACCACTGACGCTTCTTGTAACGGGAGCGATGGCGCGATTGATTTGACAGTAATCGGAGGAACACCCAACTACACCTACGAATGGAGCAATGGCAGCCTTACGGAAGATTTGGCCAGCATTCCTGCGGGCAATTATATGGTTACCGTGACAGATGCTGCGGGCTGCGCTAAACTGGCTACTATTGCGGTCGGCAACATCTCTGATCTCGCCATATTTTCAATGGTTACCAATGTTTTATGTTCTGGAGGCAGCGATGGCTCGGTTGACCTGACGGTGACCGGAGGCACACCAGGCTACACCTTTTTGTGGTCAAATGGCGCTGCAACCGAGGATATATCGGGCCTGGTGGCAGGCACTTATACCGTTACAGTAACAGACTTAAATAGCTGCACCAAAACGGGAAGTGCAACGATCCTTCAGCCAACTGCGCTCAACCTTTCCGCAACGAATATCAATGTGCTGTGCTTTGGCGGTAACAATGGCGCTATCAACTTGACCGTGACGGGAGCTTCACCCGTTTATACTTATTTGTGGTCAAATAGCTCAACTGCGCAAGACCTTTCTGGGTTGACAGCTGGGACTTACACCGTTACCGTAACGGATAACAATGCTTGCACGAAGACAACAAGTAGTACGATTTCACAGCCTCCGCAATTAATCCTGACAGCAACCGTCAACACAGTTTCTTGTTTTGGTGGGAATAATGGCGCTATTGACTTGACGATTTCGGGTGGAGTAGCGCCTTACGTCTATGCCTGGACCAATACTGCAACGACCCAAGACCTTAGCAATTTAATCTCTGGCATATATACGGTCACGGTAACCGATGCAAATAGTTGCACGAGATCATCCATTTATACTGTCAACCAGCCTACTCAACAACTAACCTTTAGCATCGTCTCTCTCTCCAACACTTGCAGCAGCGAGGTTATCACCGGCCCAAACCTGCCCAACTTTACCTACCAATGGACTGGTCCTAATGGCTTTACTTCAACAACGGCTGCCATTACCACCAATTTTTCCGGTGTGTATAGCCTCACCATTACCGACCCAAATGGCTGCACCGCTTCCAATAATTACACCGTGAACCTCTCAGGTGGAAGCGCTTGCGGCGCCATCAATGGCCGTGTTTACCATGACGAGGACGAAAGTTGTTCCCTCAATGCCGGCGAACCCGATCTAGCGGGCTGGATCGTACGGGCAGAAGGCCTGAACGACACTTTGTATGGCGTGACCAATGTTCAGGGACAATACCTCGTAGGCGTGCCCGTAGGAACGTATGACATAAAAGTGTTTGTGCCCAACGGACTCTGGACTATTTGCCCCGGAGGCATAATGGCTACTGTGGGCATGGCTGGCGATACGGTTTCGGGGGGAGATTTTCCCGTGCAGTCCACCTACATCTGCCCTGCACTGACGGTCAGTTTGGGCACCAACCAGTTGCGCCGCTGTTTTTCCAACAATTTCTACGAGCTTGAATACTGCAACCAAGGCACTCAGGCCGCACAGGATGCCTTTATTACCGTGGCGCTCGATCCGTTTTTGACGCCCATGTCGAGTTCGATCCCTTATACAGATCAGGGAGCCAATGTCCTGCGGTTTGAATTAGGAGATATTGCCATCGGGGAATGTGGGGTGTTTAACATTCAGGTATTCGTCAATTGCAATGCCGTATTGGGCCAAACACATTGTACCCAGGCTTCTATCTTTCCCGACACGCTTTGTGCTCCGACCAACACGAATTGGTCGGGCGCGAGCCTCAGCATACAAAGCACGTGCAGCAACGATTCGCTTCGTTTTATCATCCGAAACGATGGTAAGGCAGCCATGTCCACTACCCGGGAATATATCGTAGTGGAAGACGGAATTATGTTCCGTTCGGGCATACTGCCGCCATTGGTTGAAAACGATTCGATGATCATCGCAGTAGAAGCCAACGGCAGTACCTGGCGGGTAGAAGTAGACCAGGAGGCTTTTCACCCCTATGCTTTGCCAGTAGGCCTCTCGGTGGAAGGTTGCGCAAGTGCTTCATTTTCAACAGGATTTGTCAATCAATTTACGACCCCCGACGAACCTCCTACGACCGATATAGATTGTACCACAAACATTGGATCGTTCGACCCCAACGATAAGCATGGCTACCCTGTTGGCTACGGGGCGGACCATTACATCCGCCCCGGCACCGACATTGAGTATTTGGTTCGGTTCCAAAATACAGGCACGGACACGGCATTCACGGTTCAAATTATTGATACACTTTCCTTATGGCTTGATCCGGCTACCATTCGTTTTGGGGCCAGCAGTCACCCTTATCGCTATGATTTGACCGGAGATGGTGTCGTGCATTTCATTTTTGAAAATATTCTCTTGCCCGATTCCTTTACAAATGAGGTGGCCTCCAACGGTTTTGCCAAATTTACCATCAAACCACGCCTCGAAGCGCCCCTCGAGACCCTGATTGAAAACACCGCAGCGATCTATTTCGATTTCAACGATCCGGTATTCACCAACACTACTTTTCACCGTTTGGGTGAAAATTTTATCACCGTCGGTTTGTGGCAGCCATTTGTTCCAGAAGCCAGGGTGACAGCCGTGCCTAACCCTTTCAACGAGCAAACTATTTTAGAGGTTAAAGGGCTGCTTAGAAGCGGCGGGCTGCGGCTTCAGGTATTTGACCTTCAGGGAAAAGTGGTTCGGGAAACGGAATCGGAGAATGTGTTTTTCCATCTGCGCAAAGGGGATTGGCCTTCGGGTATTTACCTGTTCAAAATCACACAGAACGGGCAGCTTGTGGGAAATGGAAAGTTGATTGCTGAGTAGGAGAGGGTAGCATGGCCTTCGGACCGTCGGGGGATAGGGCATTTGCGCCCTGGAAAGGATAGATGCGTCGCAAATGATGCTTTTCCCGAAGGCTTATAGGTCATTCCACCAAGTTCCAAGGTTAAAATGTAAGCAGTCAAGCGAATTTGCCGATCAAAGGATGTAACTTTGCCTTGTCTTTTTGGTCAAAGGCATTCCGGGCGCAAGTGTCCGATTTTTCCACATAAAAATTCAACGATTATGACTGCTACACTTTTGTTTCTTGGCAACCTCGGCGGTTCGGAGATCATACTTATCTTTTTGGTTGTCCTGCTGCTTTTTGGAGGTCAAAAAATCCCTGAGTTGATGCGTGGTTTGGGTCGCGGCATCCGCGAATTCAACAGTGCCAAAAACTCGGTTGAAGATGAAATCCGTCAAGGTATGCGCGATTCGGAGAAGAAACCTATTGATAAGTAATTGAAGGTTTTTTGCGTTGCTGCATCAACAGAAAGCCCCGCTTGGTCTTGCCGAGCGGGGCTTTTGATTTTGCACTCCCCTCAAAACGGTATATCTTCATCGTTCATCCTGGATTGCCGTGAAATAACGCTGGGCTGAAACGGCCCGCTAAGCGAGTCTGACAATCCGGCGAAGGAGGGGTCGTCCAAATTGCTGAATTTGGCAAAGGTGTCCGTAAACTTTAGCCTGACGGTATCCAGGGCACCATTACGATGCTTGGCAACGATAAATTCAGCAACTCCTTTCAGGCTTTGCCCTTGCTCGTCTTCTAGTATCTGGTAGTATTCGGGCCTGTAGATAAACGATACAATATCAGCATCCTGCTCGATACTGTTGTGTACGATGAAGTCGTTGGCCACGAAGTTGTGGACATTTAATACCGTTGCATCATAAACATCTTCTATGCCAAGTGGGGTAATGGACTTGATTTTATCCCAGTAAATATCCGAATGCGCTAAATTTGAGATTTGTTCGTCAGGTAGAAATTGCTCAATTCTTCTCAACCTGTCTCGTGAAATTCCATGTTTGAAAAGAGTGCTCCCTGCATAAGACATTTCAAGTTGTTCAGAAAAGCCACGCCATGAAAGCCCAGCTTCCGCTTTTGCAGATTGGATCGAACCTTGCCAGGCCTCTTTCGGTATTGTATCGGTATTTGGGTTTGCTTCTATCATTTTTAATGCAAGAAGCATAGTAGGGATGTTTTTCCCTCGATTCCCATAGCATCCTACTTGTGTCAGGAACATTGTTTGAGAATCCTTGCCTTCGATCCAAATGTTGAAACTTGGCCGATGATTTCCCTTACGAGTTGTCCTAATAGATGACTGGATTCCCAACCGCAGCAAGAGGTGTTGTACCTGTTCTGCCAAAACAGGGCTTGTTGTGCCGTAATAAATGGCAAGTGAAGGGCTGCGGCCTTCCTGTGCAGTTTTCCAGCTGATATTGCCATCGGTGGCCCATAAGTGTTGGAGGAAGCAAGAAATATGTGCTTCGTCACACTCAAAAAGGGCATCTGGTGCGCGTTTTTTATATGATCGTACACGTTCTAAGCCCATTTTCTCATACCAAATGGTAATAGGGTGCTTTACCTTATGTGTTAAATGGTAAGGTGATGTCAGGTAGGTGTGCCACCAGTTTTCTTGGGGAACAATTCTCCCTTCTATTCCAAAAAGTTCTTTTGCACATTTGTTGACTATCTCGATATTGCTTTTGTCAGCACTTGTGTAATGGTAGGGAGATTTTGGAAGGATACAACCGTCGCCAATAAGGTGGGCTAATAGGGCCAATTCGCTTTTTGAAAGCGGATTAGAGGGCCTCGAAATGTTAATTTTGCGCGGCATTGCGATCCGATCTGCTATTTGCAAATTTTCTAAAGCCGTCCAACCTTCCAATTTGAAAAATGGGTGGTTGGCGCTCGCCTTAATAGTGCGCCCCGAATGTGTTTTTATTTCAAAAACCTGTTTCTGGCCGGAGTAAAACGATTTAACTAAATGCTGTGGACCTACTTTTAAGTTGTTATCCATACCAAGTGATGCAAAATTGGCTTGATTTGCTCGCTCTGACAAATACTGGATGGTGACGCGGCTGCCGGTTTCGGCATTGACAATTAAGGTGTCGCCCGTAAGGCACCCGCTCTCTCTCAAATCACTCAACTGTGGCCGCTTGCTTCCTCCCCGCACTTCCACCGCGCGACTCAGCTGCGACAGGGCGATCACCGGCACGTTCAATTCCTTGGCCAGCGATTTCAGGGCACGCGAAATGGAGCCGATCTCTTGTTCGCGGTTGCCCTGACGGTTGTTGTCGGCAGAGCCGGTCATCAATTGGAGGTAATCTATCACCACCAATTGGATATCGTGCTGCATCTTCAGGCGGCGGCATTTGGCACGGAGTTCAAAGATGTTGATAGCCGGAGTATCATCAATAAAAATGGGCACGGCATTGAGCCTTTCAACGGTGCTTTGAAGCATTTGCCATTCGTAATCTTCCAGTTTGCCATTGCGGAATTTGTTGGCCGGAATTTCTGATTCCATAGAAATGAGACGCTGCACAAGCTGGGTAGAGGCCATTTCAAGCGAAAAAAGAGCGATTCCTTTGCCGAAGTCGCGGGCGGCGTTCAAGGCTACGGCGAGCACCATGGAGGTGTTGTGCGTCACGGTCATGTCTTCGAGCAGGAAAAGGCCATTGCCGTCCAACTCAAATCCGTAGTAATCATCAATTTTGTCGGCTTCCACGCGAATGCCAGTTACCTGCCAGTTTATCTTGCTTTTCCAGGGGTTGGGCTGTTTGCGTTGGATGCGCACAGGCACTTTATCGAGATCGCCATAAATGCGCAAACGCCAGACAATGCTTTCAAATCCGATAGAACTTATTTGCGCTTTTTTGGCACTCAGAGAAGTTCTGAATCCCAGGGAATCGCACAAAAATTTGATCTCACGAGCAAGTCGTTCGTTTTTTTGTGTGATCTCAAAACCGTTGGATTGCACCAGATAATGACCGTCGCTGTCAATCAATCCTGCCAATAGTTCGAGGCGCTTTTGGGTGGAATTGATCAAATAACTCTGTGGGATATGCTTGTTCCCAAGTACGCCTAATTCGCGCAACATTCCATGCAACGAATACCCCAGTGCGTGTTGCCGATCATTTGCAATACAGTAAATCGGACATTTATCTGGAGATTGCTGATGCTTTTTTAAGTGCAGACCCAAGTCTCCTGCATAAGATTCCAGATAGCTTACCACTTCTTCATCGGTGGAAGAAATATTGCTGTTCTCCGAAGTGCCGTCGCCTAGCCAAAGTCCGAGGAAGTAGGGATGGACAGAAAGTGCCTGATCTGCAAATTCGACCGCTGTTTTGTAGCCTTTGTAGTTTGTTTTGAACTTGGCCGACTGCTGCAAATATTCCTTTACACTGATGTTCAGCGTATCGCCGTTTTGATGCTTCCATTCCGTTCGGCTGCGTTTGAGCGATAGGATATGGCTTTCATTTACACGATAGTCCATGCCTTTGTTTTGGCGCACCCAGTACATCATCTCTTGCCCCATCGTGGTCGAAAGTATGCACCGGGGCGTTGAGTCGTCGCCCATGAGCAGATCGCCGGGTTTTAAATCTTCTACTTTTTGAAGTAAACCATTGTACATCAGCACTTTGGTTCCTTTCCCAAGGCACTTTCCCATGCCCGGCCTCGCCGCAATGATAATCAGATCGGAGGGTTGCCAGCCGGAGGTAAGCCTGTCCAGATCAGTAAATCCGGTAGGTACGCCCGTGAGTCCATCTTCCTTTTTAGAAAGTTCTTCGATCTGTTTGAGCACCTTGCTGCTCAGGCTGCCCATGCTTTCGTAAGAGCGGCTGAGGTTGTTTTGGGTAATGGCAAAAAGCCCCTTTTCGGCCTCGTCAAGCAGGTTGAACACGTCGGTGGTGTCTTCATAGGCATCGCGGATGGTGCGGGTGCTCACGCCGATGAGTTCGCGCTGGATGTGTTTTTGAGCGATGATACGGGCGTGGTACTCGATATTGGCAGCTGAGGCTACCCGGTTACTGAGTTCAACGAGGTAGTAGCCGCCCCCGATCTTGTCAAGTTCGCCGGCTTTTTTCAATTCTTCGGTCACCGTCAGCAAATCTACCGGATTGGATCGTTCAAACAAGCGGATAACCGCGCGATAAATGTGCTGGTGGGCTTCGAGGTAAAAACTTTCCGGGCGCAGGGTGTCCATCACCATAGGCAGCGCCTCGCGGTCCAGCATGAGTGCGCCGAGCACGGCCTCTTCCAGCGGCACGGCCTGGGGCTGTACCTTTCCGAACACGAAGTTCGAAAGGCTCTCATTGCCGGTGGCATTCCGACGGCCTTTGCGGTCGTTGCCGCCTTGTTGACCGCCTTGTTGATTATAGTTCGATTCGTTCATGTTGTGTAGGGGTTGTGTCAAAAGGCATTTTGAAAATTTTTGCGAGAAATAATATTTTGTTTTTTGCCAATTTAATCCTATAAGGTTTTTAAAACCTTATAGGATTTTATAAAAATAAAAATATAATTCCGCAAGATATTTTCTGTCTAGACTTTTGATACAACCCCGTCGTAATCAAGTACCCCGGAACTCTGTTCCGGTGGTTGTAAGCAAGTAAACCAGAACTGAGTTCCGGTGTCCATATCCCGGAACTGAGTTCCGGGGTACAAAAAGGCTGCAAACCTACCTTTTTACCCCAGATATTCCTATTTCAAACAATCCGTGTGGCCTCGTTTCTGTGGAAAACCCTTGCAATGCCTGTGGAAAACCTCTGAAACAAGGCACTTTATCAACATCGTGCTTAAGTTATCCACAGGGCATTCTACGCCTCCTTAAAAAAAGGTTAAGGCTTGAAAAGCACGACATTAGCCAATTTTCTAGTCCCTTTTTTGGTCGTTCAGAAGCTGGCTTCAAAAATTTCTCAGGTTAAGTCAAGGTTAATTTTCCACAGTGCAAAAGTTTTTTTCTTGTCATTTTGCCCCTCAAAATTAAAAAAAATTGTTTTAAAGTAAGAAATCATTTTTGAAAAAAAACAAAACTTTTTGAGTTTTTAAATTTAACTAATATCAGACCGTATTCTCTCAAAATCTTCCACTTGCTTGAAAAACATCTCAATATGCCGTTTTCTCGGAAAAAGGCCCGGTGTGTTTTAAAACAAAAATATTGTTGAAATTCTTTGCTAACGGGCTGATTTTCATGGGGTGTAGCATCGCGTTCAACCCATCGATCTTAAAACATTTAAAGATCAGCCCTGGCCCCATATCTTGCGCGAAACCCTTGCCAACCTTGCAGGCCACCTGTATGCAGCACTACGACACTGCTATAGGCATCGAATTGACCTTTGGCGAGCATGTCGAACACCCCGAAGAGCATTTTGGCCGTATATATCGGGTCGAGTAAAATGTTGTTCGCGGTGAAAAACGAGCAGACAAATGCCATTACAGGAGGATAAAATTTGGCAAAACCACCGAACGTGTAGTCGTGGATAAGGTGGAAACACTTTTCCAGATCAGGTGCTTTGAAACCAGCCTTGCTCAGGAGTTGCAGGACGATCTCCTTGTCAAGCCCGTGATCGCTGACTGGAAAAACCAATGTTTGGGCATTAGGAACCTCCAGCCCTGCGACAATGCCCGCCGCAGTGCATCCGGTGCCGGCAGGTGTGCAGAAGTATATCGGGCGATCTGAGTGACCGGGGAATTCGGCAGCTAATTGCGCAATTATTTCATTTGGGATCGCCGCACAAGCCCTTAGCGCCTCGGGCGTATTTCCGCCTTCTGGAAGAAAATAGCAGTTCGAGAACAGACTGCCTAAAAGAGGGTCGCTACTTAGTTTTCGGGCATCGTACTCCGCTTTGGGGATGCGATGGAGCGACATACCGTTTTCCTGGCAAAACTGAAGGGTAGGGTTTTGCAAATCAGCCTGTTCGCCCCGCAAGATACCCACCGTAGGTATGCCAAAGATCCTGCCCGCCACTGCAACAGCGTGCAAATGGTTGGAAAACGCCCCGCCAAACGTGACCAGTCCCCCTGGGTAAGATTCCTTGATCTGTGGGAGCAAAACTGCTAATTTCCGGGCCTTGCTCCCTTGTATCTCTGGATGCAAGAGCTCGTCGCGCTTGATGAAAAGGGAGATACCTTGTTGGTTTCCAGGGTGGTTGGGGATGAAAACCAAGGGCGATATAGGGAGGCTGATTGACATAGGTACTTCGGTATTTTTGGTGTAAAAATAGACAGGGGTGCAGTAAAAGGACTCGGCGCAGTCATTCGAGTTAAATTATCTGCTGTAATTTGGCCGGTTGGATTTTATTTAGATATATTGCAGAGGCTAAGCCCTGATTTATTTTAATCGTGCGCAGGGGGCAAACCCGCAAACCTACATTTAATCGCTTCACCAGCACCCTTACTTGCAGCAGTTTTGTGAAAAGTTTTGTCAGTTGGCAACGATTGACAATGTCAATTTTATATTTCACTTCTAAGCATTTACCAAAAATGAAACAAATTTGTAATTTAACGCTCCAATGTAAAACGGGGCGGTTTGCTTCAATTTTAGCATTTATCCTTCTACTTGGAAGCCAATCCTTCACTTATGCACAACCTTGCGATTTGCTTGCAAATTTTTCATTCACGGTTTCAGATTGTGACGTAACATTTCAGCCTTACAGTAATGGATCTGGCATAGCACATTTTTGGACTTTTAACACAACTGGACTCGGGTTTACTTCATCTTCAAATCTGGCTACACCTGTTCATACTTTCGGTGCAACAACAAGCCCATTCCTAAGGACTGTTACTCATTCGGTGACGATAGGTGGCGTAATATACACTTGCACGAAACAAATCTATGTCGTCTGCACGACTGGTTGTGACGACAGAGAATTTAGTTATTCAGTAAACGGTTGCTCAGTCACATTCTTTTCGCCAAGACCTGGCCAGAACTGGAATTTTGGTGATGGTAATAGTACCAGCCAAATCAATCCAACACACACTTATACAGCTGATGGCGATTACTTGATTACATTCAATATTCCGGGTACTGACATAATTTGTCGAAAAACGATTCGTGTAGCGTGTGGAAGTACCCAGACCTGCTGTACGGCGGCGTTTACAGGAGAAGTAAAAAGAGAATGTAGCAAATTGGTGCTGTCTCTTAATGCGGAATGCACGGGGAACGGTACCCACCTTTGGACCATCACGCCAAATGTTCCAAACGCTTGTATGACTTTATCTAACTTTTTCAAGGAATCCCTATGCAGGGCATGATTCAAGTCACAAATATCAATACTTGTCTGGTGAATGGTTTGAATGTCACCCATCGTTTTACCTGCCCTAATGGGACAGTTCATGTGGAGACGCAGACCTTGCCTATTCAAGATGCGGGTATCTTCATTGGTAAAAAAGATATGACTACTTTATTAACGGATTATAATTGCGTGCTGCCCGGAGCGCTCTACAATGGGCCTTGTACGGTCTATTCCAGCGGGATTGTCAGGATTGACAAAGACTTTACCTTCTCGTCTGCGAATGTTCGCGTTGAGCCTGGCCTTTCAGGTTTTGATGTGACCAACAACTTTACCATCAATCAGAACACCTTGGTGAGCGGGAATACTGAGCCCGAATGCAACTGCTTATGGAGGGGCATTTATGTATATGGGGCGGTCACGATGACAACCGATACGGATGCATCGATACAGGATGCGCTATATGCCATTCGCGCCTACAAAAAGAACAAGTTGAGTATTAAAAAAACATTGTTTGCCAAGAATTTTGTTGGCATTCGTGGGACAGACGGGCAGTTTAACCTGTTGGCTTTTGAAGAGAATCGGTTTGATGGTTTAGGCCCGCTGAAGGAAATTTGCAGCCTGGAGCCTTTGAAAGAGGACATTGTAGCACCTTCAAACGGTAATGTTTTCAACCAACCGATTTCCCCTGTGCTATATTCTGCAGAGCGCGGGTTTGCTGGTATGTATCTTGAAAGGTATTCGCTCAATCTAACACCCCTGCCTTCCGCATCTCAAAATCTGTTCACAGCAATGGCTTATGGCATCATGACGTATGATGGTAACGTCAATATCGATAGAAACAGTATTTTCTCAAATATAGCTGCTGGTGCTTATTTGTTTAGAAGGACTGCAGGGGTGCTTTTTGTGGATAGGCCATTACAAGGCCCCAATACTTTTTTATTTACAGGCAACAGACAGTCGCAAGGTGGTAATATAGATTTTCAAAACTGTATTCAAGGGATGCATGTTCGTTCGGAGCAATTTGCTGCTCCAACACAAATAGGTATCACTTACACCAAAATGTCACCAGTTCGAACAGGGATTTATTTAGATGCTCGTTTTGGTGGAGGAGAATTTGCAGGAGCAAGTACGATAGCAAAATACATAGGAGTGAAAAACAATCAAATTGATGCAAGCATTGTGTCGCAATCGCTCGTTACCAATGCCGGGATATCATTTCATGATTTTTCACCTGGGGTAAGCAATGTAGAGATCAGCAACAATATAGTGAATATGAGCTATCCATTTACTTCAGATGCTGGCGGTGCTATCGGGATAACCGCACACGGATTGCCTGGAACCTCAGACCCTGGCCCCGGAGTGGTTGAAGTTGATATTTACGAAAACAGGGTTACCCTGAGCAATGGCGCAGAAAACGGTATTGGGTTTGCAGGACATCCAAATGGATGGATCCGCAACAACGCAGGCGGTGACGTTAATGGAGGCAATGGTGTTTTTGTGATAAATGGAGATTCCTGGTCAGGGCTAATTGCAAATGTTGGAAGCAATAACAATTTGATTGCCTGCAATGAGGTCACGGTACTTTCCAATGTAGTGGCGGGGCAGTTGTCCGTGGACAATAGCCAAAATGGCCAATTTTTGCGCAATACATTCACTGGGCCAGGTAATGGAGCGCACTTTGAATTTGGTTGTCTAGGTTCAGAGTATCGTTGCAACGATATGAGCAACAACACCGTAGGATTGTTGTATGACAATTTTGCCGAAACAGGTGACCAGGGAACGCCTACCGTAACAAATGGAAATCGCTGGTTCGGGCCTTTTTCTATCGACGGGGCTGTGGCTGATATGTCTATTAATGTTAGTGCGTCAGAATATTACTATCGCAATATTAATAATGAAGCACCTCCTTCTATAAACCCGCTTGGTCCAGTATGGTTTATCCCAGCTTTTCCAAATGCAACAACAGACTGCATCTTAAGCTCCTGTCCTGTCCCTCCACCTCCTGCATTTACCCCGGAATATAGCATATCGAGTACGGATTCCTTGATTGCCGAAGGCTTGTCCATGCCTTTTGATGCTCCATTTGCAATAGAGAGAACCTGGCAACATGAATTTTACCTTTGGAATAAGATAAAGAATCATTCTTATTTGGCCGAAGGCAATGTTATGGTACAGAACTACATAGCTGGGCTTGCAGGAAGCAACATAGAGGCATTTGGGGCGATTCAATCTGAAATGCGCAGTGCGCTGACGCCAAGCACAAGCCTTTTGAGCGATGTTCAGTCCAATATGACCTCTATTCAAACGTTACAGATGCAGATTTGGGAGATTGATTCTCTTTTGGGAACGGCTACCGCAGCCAATGAAATAGAAACACTCACGCAACAACGCTCGGCTTTAGATTCTATATTGAGCAATCTAATTGTAGTACAGGAGACTGTGGTCGGACAATTTGAAACGCAACGCCTTGCAGCTATTCCAGGGTTGTTGGCGCAAGTGTCTTCTATGAGTCCCGCAAATATCTGTGAGACCAATCTTCAAAGGGTTTATGAAATCTACCTGCTCACGAATGCTTCCAAAATAGAGGCCGACAGTAGCTTATTGGCAGAACTGGAGGCTATCGCCATGCAATGCCCATTACAAGGCGGCCCAGGAGCATCCATTGCCGGAATATTGTACCAAAGTTTCACAGGTATTTTGCCCGTTAAGGAAAGTTGTGAAGAAACGGCTGAACGATCCCAACGTGCAAAGTTGGAAACCAGGTCAGGTTTAGCACTCTATCCCAACCCAAACAGAGGCAGTTTTACAGTCAGCATCCCAGATGGGTTTGCTGGAGAGCAGGTATTGCTTAAGGTCAGGGATGGCCAAGGCAGATTTGTAAGGAATATCTCTGTCCAGGAAAAGCGGACTATAACCCTCGACCTGGTCGATCAACCCAGCGGCCTTTATTTCATATCTCTAACAGGGAATGGAATGACAACTGAGGTTCTTCCTTTCATTATTCAGCACTAAATTTCTTTTCACTAATCCAGTTGTTACGATGAATGCATCGTAACAACTGGGTCATTTTTTTATAGAATGAGACACTCACTTTTGTGCACAATACTCGTCATACCCTGTCTATTAACTGCTCAAAAACACGATAACATTTGGATGCATGGATACTATAATTATAAAAATTTTTACATTGATTTTAATAATTTCCCTCCAAATATTTATGTCCCAAATAGTTATTACGATATAGAAAGCACTATAATTTTTATGAGTGATTCAAGTGGCGCACCTGAATTTTATTCAAATGGTTGTAGCGTTCTGAATAACTTGCATGAAAAATTACTCAATGGCGATTCAATGGTGATGGATGATTATTTTTGTATTGAAAAAAGTAAAATGAATTTACCTCATGTTGGATTCGTACTGCCAAACTTCGATTCAAAAAAATATTCCTTTTTTAGTGGAAGTTACGGTTACCCTCTTCCATCACAACCTTGCGAGTATAATCGTTTTCTAGTTCACCATATAGATATGTTAGCCAATCAAGGAGGGGGTATAGTATTACAAAAAAACGAAGATTTATTATATGGTTGTTTCCAAACTGCTTGTGCGAATCGTCATGCGAATGGAAGAGATTGGTGGGTATTATTTGGAGATAATCAACAAAGCAAGTTTTATCGGTGGTTATTTACACCATATGGAATACAAGGGCCATTGGAACAATCAATTGAAAACCATACCTTAGATGGATTATGGTATTGTGGTTGGTCTGAGTTTTCACCAAACGGAGAAAAATATATGATAAATTCGTGTAGAAAAGGTGTCGCATTATATGATTTCGACCGTTGTACAGGCCTTTTAACTAATCCTCAATTCATTGAAAGAACAACAATCTTTAATCAGGGTGCAACTTTTTCATCAAACAGCAAGATACTTTATACGGTTGACAAGGGTATGAAAGAACTCATTCAGTTTAATTTAGAAGCACCCGATATTGGTGCATCAAAAGAAGTACTCGCTGTTTGGAATGGTGCAACTGATTCTTTTAATATACCAATAGTATTCGGGTTTATGCAACGTGGTGCAGATGGTAAAATCTATGTTTGGGCAGGAGGTAGCACCTATATGCATGTTATTGACTTTCCGGATTTATTAGGCATAAATTGTAGCGTTCATCAACAAGCTATTAAACTGCCTAACATCTCTAATAATCCGAGCCTTTACTTTCCCAATTACCGCCTCGGTCCCATAGACGAATCCTCCTGCGACACCCTGGGCATCAACAACCTCCCTCAAGCCCTTTTCCGCTATGATATTGAAGACACGCTCAGTCCCTTGCAAGTAACTTTTACCGATGTATCGTCCTATCTGCCCACTGTCTGGCATTGGGATTTTGGAGATGGCACTATGAGTCAGGACACCAATCCGGTGCATTCATACACCTCGGCGGGGACTTATAAGGTGTGCCTCATCGTCAGCAACGTCTATGCAGCGGATACTTTTTGTCGGCAGGTGACGGTAGGTACTTCGGGTATTCATGAACTGCCGGCTTTGCCGCACGCGCGGGTAATGCCCAATCCTTTTTCAGAGGAGATTCAGGTGCAGTTGCCTGCCTTGGTGGGGGTGCAGCCGCGGTTTTCAATCTATGATTTGTTTGGCCGTGAAATCAAATCTGTCTTTCTGGACGATTTTGAAACTACGCTGCACTTGCCGGAGCTTCCCTGCGGGGTTTATTTTTGGCAAATGCGTTGGAAGGGTGTGGTTACGCAAAGTGGAAAGATTGTAAAAGTGGAATAGGAAAAATGGAGGTCGGTTGCAGAAAGTTCGCGCCATACCATGCTACTTTTGCCTTTAAAATTAAGATCCAATACCAACTGTCCACCGTCCACCGTCCACCGTCATGATCCTCGTAACAGGCGCCAACGGCCAACTCGGCCAATGCTTTCGGCAAGCCTCGCTGCATTGGCTGGAGCAGCCCATTGTTTTTGCGAGTTCGCAAGAATTGGATCTGCGTAATCTAGGTTCGGTCCGGGCATTTATCAATTCCTTAAGTGCAAGGTCAAAGGACCCGCTTCGGTGGGTGATCAATTGTGCTGCATACACTGCGGTGGATAAAGCGGAGAGCGAACCGGATAAAGCAAAGAAAATCAACGTATCAGGGGTGAAAAATCTTGCGAAAGTTTGTGCTGAACTGGGCATCCCACTCATTCATTTCAGCACGGATTACGTTTATCACAGTCGCCGGAATGCACCTTTTGTGGAGACTGATCCTGTCAGCCCCAAAGGTGTTTATGCTCGGACCAAGTTGGCTGGCGAACGCGCCGCCTTGCGCGTTCATCCGCTCAGCATGATCATCCGAACCTCCTGGGTTTATTCCAATTTTGGCCAGAATTTTCTAAAAACCATGCTTCGTTTGGGTCGTGAACGCAGCGAGATCAGTGTCGTGTCGGACCAAATTGGATCACCCACTTATGCGCCGGA
Source organism: Saprospiraceae bacterium (assembly GCA_046160345.1). Classification (GTDB taxonomy): domain Bacteria; phylum Bacteroidota; class Bacteroidia; order Chitinophagales; family Saprospiraceae; genus M3007. Next base: position 22,458 of record JBJXGO010000180.1, read on the forward strand.
TCTGGCCGAAGCGGTGTTGAAGATCATTCAAACAGTAGAATCGGGAGCGGTGCCCAGGGAGGCCATTGCCGGTATTTGGCATTACTCGAACGAGGGTGTGGCCAGCTGGTCTGATTTTGCAGCGGCCATTTTTGAAATTGAAAAAATACCTTGTCTTGTACGCCCAATTGCAACCACAGATTATCCTACACCCGCCATGCGACCGCCCTACAGTGTGTTGGACAAAGGCAAGATAAAGGTTGCCTTTGGACTTCAAATTCCGCATTGGAAAGAAAGTTTGCGGCGATGTTTTAAAACCTCGTAGGTTTTTAAAACCTACGAGGTTTCACGCGATTCCGCTTAAAAACGCATCAATTTCTTCCGGGCTGATATTGGGGGTTCCTCCTGCCTTGGTCGCCGTCAAAGCCCCCAGCGCATTGGCGAATCGGAGGCATTCCTGATCGCTTGCGCCCGAAAAAAACTGGCTTAAAAACCCGGACAAAAATGCATCTCCCGAACCGATGGTATCCTGCACTTTTACTGGTACACCTGGCACGGTGCAAAAGCCCTCATTACTCAGACAGGCCGCACCATGCTCGCCTTTTGTCACAATGATCCGATCAAAACCGAATTTTTCCTTGAGCACAGCCATTTGCGCTGCCTCGTCCCCTTTTATGTCATACCAACTGGCCAGCAGATCCAGTTCGATATCATTTACTTTCACGATATTGGCTTTTGGTAGCAATGTATCCAGGAGTGCCCGATCGTAAAAAGGCTCGCGCAAGTTCACATCAAAAACTCGGAGTGGGGCTTTTTCGACAAGGGCTAACAGTGTCTTTTTGCTCTGCTCTGCGCGACAGGAAAGGCTTCCAAACACTAATGCATCTGCAGAGTCAAAGGCGCCAAGGATTTCGTCGGTAAGTTCAATTTGATCCCAGGCAGCTGGCTGCACGATCTCGTAACTAGGAATGCCTTTTTCGTCCAAAACTACGTTGACAAGGCCTGTGGGAAGGCTCGGGTCAGTTTGTACCAATTCGGTCGAAACACCCTTGCCGTTTAAAAAAACTCGAAGTTCCTGACCAAAATCATCGTCTCCCAATCGACTGACCATTTTGGAATGCATACCCAGGTTGTTGGTTCGATAGGCCACGTTCATAGGTGCGCCACCGGCTATTTTCCCAGCTGGAAGCAAGTCCCACAAGACCTCCCCAAAACAAATGACTACTGGCTTTTTCATGTGAATCAGAAATTTGTGGCAAACATAGATTATTTGATGCTTGCCAAAAAACAAAAGCCCGACCTCAACAAAACTTTATTGAAGCCGGGCCCTATGAAAAAGCGTGGTAGGATAGTTAAACGTCGTGCAGTACCAAAATGGGTACCCTGGTTTGATGCGCCAGAGATCTCGAAACACTTTTTGCAAACAACTTGTGCAGCAAAGAATGTTCATGGGCAACGGCCACCAGGCCGTTGCAGTCAGTGGATTCCAAAAAATTATGGATGGCGCGAACCACGTTTTTATCGTGCAGGTAATGGAAGTCATGCGGAATGACCCCAAGTCTTTCACTCAAGGCTTGCTCTTGTTTTTGGTCTGGTTTTTTGCCCTCATTGCTGAGCACATGCACGATATTCAGTCCGGTGTGCTGTAGGTTGAGCATTTCGCGCATGACCTGCATGGATGCCTTGCTTACTGGAAGCTTAAAATCAGTGGCGAATGCAAAGCGTGCCTTGTTGCGGAAAACGGCCTTTGGTGGCACCACAAAAACGGGCGTTTTGCTCGCGGAAATAACCCCGCCGGCAATACTGCCTAAAAGCACACCGCGTAGCCCGCTAGCGCCCGTTGTGCCCATTACGATGAGCGAAGCCCCCAATTCAGTGGCTGTCTGGGTAATGGTGCTGACTGGAAATCCAATCCTGCATTCCAGTTGAATTTTTATGTCTCTAAGATGTGGGCTGCGGGTAAATTTTTTCACCCATGATTTCATTCCATCCAGCCGTTCTTGCACATAATCGTCTATGAAAAAAGCATCGTACATATTGTTGTCCACGCCCTCATTGGGGTAAACGACATACAGGACTGTGATGGACTGCCCGGTTCTTTCAGCAATTTCAAGGGCGTACATCATGGCATTATTGGCACATTTGGAGAAGTCGGTCGGGACGAGAATGGTTTTCATAAATGTAGTTGTTTAATCTTGCTCGCGGTAATCCATTGGATCCACGAATGTTTGTTGAATGTTTTCGCTGGCAGCCGCTTTTTCCTGTTGTTGTTCAAGGGTGAGGTTGTCGGTCAAGGAGGTTTCGAGCCAGGTTCTGCCTGATTTTCGGAATATCTGAACGTGCAAGGCGAACTCGTCTTCAAAAAACTTTTCCAATTGCTCAACAGTAGTTTTGTGCTCGATTAGAAGCGTTCCAGTTTTTATTTTTGGAGACAAACTCTTTAGGGGCATACTTTTCTCCTGAATGAGGAACTTTGCTGCACTGCCTTTAAAAGCGCGGTGAGACTTGCTAAAAAAGGCAATTTTCAAACCTGGAAAGGCCTCCGAGAATTCAGCTTGGAGTTCGCCCATGGTTTTTTCCGGACTGAGCTGGAGATTCATGTGTATTGCGTTTTAATTTGTACAAAGTTAAAGGTGTAAAAACGCCCGCCAACATGATGCCAGTCACCCAGACGGGTGATTTTCCTGTGTGGGCCTAACGCGTTTCTTTTCAACCAAGATCACCCGTACACCTGATTTTGGTCACCATGTTCTCGGCGCGGCGCATCGGATTTTTGCTTCCAAAATTTAAGTGTTATGCCGATTTCCGTCCTTTCGCAGCCTGAAGATCCGCCCGTATCAGTACATACCTGTTTTCATTGTCAGGATGTTTGCCCTCCTGTGCCTGCCGGGACGGAAGACCGCCTGCGCATCGGCGACAAGCACTTTTGTTGCCAGGGCTGCCAAATGGTTTACGAAATTCTGAACACGCACAACCTATGTGAATTTTACGATCTGGATAAAAATGCCGGGCAAAGCCTTAAAAATCAAAAACTGGCAAAAAATTACGTTTATCTGGATGACCCCGAAGTACAGGAAAAACTGATCGAATTCCAAAGTGGCACTACCGCGCAAGTCAGCTTTTACCTGCCTCAGATGCACTGCGTTTCCTGTATTTGGCTGCTTGAAAACCTCTACAAACTCGATTCGGGGGTGTCCAGCGCAAGGGTTAATTTTTTAAAGAAAACCACCACCATTCAGTTTGATTCTGAACAAACGTCCTTGCGCAAACTCGCCGCTTTGCTTGCCTCTATAGGTTATGCTCCTGACCTTAATCTTGGAGATGTGGATGGTCAAAAACCCACGGTGATCAGTCGCAGGGTAGCAACCCAATTGGCGGTAGCCGGCTTTGCGTTTGGCAATATCATGCTGTTTAGTTTTCCCGAATACGTCGGCATGGCCCGCGAAACTGATGCCTGGTTTTCCTCAGCATTTGGGTACCTGAGTCTGCTGCTTTCGATCCCGGTATTGCTTTTTAGTGCACGCGACTATTTTGTTTCTGCATGGCAGGGCTTGCGCAACCGTCAGCTCAATATTGACATTCCTCTTTGCCTGGCCTTGATCTCACTTTTTGGCAGAAGTGTATGGGAAATATCGACCCATACAGGTGCAGGTTATTTGGACTCTTTTGCAGGGCTTACTTTTTTGCTGCTTATTGGTAAATGGTTTCAGCAGAAGATTTGGCACCAGTTGTCCTTTGAACGCGATTACAAATCATACTTTCCGGTAGCTGCTACCTTGAGAAATGGGGAGGAAGAAAGCTCCGTACCCGTCAGCCGTCTGGTGCCGGGCGATGTAATTTTGATACGCAATGAGGAAGTCATCCCGGCAGATGGCATATTGTTAAAAGGCTCAGCGCGAATAGATTACAGCTTTGTGACCGGCGAAGCAAAACCTGTTGTCGTAAAAAACGGCGAACGGATCTTTGCCGGTGGCAAACAAATAGGAGAAAGTATTGAGATGGCGCTCACCCGCCGTGTTGCGCAAAGTCAACTCACAAAATTGTGGAACAACGAGGCGTTTAAGACCAACGCCAAAGGCCAGGTTACCCTGCTGGCAGATGCTGCGGGACGCTATTTTACCGCGATGATTTTGGTCTTTGGCGGCGGCGCCTTTCTCTATTGGTGGTGGCTCGGAGATATGTCCACCGCTATCAATGCCTTCACGGCGGTGATGATCGTCGCTTGCCCCTGTACGGTGGCGCTGGCCATTCCGTTTACCCTCGGCAACATACAGCGCATCCTTGGCCGAAACCGTTTTTATTTGAAAAACATCCGGGTAGTAGAGGCTTTTTCAGAAATAGATGCCGTTGTTTTTGACAAAACGGGTACAATTACTAACGTAGCGCAACAGGAAATGCGTTTCAAGGGCCAGCCGCTAGGTTACGCTGAAAAGATCGCCTTGCGTTCTTTGGTGCAGCATTCTGCGCATCCACTTAGCCGCAGGTTGTATGCGTCCATGCCCGAGGTGCCAACGGAAGCGCCGGAGCAATTTGAGGAAATTCAGGGCTTTGGCATTCGGGGCGTAGTGAAGGGTCGGGAGGTATTGATCGGTTCGCAGAAATTCGTATCCGGAAACCTCGTAGGTTTCCAAAACCTACGAGGTTTGGATGCGAAGAATGGAAGCGGTGTTTTTATCTCCATAGACAACAAACTTCTGGGGCATTTCGAAGTTAAAAGCCATTACCGTACAGGGTTGGCGCAGGTTTTGGCCTTTTTTTCATCGCGTTCTAAACCTCGTAGGTTTTTAAAACCTACGAGGTTTTCGGAACCTACGAGGTTTCAGGATAACAACATCTTCCTCCTTTCCGGCGATCAGGACCGTGAGGCCGCTGCGCTTTCATCTTTCTTTCCCGACCCCGACACGATGCTTTTCAACCGCAGTCCGCAGGACAAACTTGAGTTCGTGAAAAAACTCCAAAGCCACGGACAGCACGTCATGATGCTCGGCGATGGGTTGAACGATTCGGGGGCCCTTCGTCAGAGCGATCTGGGCATCGTCGTGACCGAAAACACCAACAATTTCACCCCGGCCTGCGATGCCATCCTCCATGCTGAAGAGTTTGCACGTTTGCCCCAGTTTATTCAGCTGGCAAAGGCAGGCGTGAAAGCGGTGAATCGCTCTTATGTTGTTGCCTTGACTTACAATGCCGTAGGACTGAGTTTTGCCGTGGCAGGCGCACTGTCGCCGCTAACTGCCGCCATACTGATGCCGATCAGTTCGGTCTCTGTGGTGTTGTTTGGGGTGTGCATGAGCAATTGGGCTGCGAGAAGGGTGTTGCGTGGGTAGTGGAGCTAGCAGTGGTCAATACCACTGGTCTGTTGTATTACAAAATGGAAACTGAAACAGGCAACGCTACGAAAAAGATGATACAAGTGAGACGGTAGCGTTGGCGCTTGTTCAACGCAATATTTACCACAGCCCCGGCCTGTATTGACAGTGCCGGGGCTATTTTTTAATGATTTAATACCAAGTTAATCATAAAAACATAGCGCAAATTCGCTAAACAGATATTTTTCACGAATTTCAAAACAGGTATAAATACCTATAACAATATAAAAAATTAATTCAAATCTTTGCCTGTCTAATTAAATCCTTTTACGATTCATTAAAATTAATAAATTATGGAAAACCTTTTTACGGCTCGCTCTTTTTCCGCTCTGAAAATTGACCTTCGGTTGTTTTTCCCCTTTTTCATTTTGTTTTTTGCATCCTTTCAAGTTCGATCTCAAGGGGCTTATTCCAATTTTGACAATCCATTGTTCATCCCCGACACTTTGTCAACCTGGCCCCCAAGCAGTCACAGCACAATTCACCTGGATGTGAAAGAAGGCAGCAAAGTGCTGTTTCCCAATGCCAGCCCCAGCAATCCGGCAATTCCCGGATTTCCTTATCGTCCCGCCGACAATCTCCCTATTGAGACGATCGCCTATTATGGTACCAACCCCAATAATCCCGGAATTTTAGGGCCCACGCTCATCTGGTGGCATGGAGATTCAGTAACTATGGAGGTGCAAAACAAACTGCACCACGCCACTACCACCCACTGGCATGGGGCGCACGTCGCTCCTCAAAACGACGGTGGCCCGCATCAGGTCATTCCGCACAGTACCACCTGGAAACCGAGCTTCAAGATCCGGGACGATGTTTCGACCATGTGGTATCACCCTCACCTGCACCACCACACGATGGAACAGGTGCAGCGCGGCATGGCCGGTATGATCATCGTGAAAAACACGGCAGACCCGGTTGCCGCCAGTTTGCCCCATGATTATGGCGTGAATGATTTCCCGATTATATTTCAGGACAAATTCGTACAATATGACGCAACCATCAACCGCGACACGATCAACTACTGCTGTTCAATGGGCAGTATACCCTTGGTTAACGGTACCTGGAAACCGACCCTGAACATTCCAGACAAGGGATTAATTCGGCTACGCGTACTCAATGGCAGCAGCGAAAGGTCGATTGCGCTTTCCTTACAGCGTGGTTTCGACTCAACTGCCCTCATACCTTTTAAAGTAATAGCCTCGGATGCCGGTTACCTGAAGGAGCCGTACCTAATGAACCAATCTGTACCCAATCCAATGGGAGATCTAAGCCAGACTTTGATGATTATGGGCAGCGAGCGCTACGAAATTGTTTTTGATGCGAGCTTGGCCAATGGAGCGCATGTTTTTTTGGTCAACAGAAGGGATTGGATGCAGGGTAATGACCTGATCGCAACTTTTGCAGGGGGACCCTCCTATGACAACCCTCCTTGTTATTCGGGATATAATCCTCCGCTCCCCCCAGTAGTTGATACGATGATGTGGCGTGACCCTTGTGGCCCTCCTGCTACTGCAGGCTGGATAGCGCCTACGGTATATTTTGATCAGCTTCCTATGCCAATATTGAAGATGGTGCCCACCAGTATGCCCATAGCGCCCGTTGTAACTACCCTGCCAGCCGCTCTCCCCATTTTGCCGATACCGAGCCTTGCTTCCGTTTCGAATACTCGTATCAAAAACCTTCTTCCGGTCAACCCAGGTGGAGGGCCCCCATTCAGTATTGACGGAGTGAACTTTGATACAACCATTGTAAATGACTACATTCAGCTTGGGGCCACAGAGATTTGGGATGTCTATAACTCTACAGGAGTTGCACACCCATTTCACGTCCATGACATTCATTTCTTTATCACAGAAATACAAACCCTGGATGAGCAAGGCAATGCAACACCCTATCCCGTTCCTCCCTACCTACAGGGCCCCAAGGATGTCATGCCTGTGACCAGTAACCATAATGCTGGTATTGCAGGGCTTTACCCACAAGTAAAATACCGCTTGATTGGAACTTGGGATGATTTTGGAATCCCTTACAGCGGCCCCTTTCCTGTAGGCGGCAACTCGCTCTTCTACAACAAAGCTTATATGTACCATTGCCATATACTTGACCATGAGGATGCCGGTATGATGCACCAGTTTGTAGTTATAAGCCCTACTGTCGGTACGGAAAACCCGCAAATACTTATGCCCGGCGACTGGCAGATTTATCCTAACCCAAGTAATGGCATCCTGAACCTCCGGGGCAGCTGCGATGCAGTCAGCCGTATTGAAGTGCTGGACGTTGCGGGCCGCCTGGTCGGGCAGTCCATCATTCCGCCGCTTAACGAACATCAGTCGGCAAGCATAGACAAGAAGTTTCCTCCGGGAGCCTATGTCGTCAACTGGATAAGAAACGACAAGGTGTATTCAAAAGCCTGGATCGTGCCGAAGTTATAAAGTTCTTGTAACAGATGTTACGCAGATACACAAACAAATTCTGCGTAACTGTGGGGTAATTTGCGAAATATCTGTGTGAAAATTACAAAGGGACTCCAGCGTAAGCCCTACTTCTGTTCATTAAATATTGACTTGCTTTTTTCAACATACCCGGCTCATCCCCGGACTAAATACCTTTTATAAATGGCTAAAACTCAAATAAAACAATCGCGGTATGAAAGGATGAAGGAAATCTTGACCAAGGCGCACAAGGATTCCACCGCAGACTATCAAGGG
>JBJXGO010000181.1:0-35225 GCA_046160345.1 Saprospiraceae bacterium
CCCCCCCCCCCCCCGCCTCACTTAACTTATCCCTGTAAACTACTTTTAAAATTATTTGTTTTTTATACTCCTAAAAGCAAACATCTTGTTTATTTTTGCCCTGCCCCTTTGTGTAGCGAGGCGGTGACTTCAAGTCACCGCCTCACTCCGCTACAATCCACCCGCCCTTATTCATTTCATCATTCAACCCACTCGGCGCAGGTTCATGTACCTCAACGCGCACTCTTTCTTTAGCCTGCGCTATGGCACCTTGTCGCCCCAACAACTGGTGGCGACGGCCGCGGCGCAGGGGCTCAAAAGCCTCGCACTGACGGACATCAACAACACGTCCGCAGCACTTGATTTTGTGCGTACCTGCAATGCCCATAACATCAAGCCTGTGCTGGGCATTGAATTCCGCGACGCCCAACACCGCTTTCTTTTTACCGGGATTGCTCGCAACAACGCGGGCTGGGCGGCACTTTGCAGCCTTTTGACCGAGCATTCTTTGAGTGGGAAAGCCCTTCCTGCGGTGCCACCGCCTATGAACGATGTGTTTATTGTTTATGACCGCGAAGTAAAACCCCTGGAAATGTTCCGACCCTATGAAATGATCGGTATCCGACCTGCCGAGGCCAACAAACTGGTATTTTCTCCCTGGCGGCATCGCCCGGAGCATTTGATCGTCTGGCAGCCCCTTACTTTTCTTGACGCGGAAGGGTATCGGCTCCACAAACTCCTGCGCGCTATGGATGCCAACACGCTGGTGACCAAACTCGACAATGTAGCCGTTGCCCGGTCTGACGAGTTTTTCAGAACAGCGTCTCAAATATTGGCGCCTTTTCAAAACCACCCTAAGATCATCCAGAATACCCAGCGCATGCTCGATGCCTGCTCCATTCAGTTTGAAACAGGCCTGCAACTCAACCGCCGCACATTCATGGGCACCAAACAAGGCGATTTTAACCTGCTCAGCAAACTCGCCGAAAACGGTTGTGAACGCCGTTACGGGCCCAATCACCGGCGTGCACAGGAACGCCTGCGCAAGGAGCTGAAAGTGATCGCCGAACTGGATTTTGCTACCTATTTCCTGATCACCTGGGACATCGTGCGTTATGCGGAATCGGCTGGTTATCATCATATTGGGCGTGGCAGCGGAGCCAATTCGATCGTGGCCTACTGTCTTTACATTACCGATGTGGAACCCCTCGAACTCGACTTGTATTTCGAGCGATTCATCAACCCGCAACGCAGCTCGCCACCCGATTTCGACATTGATTTTTCCTGGGACGAGCGTGATGACGTGACCGATTATATTTTTAAACGCTACGGACGCGAACAAACGGCTTTGCTCGCCACTTACAGCACCTTCCAACACGCCGCCGTCATTCGCGAACTCGGCAAAGTGTTTGGGCTCACCCCTGCGGAGATCGAAGCAATTCTCGAACACTGGCAAACGACCACCCCCGGCACTTGGGAATGGACAGGACGCAAGGGAGAGGAGGAGAGAATGTCCAATATCCAATATCCAACGCCCAATGTCCAATGTCCAAACCTCCATCCCTGGACCAAATACATCCTTCGTTTTGGTGAAATGCTGGTGGATTTTCCCAATTATCTGTCCATCCATGCGGGTGGGGTCATTATTTCTGAAAAACCGCTGAGTCATGCAACTGCGTTACAGATGATGCCCAAGGGTTTTCCCATCACCCATTTTGATATGTACGCCGCCGAAGCCTGGGGTTTTCACAAATTCGATATCCTGAGTCAGCGCGGGCTGGGGCATATCAAAGACTGTGTGGATCTGGTGCGTGAAAACCAGGGGAAAGCCGTGAACGTGCACGAGGTAGAAAAATTAAAAACCGACGAGCGGGTGCGTTCCCAGTTGCGCAGCAGCCGGTGCATGGGCTGTTTTTACATCGAAAGCCCTGCCATGCGCGGGCTGTTGCGCCGATTGCGCTGCGACAATTATGTGCATCTCGTGGCAGCCAGCAGCATCATTCGGCCTGGGGTGGCCAGTTCGGGCATGATGCGTGCTTACATCCAGCGTTTTCATCAGCCGAATGGCTTTGAATACTTGCACCCGGTATTTAAAGAACACCTTTCTGAAACCTTCGGGGTGATGGTATATCAGGAGGATGTGATGAAGATACTGCATCATTTTGCCGGGCTGGGGCTGGACGAGGCTGATGTGATGCGGCGTATGATGACGGGCAAAAAGCGTTCCTCGGAAGCTTTTGCCCGAATGAAGCAAAAGTTTTTCGACAATTGTGCGGCCCGGCGTTATCCAGAAACCCTCAGCAAGGAGGTATGGCGGCAGGTGGAAAGTTTTGGCGGGTATTCTTTCTGCAAGGCGCATTCGGCGAGTTTTGCGGTGGAGTCCTTCCAAAGCCTTTATCTGAAAACCTATTACCCGCTGGAGTTCATGGTGGCAGTGATCAACAATTTCGGCGGGTTTTACAGCACGGAATTCTATGTACATGAGGCGCGTATGTGCGGCGCTACCATTCATGCCCCCTGTGTCAACCACAGCCGGAATCTGACGCACATTCAGAACAAGGAGATCTACCTCGGATTGATCCACGTTCGGGGTCTGGAATCCCAACTCGTACAAAACATAGAACAGCAACGGGCGGAGTTCGGAGCGTTCAAGTCGCTGGAAGATTTCGTGCGGCGGGTGCACGTCTCGCCGACGCAACTGGACCTCTTGATCAGAATCGGGGCTTTTCGCTTTACCGGTCTGAAAAAGAGCGCATTGTTGTGGGAAAAGAGCCGGGTGTTGACTCCGGAAAGCGGCATGGGCGCCAATCTGTTATTTGCCGACGAGGTCGAGAATTTCCAGCTTCCAGCGCTCGAAGAAAGCCCTTTCGATCAGGCTTTTGATGAAATAGAACTGTTGGGGTTTCCGCTGTGTTCGCCGTTTGAGTTGTTGCCTGCTTCCGCTTGCTCCGAGGTTTCAAATACTGGCCTGCTGGCCCGTGAAATGGGTGAGCACCTGCACAAACTCGTCACGATGACAGGCTACTATGTCTGCCGGAAAGATACCCGTACCGTCAAGGGCGAACTGATGCAATTTGGCACCTGGCTCGATATTGAGGGACATTTTTTTGACACGGTTCATTTTCCCGATCAGGTTAAAAAAACACCTTTCCGGGGGCGTGGGGTGTACCGAATCCGGGGGCGGCTCACGTCGGATTTCGGGTTTTTGAGTTTGGAAACGAGTGAAATGGAGCGTTTGCCATATCGGGTGGATGGACGGTATTCGGGGTGAATACAGAAGCATCCTTTGTTACCGTGGATCACCAAGATTTGTCATCCTGTCGGGACCCGTCCGCATCAAGTGCGCGTACCCCGAGTGCTTACACTCCCAGGAATCCAAAAGGGCAAATACTCGGCCAAAACGCACTTGATGCGGACGGGTCCCGACAGGATGACAAATCTTGAGATGAGCACTAGACTCAATGCAGATAGATTGTGTCAAATCTTAATGGACAATTGTATAAGATGTTGTTAACCAATCACCACTCTAGCATGAACCCCTTCGGCCGCTCCATTCTCCACCTCGACCTCGACGCCTTTTTCGTCGCAGTAGAACAGCTGCGCAACGACAGCCTGCGCGGAAAGCCGCTGCTCATTGGCGGCAGCAGCAACCGTGGCGTGGTCGCTGCTTGTAGCTATGAGGCTCGCGCGTTCGGGGTGCGCTCGGCCATGCCCATGCGGCAGGCCCTGCAATTGTGCCCTGATGCGCTCGTGTTGCGTGGAGATATGGAAACTTATTCCAGGCACTCCGCGCTGGTGCGTGCGGTCATTGAAGACCAGGCGCCCCTGTACGAGCAGGCTTCTATCGATGAATTCTACCTCGATCTTTCGGGTATGGACAAGTATATCGGTTGCTGGAAATGGAGCACCGAACTGCGCCAACGCATCATCAAAGAGACGGGATTGCCCATGTCGCTGGGCTTATCGGTCAATAAAACCGTGTCGAAAGTTGGCACGGGGGAGGCCAAGCCCAACGGAACCAAACTTATCCAGGCAGGCGCCGAAAAAGATTTTCTCGCGCCCCTGCCCGTAGGAAAGATCCCTTCCATAGGCAGAGAAACGGAGCGCCGCCTCTCGCTCATGGGCGTACGTACCTGTCGAATCCTGAGCGAAGTGCCTCCACGCCTTTTGCAACGCGAATTTGGCAAACACGGCCTGATTATGTGGAAAAAAGCCAATGGGGAAGATGAAAGCCCGGTGGTGCCGTACCGGGAGCAGGATTCTATTTCCACCGAACGCACCTTCCATGCCGATACGATTGAAATGCGGTTTTTGCACGATGAAATTCGAAAACAAACAGCACAATTGGCCTATCAACTCCGGGCCCTGGGCAAGCTCACCGCCTGTGTGACGGTGAAACTGCGCTATGCCGATTTTAACACCTTTACCAAACAGGCAAAAATCTCTTACACCGCTCAAGACAGTCCGCTTCTGGAGCACGCCCTGGGCCTGTTCGACCGCTTGTACGAGCGCCGCCAGGCCATCCGGCTCGTGGGTGTTCGCTTCAGCGAGCTGGTGCAGGGTTCCAGCCAACTCAATCTGTTTGACGACACGGAAAAAGAATCCAGATTACTGGGGGCGATGGACAAGATTCGGAACCGGTTTGGGAAGGAGGCAGTGAGCAGGGGTGGGAAATGCTGAGGAATGACCAATGACCAATGCCCAATGGCTTAATGTCCAATGTCCAATGACTAATGTCCAATGACTAATGTCCAATGTCCAATGTTCAAGTTGAGCCCCATCCAGGTCTCATATCTCATCTCAAATTTAATCTCTCCTTTTCCATGTGTTCCAACTTCCACCCAACCTGATTTGCGGTAAAAAGCCTCCGCCCGGGTGCCAGGATTAGTACCCAGCCAAACAGGTTCTCTGGATCGTTCAAAATACCAGTTCAACATAAGTTCCTGAAGTCTTTTACCAATGCCTCGTTTTTCAAATTCCGGTCGTAAAAACAAGGCCCAGACATTATGGTCTTGCAAGTCAACAATGGCAAAACCTGCCACTTGACCGTCTATTTCACAAACCCAGCCTTTGCCCCTTTCGGTCAGAAATTTAGCTACATCCTGGTCGGGCACCAGGGCGGGGTCGGACAAGGTGTTTTCCCGGACAGAATTTCGAACGATTTGAATTTGTGGAATATCGGCGATTTGCGCTTCTCTGAAAGTCATAGATGTGGCTATTTCTTGTTTAACCCGCTTATTTCAAACGCTACCGTCCTGACCCGTTTCGTCAGGCCCCCATCTTCCATTTTTTCTTCCAAAACCATCTCCTGTGCAGCCGGCATATCAAACACCGATTTCAGGTCGCGAATACGGGCGGCAGGGACACCCGAAGCCTGAAATCGCGTCATGGCGTCATTAAGGATCATTTTTGAAATTTCTGCCTGAAGCAAAATATTCAACCGCTCCCGATTTTTTACCCTGGCTGCATTGGTTTGAAAATCAGGGTTTTCTAATAATTTTTTCAACTGTAACACTTCACAAAGATGGAAAAATTGTCGCTCGGTTCCTACCGCGAGCAGCAACGCTTGTCCGTCGGCGCAAAGAAAAACGTCGCCGTATGGGGCAATGTTCGGGTGTTTGGTCCCCATCCGCTGAGGGATATGCCCGGTCATCAGATAATTGCTTGCCTGGTTGGCGAGGGAGGCGATGGCCGACTCCATGAGCGAAGTGCTCACAACGCTTCCTTCGCCTGTGCGTTCGCGGTGGAGCAGGGCGAGCAGGATGGCTTCCTTGAGTTGATGCGCGGCCAGCAAATCCACAAAAGCCACAGGCATCCGAACAGGCGAGGCACCCTGTTCCCCGCACATGGACAAGAATCCGGCTTCGGCTTGAAGCACGATGTCGAACGCAGGGCTTTCATCTTCGGGGTCGGCGTAAGAACTTAATTGTGCATAAATAAGCGATTGGTTTTCAAGGCGCAGGGTATCTGCGTCAACCCCAACCCTGCGTGCAAAGGAGGGTTTGAAGTTGGAGATGACCACATCGGCCGTAGCAGCGATTTTGATTGCTTCGGCCCGGTCCGCAGGGTTGTTAAGGTCGAGGAAAAGGTGTTTTTTTCCCCAGTTGACACTGCACCAATAGGCAGAAATAGGCGAGTCGGGGTCTTCCGAAGTTTGTTTCCAGCCCCGGGTCACATCTCCGCCCGTGGTTTTGTTTTCGATTTTGATGACAGTTGCGCCGAGTTCGGCAAAAAACATTCCGACAGCAGGACCAGCCAATACACTGGCAAATTCTACTACTTTTAGGCCTTTGAAAAATTGATTTTGCATATCGTAACCCGGAACTCTGTTCCGGTGTTTATTTTGTAACCCGGAACTCCGTTCCGGGGCTTATTTTGTAGCCCGGAACTCCGTTCCGGGGCTTATTTTGTAACCCGGAACTCCGTTCCGGGGCTATTTTCCCCGGAACGGAGTTCCGGGTTACTACTATGAAAATATTCTCCGCTTCACAAACCCGTGCTTGGGACACATATACCATTGAAAATGAGCCGATTGATTCGGTGTCATTGATGAACCGTGCTGCTCAGGTATTCACGGATTGGTTGCTGGAAATTTACCCAGACACACAAAGACCAATTCTTGTTTTTTGCGGAACAGGTAACAACGGCGGTGACGGGCTGGCGGTGGCAAGGATGCTTAATTGGCATGGATACAACGTGAAGATAGCGGTATGTGATTTTTCAGCAAAACACAGCGTTGATTTTGAAGCGCAAATCAGCGCACTTCCTAAACAGGACAATATCGGTATCGAATGGTTCAAAACCGATCAGAATTTTCCAGCCATATCATCTGATATTTTAATTTTAGACGCGCTTTTTGGTTCGGGTCTGAACCGTCCACTGGAAGGAGTTTGGGCGCAAGTTGTTGATTATCTGAACCAATTGCCTAATGAAAAAGTAGCGATTGATTTGCCGAGCGGACTTTTTGCTGATGCACATACCACCGGAAATGCGGTAGTAAATGCCACCCGGACCTTCAGTTTTGAACGGCCCAAGCTGGCTTTTTTCATGCCTGAAAATGCCGAAAGAGTGGGAGACTGGGCCTTTGGGAGCATCGGACTACACCCGGATTTTGACCGGGAGACACACACGAAACTTCATTATTTAACAAAAAAAGCGGCAAGAGCGCTTTATAGACCACGCCCAAAGTTTTCACACAAGGGAACCTTTGGCCATGTGTTGTTGATTGCCGGGAGTTTTGGGAAAATAGGCGCGGCGGTGTTGGCTGCCAGGGCTTGTCTGCGTTCTGGCGCAGGTTTGCTTACCGTACATGCGCCGCGCTGTGGCAATCTGGTGCTGCAAACTGCCGTGCCGGAAGCCATGTCAAGCCCGGACCGCAGGGCTAAATATTGGACAGAAGTGCCTGATTTGGAAGGATATGCAAGTATTGGAGCAGGCCCTGGAATCGGGAAAACGCCCGAAACGCTTGTTGCTTTGAAAGATCTATTAAAAACCTGGAAAAAACCGATCGTATTGGATGCCGATGCCTTGAATTTGCTTGCTGAAAACCCCGAATGTTGGGGGCTTTTGCCTGAAAATTCCATTTTAACGCCACACCCAAAGGAATTTGAGCGGCTATTCGGCAAGTCTGAAAACGACTTTGAACGCAATGGTCTTCAACGCAAAAAATCGCAGGAACACGGTATTTTTATCCTTTTAAAAGGTGCGCACACTGCCATTGCTTGTCCGGACGGGGAGTGCTGGTTTAACTCAACAGGCAATCCGGGCATGGCCACGGGCGGTTCGGGTGATGTTCTGACGGGATTGCTCGCCGGACTTTTGGCTCAGGGGCATCCGCCCAAAGCGGCCACTTTGCTGGGGGTTTATTTGCACGGCCTGGCGGGTGATCTGGCAGCGGAAACACTCGGTCAGGAGGCATTGACGGCTGGGGATATGGTGGAGTTTTTGGGGGAGGCGTGGATGGAGTTGTTCAAAAACTGAAATACATGAACGCTATGCGGATAGGTGCCCAGAATTGTGCATTCACACGTCAAAATACCGCATCTGACATCTAAAACCATGTACTTGCGAAATTTAACATTTGTTTTCAATTGTTTTGTAAAATTCTTGCTTATCTTGTAGGCGTATTAACCGATTTTCTTATCATTTAAACTTTCACAAACGATGAAACAAACGACCTTCTCATTCACGGTTCACGGTTCACGGTTCACGGTTCACGGTTCACGGTTCACGGTTCACCTGGATTTTTATCTTCCTTTTTTGCTTAAACCTTACTAATTTAGATGCCCAAAATTCTTCTGCCCCTATTTTTGAGGCTACTATTTTGAAAGAAAAAGAAACTGCTTTGTATGAAAAGCCTGACTTGGGCACCAATATATTCACATTCCCAACAGAAGATTTACTCAATTTTATAAAAAATCCGAACAGGGATATTGTGAGGTTTATCCTTAAGGTGGGAGATTTTGAAACTGAAGTGAAATTGATGGGTAAAAAAAGATTCCTTCCTGTTTCTAAGGAGAATAGCCGTCATGAGGCTGTATCAATGAACGGGTTTGCAGGGAACGAGTTAATTGGCAAAGTCTCCATCCTTGTGTCTCCGTATTCGTTTTATGCCACTATTGCACTTGATGGTAAAATGTATAAAATTTCAAATGCAAAACGCGGAGGTAAGGTCATATCAAAGTTTTTCTGTTTGGTTGAAAGCCAATATGCTGTAAAAGTTCAAAAGGACGGCAACACAAATGCAGAAGACGACCCTTGTGGAATCGTTTGGGCAGATTTTGGCCTTCAAATTGATGAATCGTTTGCAGATCACTTTAGCTCTCTGGCTACTGCCAGGGATTTTGCTTTTAGCGCGTTTTCAGATGCAGACTTTTACTGGAGTGAATTAGATTCCCGAATAATTTTGAACATTGTCTGGTTGGAGGACCCATACATAGGAGATCCCTTATGGGCCGATCCATTGTCAGCGTGGGAATCTAACATTCGTTCAGATTGGGAAACCCAACGCCCTTGTGTAAGGAAAGATGGAATTATATATTTTACCGGAAAATCTTTGGGGGGTAATGTTGCGGGCCATACGAATGCTTCTTTTGTTGGGATATGTTTAGGATCCGAAGGATTGGTAGTTTCTACAATTGGAGTTGCTGCCCTTAATTGGAATTCAACCGCAGTTGGCAGAACAGTCGCTCATGAAATTGGACATCAATTCGGATTGAAGCATGAGGATGCATCTCCCTGCAATTCAGATTGCCCTCTTCCTGACACATCTCTTTTTCGATTAATGTGCAATGGTGGAGGCTCATTGATTCAACTTTCTCCTTGTATGCAATTGCAACTAAATAGTAAATTTAGCAGTCCGCGCTGCGAATGCCTGGCTGAACGAATAGATCCTTATACATCTGATGTTTGTAACAGATGTTTTGCGAGGGTAACAGATATTTCAGTTGACAACCCCAACCCGACACGTATCTGCCCTTTGCCTGGAGCCAGCATGAATTTTTCTGCCACTATTAAAGGAGGGTGTAATGCTTCAATAAAACCTGTTAGAGCAAAGTTTAGAGCGGACTTTGCACAAGTAGAAATTGGTTCCAATGGAAGGTTTAGTAATTTTTTCACGCATACGAGACTTATTGTTGGCAATACCACAGAGCTAATTGCTCGCATGGACCCATTGGGGCCTAATAATGACTCTAACCCAGAAATCGAGATTGATTTCGCCGATGAAAATGTGCAACTCGATATAAGTTTTAATTTAAAATACGTCCCAAGTAGCACATTGCCTGAGTTAAACTATTTTGTTTCGGTTTATATGGATAATGTTAATGTTCAATTTGGTGTTAAGGAGAAAATAATTGAACCCTTTTTCACTCGGGTAGTCCAGCAAGGTCAAACAGTTCTGGATGTAATTGAGCCTGGCACAACCACACGTCGTTTTGAGGTTTTAGGCGATTTGGATTTTCCTTTTGTGACAATCCCCCCGCCGCCGCCGCCAAACCAAAGTTACCTGTACGAAGTCGCGCCCCCAGGAGGCTCTTCAGGTGTGACAGGCTATAACTTCACGAATTTTCACTTCATTATGGGTGCTGGAAATAAATTCCATTTAAATGGTGATACCAAACTAAAGTTAGTAAATGGAAGCATAGAAGGCTGCGAATCCATGTGGGCAGGTATTGAGTTAGAAGACCAAGCCAGCATAGAATGTGTTTCTTCCCAATTGAAAGAGGCTCAATTTGCGATAAAACTGAAAGGCCACGCTATCGCAGATATCCGTCAAACCACTTTTGAAAATGATAATTATGGCTTCCATGCGCTGCTCCCAACGAATGTTGTGCCCCCAACCATCACTTTGTCTGGAAATAGCTTTGTCACTACGGCCCCATTAAAATCTACCTATTCGGGTCAATCTCCGCTTCCATTCGATGGAAAAGGCTATGCGGGGGTCTATGTAGATCGAGTTCCAGCCCTTAACATCAGTAGGGCCGGGGGGATGAACAGCCAGTTCGAAAACCTCCATAATGGTATTATTGCGCACAACACTAACCTGAGAATTAGCCACACTTTTTTTGAGGATATTGAATTGGTGTCTGGTGCACCCAACTTGCCAGGCACTTTCATTTCTCCTGGCAAAGGAATTTATTCCAGAAACGGAAGCCTTGTAGTCCTTGGGGCAGGCATTACTGCGGCGAGCCCCGCCAGCTTTACAAATTGCCATACAGCCGTGGAAGGACAGTTTGCAACGCTTTCCGTGACAAACAGCAAAATGCTGAGCGTCAACAATGGCGTGATCAGTAGCGTTGGCATCAACAAAAATGTAAAGGTTATTGAGAACGATATTCAGGCCAAAGACCGTGGTATTGCAGTTTTTCACTCGCTGGCTTTACCGAATGGTTGTCAGGTACTTAGCAACACCGTACGCATGATTGGAAATGC
Organism: Saprospiraceae bacterium; assembly: GCA_046160345.1. GTDB lineage: Bacteria > Bacteroidota > Bacteroidia > Chitinophagales > Saprospiraceae > M3007. The sequence continues at coordinate 10,912 of JBJXGO010000181.1, forward strand.
TCAGGGTGTAGGAATCAAAACGGGTGGTTCTGGTGATTTTTGGCAACAAGAAGGTCTGTTTTCGCTTAATACAGTAATAGTAACAGATGGAGCTGCTGGCATAGATGTAGGTGCGTCCCGCAATCTTAAAGTTACAAACAATATAGTTACCCTGAACAATGCCAGCACTTATTATGGCATTGGCATTTCAGGAGGCGATCTCAACGCGGTCAATTGCAATATGATCAAGGGAACGGGCGAAAAAGGCATTTATGGGATTATGGCCAGCCGCAGCAATTTTGTGTGTAATACTGCTTCCGGCACCGGCATTGGCTTGAACTTTGAGGGGGTATTTGTGGGCAAAGGCAGCATCCGGGTAGCGGGCAACACGATGGACAACAACGCGGGCGGCGGTTTGCTGATGGGTGCAGATGCGGTGATTGGGGAGCAGGTGCATCAGGGGAATAAGTGGAGTGGGGCAGGGTTTACATTGGCGCAGCACTTGGGTGGAATAGGTTTAGCATTAAAATCTTTATTTACGGTGGATGCAAACCAAAATACTACTTTTTTACCCAATATAATACTCCCAGCTCAGTGGTTTGTTAATAATTCTACTCCTTCCACCTCTTATCAATGTGTTTCGAGCAATCAGGATTGCCCCATTATCCAATCAATACCAGATTATGTGCGGGAAAAGGAAATTGCTACCGGTCAATTAACCGGACTAACCTATCAGGCCTCTCAGCTTTGGATGGCGCAGCGCAGACTCTATGAGCGGCTCATCGAGGAAGGCAATCCTTATCCGGGCGATATGGACATTAACAACTTTTTGGCCTCGTCCCAAACCAACGGGATCAAAGCCTACGCCGACCTTCAAATGGGTATTCGCCAGATGTTTCAGACTAGTACGACTGACAGGAATGATCTGGCAACCTACGAAACACAGATTGTACAAAGCCAGGATCAATTGGTTTTGACAGAGGCATTACTCGATAATCCAAGCCTTAGTCAGCAAGACAGTATTACTTTGGCTGCCCAGCGAAATTCCATCAAACAAGATTTGGCCAATATTAACACCCAACGGGAAAGTAAACTTGACAGCCTTAATAATGTCCGGATTAGTTTTGCTAGTCCTTTATATGCTCAGAACGCTGGATTGAGCGGCACAGGGGACTATCGGGTCAATGAAAAAATGGTAAATGCTATTTTTCTTGAAACCATGGCACTTGGAAACACTACCTTCTCAAGTACTCAGCTTGCGTATTTACAAGCTATCGCGGTTCAATGTCCACTTTCTGGTGGCGAAGCAGTGCAACGGGCACGTGATATGCTTGCACTGGCCCAAGATGCACCTGCATTCTATAATGACGCGACTACCTGTGGCAATAGTATGAGGCCACCACAAAAAGGTGTCTCTAGAACTCAAGAGGGCGAATTTGTCAGGATAAGCCCCAACCCCGCATCAGAAAGTGTGGTGATAAATTACACATTTGCTTCAGATGTTGTGGAAAAACGCATGTTATTATTCAATGTAGGTGGGCAACAAGTTGCTAATATCCTTCTTCCAGAACTTGAAGGTGAAGTCACTATGCCTATTAAATCACTTCCTTCTGGAGTTTATCATTTCATTGTTACGAATTCGTCTGTAATAGGGAATCTGGTAATAACCCACTAATTTTTCTAGATTATTCCAGCCTGTAGGAGTTTATACACCAACAGGCTGGATATTTTTTATATTGAGATGAGAAAGGCAATTTTTATCATGATAACATTGACAAGCCAAATATTGATGGCCCAAAAGGAGGATTATGTTTGGGTTGTCGGCCACGATTACGATTTTAATGATTCCTTGTACGGCAGAGTGGAAATAGATTTCGCTTCAGTACCACCTACCATTGCATACCTTGTTGGCAATGTCAATATGAACATGTTTGTCTGCAATGCCAGCATTTCTGATTCGTCTGGGAGTTTGCTGTTTTATTCCAATGGCTGTGATATTGCCGACAATACCGGCCAATATTTGCCCAATGGCACCGATATAAATCCTGGGTCTTATCACGATATTTTATGCGACGATATTGGCCGGGGCTATTTTGCGGGCTACCCAAGCATCACAATCCTGCCATTGCCAGAGGCGGATTCAATAATTTGCATGATCCACATGAGTGTAAAATATGTTCCTCCCCCAACCGAAGACGCTTATGTGGACAGACTGCTGTATAGTCTGGTGAAAATAAAGGGAAATAAGAAAACAGTCTTAGCGAAGAATATCCCTGTTATGTTAGACTCCTTGGCTACTGGCGAAATGAACGCAGTAAAACATGCCAATGGGAAAGACTGGTGGATAATTTTGCCCAGAAGGAACAGCAACCAGCTCTACATCTTCCTTTTTACAAAGGATGGTATCGTAGACACGCTCACCCAGACAATTGGGGATATGCCCCCACTAGACAAGGAGGGGTATGGACAAACTGTTGTTGCTCCCGACGGTACAAGGATGATTCGCTATTATCCATATACCCCCATCATGAATTTCACCTTTGACCGCAGTACAGGATATTTTACTGATTACAGCACTTTTTCCGTAAACTATGGCAATGACTTTGCACACCAAGGTGGTTGCGCGATTTCTCCTAATGGCCGATTCCTCTATATCGCAGCATTATTGCAGGTTTATCAATTTGACTTGTGGGCCTCAGATATTGGTGCCAGTCAAGTAACGGTTGCGGTCTGGGATGGTTTTCTTGACCCAGTTGCCATCTCATTTCTTACATGCCAACTTGGTCCAGACTGCAAAATCTACATTCTTGGGGGAGGCGATACGCGCTACTACCACATCATCCACAATCCAGATGAGCCAGGGCTAGCCTGCAACTTAGAGCAGCGTGGCCTAGTCCTCCCCACGCCCAGCGGGGCCAGTATCCCGTATTTCCCTAACTATCGGCTTGGACCCATAGACAATCCGGGCGTGCCTTGTACAGCTACGGTTGCGGTGAGCAGCCCTCCTAATGGTCTGGCCAAGGGTGTGCGTGTGTATCCCAATCCCGTAGCTGGGCAACTCACGGTTGCGCTTGATGGGGAAATGGGGAAAAAGGGTATAATATTGCGGAATATGTACGGCCAGATCGTGAAACAAGCGGTGATAACGGGCTTGAGCGAGACCTACACTTTATCGGTGGAGGATTTGGTTAACGGGATATACCTTTGGGAGGTGACTACAGCCTCGGGGGGGCGCTTGGGGGCTGGGAAGGTTATTAAACAGTGAAACCATGAACACAAGCACCAGACCTTTCCAGGTTGAAATAAATTTCGGATTACATCAAAAACCGCATCACGTCCACCCCGTCTGCATAATCGTTCAAAGTAGGTTTTTGGCTTTCACCAAAGGGCAAAACGGAAAATCCATTGACCTTTATTTTTCCCACAACACATTGAATATCATCGCGTTTGTCGGCAAGTAGTGCGTCCAGGTCTTGCAATTCATCATAGTATTCGTAATGGACAGATGCAATGCGTGCTTGTAGCGATGGGTCTTCTTTCAGGAGCAGGCAGCCGTTGTTTTTGTGTGGCAGGCCGTTCATGATGTAGAGCGTGAAATTGTAGTCGAAGTTGTTTTTGTACTTGTCGTGGTGGATGATCTCTCGGTATTCGTGCAAGGCTTCCAAAAGGGTGTCGAAGTGGTAGCCATGCGGCACATATATTTTGCTCACGTTGCGGCAGCCCAGACCGAAATAGGAGAAAATATCCTGTCCGAGAGCATGAAGATCCTCCTTGCTTTCCATACCGCTGAGCACCGCTACGGAGTTCCGATTGCGTCGGATTATATGCGGATATTTGCCAAAATACTGCTCAAAATACCGCGCAGTATTGTTGCTCCCGGTTGCGATGACGGCATCAAAATTTGAAAGTTTGTCTTCAACGCCCAGGAATTCGGTGTAAGCCCAGGATTCGTGTACCCATTTGCCCATTTTTTTCACCAACAAGGGCAGCAGTCGTTTGTCTTTGTCGCTGAGTTTTACTTTGGCACGATGGCCAGCTGCGAATACACAAAGCCAGTCATGGAAGCCGACAAGCGGGATGTTTCCGGCCATGATAAGGCCGATGGTTCGTTCCGGAAAATCAGATTTTGAGATCGGGTATTGCGCTGCCCAGGCTTCGAGTTTCTCCTTGTCCAAAAAGGCATTCGCAATAGCAGCCAATGCTTTGCGCGTGTTTTCTTCGGTGAACCATTTATTTTCGAGATAAGATTGCTGGATGGATTGCTCGAGTTCATCATCGCCGCCGGAGCGGAGAAAGTGGCCGAGTTCGGCAAGGAGGTCGAGGCGTTGCAGGAGTGTCACGAATGGGTGGTTTTGAGGGGCAAAGGTAGGAAACCGGAATTAAGTAGGGACTGGAGGTTTGCCGCAAGCGGCAATGACAAACCCACCAATAACCAATCAACCAATCAACCAGTAACCAGTAACCAAGACACCTCACTCCGCCACCGGCACCGCAGGCAGCACAGGCCGCAGCACCACCACCGTTCGACGATTCTTTTGGCGCCCATCGGCGGTCTCGTTGGAAGCGATCGGATAAAACTCGCCCTTGCCAACGGGTGTGACCTGATTGGCATTCACGTTGTAGTCTCGAATTAGAATCCTCACGACATTGGTAGCGCGTTGGATGCTCCAGTCCCAGGTGTCTTTCAGGGTCTTTTCTTTGGGTGGTAGCTGGTTGTCGGTATAGGCAAGTATTTCTATCGAAAGGGAGGGCCGTGCAGCTAAAAACTCGGCAAGCGGGCCTAGCAGGTCTTTGCCTTTTGCACTGATATTCATTCCTGCTGGCTCAAAAAGCGCAGCGTCAGGCAAAGTTAGCATGATGGATTCCTCTTCGGTAACAGCCGTGATGCCAGCGCTACTCTGTGGGGAATAGATTTTTATCAGATCGGATTCCAGTTGGAACAAGATGTTCCGCCGTTTGCCTTGCACAGACTTCACTTTTTTAATTACGGCTTCTTTCTCCTCGAGGTTGACGTTGGTGGCGACCAATTTTTTTTCCAGCGCGATTTTTTCAGCGGTGAGTTTACTGGCAGATTCGCCCATAGAACGGGTAGCAGATCCGAGTTCCTCTTGTAGGTCAGCGATTTGTGTGTCTTGTTTGCCGAGGTCGCGGGCGAGGTTTTCGGTGGTTTTTATGAGTTGGGCAGCTTCTCGTTTTCGGTCGAGAAGTTCTTGTACCAAAACCTTTTCACGCGCCTCTGCAGCGGTTCGGGCGGTTTGTTCTGCCCGGAATATTCTTGGTTTTACACAAGAAAAAACACTCAGGAATGTCAGCCCAATCAGCAGGGCAAGGGTTGTTTTCTGCATCGTTTGTTTTTTATTGCTTATCGAATCAAAGTTGCAAAGCCTTTATATTCCTTTGCCTCACCTCTTGGCCCTGTAAAACTTACAACATAAACATACACTCCTTCAGGCGACATGCCTCCAGAGTTTCTTTTTTCGCCGTTCCATTTGTCATTGGGGTTTGTGGTTTCAAAAACCAGCTCTCCCCAGCGGTTCCAGATGGCCATTCTGAAATTGGTGGCACCATTGAGATAACCTTTCCCAAAGAAATCATCGTTTTTCCCATCCCCATTCGGGGTAAACGCATTCGGCATATGCCATGTTATGATTGGGCGGAAATCCAGTTCTTTGGTGATTGAATCCTTACAACCTGCCTCATGTGTCACAATGAGCCGAACCTTTACCCGGCCTGTATCTAAGAAAGTATGGGTTGGGCTTTGTTCCAGCGTGGTAAAATCGGGGCCGAGTTGCCAATTCCAACGGTATGCACCCTCGGATTGATCTATGAAATGAACAGTATTGTTAAAATTTGACAAAGCAGAATCCGGGTCGCAGGTAAAGGCAGCTTTGGGTGAAGGCTCTACACGGATGAGATTCAGGAAATCTGCGTCCACATAACATCCGAGGGGCGAAGTTATTTCTACCCGAACGTCATATATGCCCTTTTTGTCGTATAAATGTGTGGGACTTATGATACCATGCGTCGTATCTCCGTCGCCAAAATACCAAACGATGTCATAGGTGTCGTCTATCGGCGTGGAAAGATTGTCGAAAAAAATGTCTGCCGGAACACAGCCGAGAAAACTACTGGGCTGGATAATTATGAGCGGAGGGGCTGGAAACCACTGAATGATTACGGTTGTGTCGTCAGAACAAAGGTTCATATCTGTCACCCTGAGTGTTACCGGGTGGTTTCCAGGGATGGGATACTGATAAGTCGGATTTTGCAAATTTGAAGATGAGCCGGGGATGCCAAAGTTCCATTTCCAATGATTTACACCGCCCTCGCCTGTAGAATGATCCGTGAAGATGACAGGACCTGCCACGCAGGTGTCATAATCAGAGGTAAAACTGGCATTCACCTCCGGGTATATGCGCACATGGATATATGCTGTATCGCTACAGCCTCCGCTGTTTTGGTTGATCAAAAGCATGCCGTGGAATAGCCCTGTGTCCGGGAATGTGAATGCAGTGAACCATTTATTTACGTTGTCGGTAACCGTAGTTCCGTTTATGTCAAATCTCCATTCCACATCGTCCACATTGCTGGCCAGGGTAGTTTTGTTTTGAAAGAAAATGGTTTTCTCCCCGCACGATTTGATCGTAAAGTCTTCTGCATTGACAGTTAGTGAATCTGCGCTCAACTTGGCGTCAACATCCGGAGTGCAATCCGTTACGTTAAATTGAAACTCGCGTTGCACGGTTGACAGCAGTTGACCATTTCGGTATTCCTGTACGCAAACGGCAACCACAAACTGGCCAATGATGGTTGGTGTTCCAGTAATTATTCCTGCAACCGGGTTTATAGTTATTTGTGGGTTTCCTCCCACAGGATTGCCTGCTGTATAATTCGGCACAGCATAAGGCACAAAATCAAAAGGCGGCGGACAGGGCGGGGTCGGTTTTGCCCCGATACAGGTATATAAGTCCGGGGTAAAAGTAATATTGCCGCCACCTGCCAAAGCCTGGCAGAAACTGTACACCAGAATATCGCCATCGGCGTCTACAGCCGAATGGTTGAAAACCAGCGGCAAATTGTTGCAAATAATGATGGGCGGGAAATTGGTAAAGGTGGGGCTGTTGTTGGACACGGCCATCGCTGCGGGGTTTAGCTCAATCGTGTAGGTGGCTCCCACATCGCCCGGATTAACGATATTGGTGATGGTGTTGTTTCTGCAACACCGTTGATATACAATGAAATAACTCTCCGAAGTGAGCACTGGCAAGTTTGTTTCAAAAGAATATACCGCTTGTTCAACGCAAACTAGCGGAATGTTTGTCACGCATTGCGGCGTGTCTGGGATCAATTTTGTATAGTCGTAATTGGTAAGACTAAAAGTAGAATAAAGGGAGTTGTTGGTCACCGAGCCTTTATATATGGCAAACTCAGCAGGCGAGTCAAAGTTCGCCCCGTTCCCATAACAGTCGCGGTAAATATGCATCGTAAACCGCCAGCGTTTTATCCCTGGACTGGGCTCGCCCAAGCAAACATAAGTGATGTCTCCGCCAATGATATGACGAGCTTCTGTTAACGACGGAAATAGAAAAAGCACAAAAAGTGTACAAAACGAAATGATATTGACTCGATTCATGGTAAAATATTCTGTTTGATAAAGGATTTAGGGCTTGTGTCATAAGAGAATTGGTAGGCAATATCCCCACACTCCTGGAGATTCTTTTATGCTACCCTGGTCATTGAACTAACGAACAACCGTTGCAAAACCTTTGTACTCATTGGCTTCGCCTCTTGGTCCGGTAAAGGTAACAGTATAAATGTACACCCCTTCGGGCGACATGCTTCCTGAATTTCGTTTTTCTCCGTTCCATTTGTCATTTGGGTTGTTGGTTTCAAACACCATTTCGCCCCAACGGTTCCAAATTGTCATCTTAAAATTTGTGACTCCGTTGAGAAAACCCTTTCCAAAGAAATCGTCGTTTTTACCGTCGCCGTTGGGTGTGAAGGCATTGGGCATGTGCCAAATGACTTCCGGACGGATATCCAGCTCCTTCGTCATAGTATCAATGCAGCCTGCAGGGTGTGTCACGAGGAGTCGAACCCTTACCCGGCCAGTATCAGGAAAAGTATAGCTTGGATTTTGTTCAAAAGTACTAAAATTTGACCCAATTTGCCAGTTCCAGTGCAAGGCGCCTGAAGATTTGTCTATGAACTGGACGGTGTTGTTGAAATTACTCAGAGCAGAATCAGGGTCGCACTCAAAATCCGCAACAGGTGGAAGGTCTACCTTGATCAGGTGATAAAAATCCCGATAAATATAACATCCAATGGGCGAGGTGATCTCCACCCGCACGGAATATTCCCCGGCTTCATCGTAAGTATGGGTTGGACTGATGATATTTTCGGCGGTATCACCATCTCCAAAATCCCATACAATATTGTAACTATTGTCAATTGGTGAGGAAAGGTTGTCAAAGAAAATAGTTGCGGGCACACAGCCCAAATATCTGCTGGGTTGAATGATAATAATTGGGGGTACTGGAAACCATTGCACCACGACGGTGGTATCATCGGTGCATAGGTTCTTGTCAGTCGCTTTCAGTTTTACCGGGTGATTGCCGGGGATCGGATATTGATACGTAGGATTTTGTTCTCCGGATGCCGAGCCTGGGATGCCAAAATTCCATTTCCAATGATTGATGCCACCCGCACCGGTTGACTGGTCTATGAATGCTACTGGCCCGGCAACACAGGTATCGTAATCGTAGGCAAAACTTGCGTGTACTTCAGGAAAAATTTGGACATGGATAAAGGCTGTATCGCTGCAGCCACCACTATTCTGATTTATCAACAACATGCCGTGATACAACCCTGTATCAGGGAAGGTAAATGCTGTAAACCATTTGTTTACGTTGTCAGTCACCGTAGTCCCGTTCATGTCAAAACGCCATTCCACATCATTTACATTGGCTGCAATAGTGGTCTTGTTTTGGAAAAAGATCGTCTTTTCGCCACAAGATTTGATGGTATAATCTTCCACAAGAACCGTGAGGGAGTCTGAGCTGAGCTTGGCATCAATATCCGGGGTACAATCGGCCACGTTGAACTGGAATTCACGTCGGACGGTGGACAGGAGCTGTCCATTGCGGTATTCTTGTACACAAATGGCTACCACATATTGTCCAAGCAAAACCGGCGTTCCGGTGATCTCGCCTGTAACTGGATTTACGCTTATTTGAGGATCGCCACCCATCGGGTTGTTAAAGTTGTAGTTTGGTACGGTATAGGGAACTGCATCAAATGGAGGCGGACAAGGAGGACTTGGCACCACACCATCACATCCGAAGGGGTCAGGAGAATTGAAAGGGTTGCCTCCGCCCGCCAAAGCTGTGCAAAAATTGTACACTAAGATATCTCCCTCGGCATCTGTGGCAGCGTGATCAAAACGAAAGGGCAGGTTGTTGCAAATAATTATTGGCGGAAAATTATCGTAAACCGGGCTGTTATTGCTAACAGCCATTGCCGCCGCGGTCAATTCTATGAAATAGGTGGCGCCTACATCACCGGGACTAATAATATTGGTGATTGTTTCGTTTCGGCAACAGCGTTGATAAACAATAAAAAAACTTTCGTTCGTCAGTACTGGAAGGTCTTCTTCAAAAGTATAAATACCCTCTTCCACACAGACATACGGAATTTGGGTCACACACTGTGGCGTATCAGGAATCAAAACAGCATTGTAATGGAAAAAAACTTGCTTGGTACCATAAAGCACATTGTTGTTTTCGGAACCCTGATAAATAGCAAATTCAATGGGCTGATCAAAAGGAGGGCCACCACCAAGGCAATCCCGATAGACGTGCATTGTAAATTGCCAGCGTTTTATGCCCGGGCTAACCTCGCCTAAACAAACATAAGTGACCTCTCCGCCAATAATATGTTTAGCCTGGACCAGCAATGGGAATAGAAAAATTGTCAAAAAAGTCAGAATGACTAAAATACGGTAGTGTTTCATGTAAAGTGTTCAGGTGATGGCAACTAATTTAGGTGAGAATAAATAATAAAAGGGTTGCTGACAGGTTTTTGGTTGCGGTCCTCAGCCCGCTACCTTTGTTGCCGCCAAAAGTACAAGCCAACATTCATTTTAAAATCAATTTATATCCCATGTTCCTGCTACGCGACGACATTTCTGAAATTGCTTCTCTACTTCAAAGGGGTAATGTAATTTGTTACCCCACCGATACTATTTGGGGAATTGGCTGCGATGCCCTTCACGAAGCCGCTGTTGACCGGATCAGCAGCATCAAAGGAAGGCCACCTGAAAAAGGCTACGTACTGCTCGTTTCCAACCTTGAAATGCTCAAACGATTTGTGCCAAAGATGCCTCCCCGACTGGAAACGTTGCTTGCACACCACCAGCGCCCGCTGACAATCATTTATTCCGAAACATCCGGGTTGCCACACTGGGTAAAGGCGCCTGACGGTTCCGCTGCCATTCGAGTGGCCACGGACGAGTTCTGTAAAGAACTGATAGAAGCCTTCGGAAACCCGATTATCAGCACTTCTGCCAATAAGTCTGGAGAACCTTTTCCACCTACATTTGGGGGCATAAGCAGCGAGATTCTTGCATCGGTGGACTATGTGGTGAAATACCGCCAGGACGATAAGGAACCTTCAGAACCTTCTTCCATTGCCCGCTTAGATCGTTACCAAGAACTTGAGTTTCTTCGTGAATGAAGGTTTCATGTTCACAAAGTTCTCAAAGCCTATCCAAAAAAGCCGTTATTGCCTTCATTAGTTTGTTGATTTGCACTCGTTTTTGTTCCAGATAAGATGCCGGCAAGCCCCCGGCATCTTCTAAAAAATCCAGAGAACCTATAGATTTTTTTAATGTTTGTAATGCCTGGTTGGCTTCATATCGGAGATGCTCCCTTTCTTTGGGAAGACTGTTTTTTGAAAAGGCAATTTCATACGAATTTGTTGCCATCCGATATTGTAAGCTGGCAAGGTTAAATTGAAGTGCGAAATTTTCCAATTGTAAGTTGAAAAGGGTCAATTCCACAAATTCATCTCCAATTTCTCTTTTCCTGAATTCTACTGAGTCCTGAAATTCTTCGATAGATTGGGCCAGCTTCGACATTTTTCCAGCTAGGTTTTTGGCTTTTCGTTCCGGGAGATTAGAAGAGGCCACCAACGCCTCAAGTTCGGACGTTAATGCGGTTCCTTCCAAACGGATCTCGAAAGCCTGGAGGGTAAGCAAACCTTGTTGGGCTATTATAGCTCGATCCTGGACAAATTTATGTTTTGGTGGTTTTCGACGCATATGCTCGCAATCCTGGATGACCTGAAGATATAACGCGCGCGCTTCGTTTAGATTTAAAACAATGGTTTTCAGGGTTTTGTCTGTGACATCGTCATTGGCTAACTTTTGAGCAACCCGTACTAGCTGCTGCGCCAATTGAAGGCATATCAAACTTCGGTTGTGTCGAATATCAAAACACTTGTTTGGCATTTTGGCGCAGTTCATTTTGCGCTCGCAATCGGCATAATGTTGCTGAACAAGATTCGCCTGGTAGAATAATTGGGCAATTTGTTGCCCATTCAATCCTTCTTTCGGCATCCAATGCAACAGGTATTCAAAAACACCTGCGTGCATGTCGCCCCGCATTTTATCAACAATTGCTGCTACATCTTTTGGCGTGTAAAATTTTTCTGCCTTCTCGATTCGTTCGGGGGTTTCCAGGCGCTCAAAAAGCATCCTTGCCCTTGCGTGATAGCGGTTCATGAGCCCTAATTGTGTTTCAAACCAAAGGGTATCAATATTAATGGTATCTCTCAAAATCGCCGCATAAGCCAAAGAGTCCAGGTCGTTTTGAATCTCAAAGAACAAGCCCCAATATCGTTGCCCCAAACTAAAGATCACGCGTTCGTTGCTCCCGTTAAACTTAAGTATCCGGCTTTCCGAAGCAAACAAGCGACTGACTGAATCCATTGAAAACCAACGATTTAAAGTATCCAGGTAGTAAAATTCCGTCTTGTCCTTATGTTTAAGAAAATCGGTGATTTCGCCCTCGGAAGAGTTTCGAAACCGATGTTCGGTCAAAGGGGTTTCCAGAAGTTGCCACATCGGGTCGTCTGGCAAGTGCCTAAGGATAAAGTCTTCGGGCTCGGCCATGAAATACTGCTCATCTACCCTCCATCGTGCCAATCCAGGGGGCGGAACACCCCAGGTTGGATCAAAAATCCGCCATGTTCCATTAATTTTCGCAGTTGCCCAGGCATGTCCTACAGGTGCTATCGACCCGTCGGCTTTTTTTACCAAACCATTCACTACCTCACAATTCATTCCGGCTTCTGCCATTAATGCACAAAACAGGTTGGCATAGCCCTGGCATACCGCAGTCCGGTTTTGGAGAACTTTTTCAGGGCGTTGACGATCAATATATTCGGATGTAGCCCAGATTTCGTGTTCGTCCAAACTGTCCACATAGGCAATGTTTAGTGTCACCCAGGCATAAAGAGCCCTTGCTTTGTGGGCCTCATCTGGCATTTCGGCACAGAGGTAAGCGGCCAGAGATTTTATAGATGTTGTTTCGCCGGGAGGGGTATTGAAAGCCAGCTTGTCGACATTTTTAAAATTTTGCCCAAAAAGCGAGAGGGGCAATGTCGCCGCAATTAGAATTGGAAAAAAAAGCAGGGGAAAAAGTTTCATTAGGATAGTTCTTTGCCCCCAAATGTATGGGAAAATTAGCAAATTCATATCCATGCTGTGGGCGGAAGCTAGGTTTGACCAATGGCTGCGCCCTTCCTGACTTCTATTTCTTTTAAGATCCGATGGGCCAGTTTTAATGCTTCAAAGCCATCACGGAGACTAACAATTGGCGTGCTGTCCGTGGCAATCGAATCATGGAAAGTTTCCAATTCTCGTTGGATCGCATTTACTGGCTGAGCATCGGGCATGGAGAGTTGCAACCACTTTTTTCCGGCTGGGGTGTCAAATTCCATCAGATTATCTGTATTGGGCAAATCGTCAGCGTCGGGAGCAAAAAGTCGCACTATTTGAGCATTTTTTTCCAAAAAATCGAGGCTTAAATAGTGGTCGGGCTGAAAAAGCCGCATTTTCCGCATTTGCTTCATCGAAATACGACTGGCGGTGAGGTTGGCGACACAACCATTGGCAAATTCAATGCGGGCATTGGCAATATCGGGCGTGTGGCTTAACACTGCCACACCGCTTGCGCTGACTTTCTTTACGGGCGATTTTACCAGATGAAGGATCAAGTCGAGGTCGTGGATCATCAGATCCAAGATGACCGACACCTCGGTGCCTCTTGGCTGAAATGCCGCCAGACGGTGCCCTTCGATAAACATAGGATTCAAGGCCATTCCTCCCAATGCTGTAAATGCGGGATTGAAACGTTCAACATGGCCAACCTGAACTTTAACCCTATGTTTTTCAGCTAGTTGCAAGAGTTTTTTGCCTTCCGGCAGGGTCTGGGTTACCGGTTTTTCAATAAATGCATGTTTCCTCGCACGAATTGCTTTTGCGGCCAGTTCATAATGGGATGGGGTAGGGGTAACGATGTCCACGGCATCGCAATTTGCCAAAAGTTTTGATAGTGATCTGTAGCGTTTTGCGCCATATTGCGCAATGGCTGACTCAGCGTTTTTTTCGTCCAAATCATAGAAGCCCGCCAGTTCCCAACACTCGGTGGCGAGGATGCACTTTAAGTGGATTTTGCCGAGATGGCCGGCGCCGAGCAGGGCAATTTTCATGGAGGCTTATTTTGTTGACAAAAAACTATCGAAGCCCTGCATTGATCTCTTCCAACACCTTGGAACCTGGACAAAGTATTTCCTTTCCAAGGGCATTTAGCGGTGACTGGCTCGTTCTGAGTATGCTGTGCAAATCCTGCCCATCCGGGTCAATGTAGATCAGTCCTGTGAGGATTTCACCGCTCTTTTTGGATTCGTATAGTTTATTGACGGCAGAATGACGGTCGCGGGGATTGAAGTCAGGGGCAAGTTTGTTCAGATAGATCGTTGAGCCATCATGGAGTTGTAAGGCCACGGAATCGCCTTCGGCATACTCAGTCGTGATTTCTTCCATAATTGGCACAAAATCAACAGCTGCGGTGGCTTCAATATGCTCCCGGGTGTAATCGTAAGACTTGGTTGAGCCTATGTTGTTATTGAACGTTACGCAAGGCGACACAACATCTATCAGCGCAAACCCGGGATGCGACATGCCAGCTTTAATTAAAGGGATCAATTGGTCCCGATCGCCCGAAAAACTTCGGGCGATAAAGGACGCGCCTAATTCCAATGCCAACCCGACCATGTCAATTGCGTTGTACATATTGGCAGCCCCGCTTTTGTTGATAGAACCCATGTCGGCGGTCGCGGAGTCCTGGCCTTTGGTAAGGCCATAACATCCGTTGTTCATGATAATATAGGTAATGTTCAGGTTTCGGCGGATGGCGTGCACGAATTGCCCCATTCCTATAGACGCTGAGTCGCCATCGCCAGATACGCCGATGTACATCAGATCGCGGTTTGCGAGGTACGCACCTGTTGCCACGGAAGGCATTCGCCCGTGTACGGAGTTGAATCCGTGAGAGTTGGCCAAAAAATACGTGGGGGTTTTTGAAGAGCACCCGATTCCGGACAGTTTCGCTACCCGGTGCGGCTCAATAGCCATTTCAAAACATGCCTGGATAATGGCCCCGCTTACAGAGTCGTGGCCACAGCCTGCGCAAAGTGTGGAGAGTGCACCTTCATAGAATTTTTTGGTATAGCCGAGCGCATTCTTGGGCGAATCGGGATGGCGGAAAGTTGGACGGACGAATGTCATTTTTTCTTGTTTATATGTTGATTTGGGGTATTGGTGATTTGAGTATTTTCATCCGATGGAAAATCTCTGAAAGGCTGTGCTAGGCGTAACGTTTTCTATATCTGCTGATTTCTTTGCTAAAATTTACCTGTTACGGGTCGCACTCCAAGTCCATAATGCTCCCAGCAAGTCCACCCCGCCAAAGAGCAAAAGTTGCCACTTCACCCATCCCATCACCACAAACAGACCAAACCAGACGCCAATCAGAATGCGGTTGTAAATGGTCCATTTAATAAAGGTTTCATTGTTCGTCTGGGCGGTGAAAACATAGTAAATCCCAATGGCAAAAGCCAAAACGCCAACCACCCGTATCCAAATCTCAGAGGTTGTTTCGAGGCCGAATGCAGTAAGCAGCATATTGGGCACAAAAATCAATGTCAACCCGGTTGCCAGGAGGTAAAAACCAAAATAATAAACCGTTTTAGCAGATTTTGTCATAATTCAAAAGGATGTTAAAAAATTAAGGTAGATATATAAGTGAGTAAAGATTCAATCAGTACGCAGCTTTACTCACTTACCTCCGACATATTTGGTTCACCCGGATCGTGTTCCACAAATGCCGGATTCAATTTCCCAACCAGGCTTTCAAATATTTTTTGTCTGATCACATCTGCGGTGATAGGGAAACCGTCATAATTCAAAATGGAGCTTAGTTTTGTTGGATTTATACCTATTTCGTTGACTATTAGAGACTTAAATTGAGCATCTCGATTTTGTTCAACGATAAAAACCCGCTGGTGATCCTCTATGAACTCCCGCACTTCCTCATTGAAAGGAAATGATTTTACCCTCATTGCATCCAAGGTAATACCCTGGGCAGCCAGCAAATCCTGGGCTTCGATGGCTGCATAGGTAGTGGTGCCAAAAAAGAGCATCCCGAATGCGCTCTGTTTCTTCTTTTGGTAAAATTCCGGGCCTGGGACGTATTGTTTGGCTGTTTCCCATTTTTTGGCCAAACGGTCCATGTTTCGGACGTACGCTGGCCCTTCTTCCGTATAAACGGCATACTCGTCACGAGAGGTTCCACGCGTGAAGAACGAACCTTTGGTCGGGTGTGTACCAGGTATCGTTCGGTAGGTAATACCATCACCATCCACATCCAAATAACGGCCAAATCGCTCAGAGGACGCTTCCAATTCTGCGGCGGTCAGTACTTTCCCTCGGTCATATATCTTGCTGTCATCCCATTGTAACGGGGGTGACATGTTCTCGTTCATGCCCAAATCCAGGTCTGTCATTACCATAACGGGGGTTTGCAAACGCTCGGCCAGGTCAAATGCTTCGGCCATCATGGAAAAACATTCAGCAGGTGTGCTGGGAAACAGAAGCAGCTGCTTGGTGTCACCGTGCGAGGCATATGCGGCGATAAGAATATCAGATTGTTGGGTGCGGGTGGGCATACCCGTGCTCGGACCCCCGCGTTGAACGTCAACCAGCACGGTTGGGATTTCGGCAAAATAGGCCAGGCCTAAAAATTCGCTCATCAAAGACACGCCTGGGCCGCTGGTGGCGGTGAACGAGCGCGCGCCGTTCCAGTTAGCGCCGATTACGACCCCAATTGCAGCCAGTTCATCCTCTGCTTGTACGATAGCGAAGTTGTTTTTGCCCGTTTCGGGGTCCACGCGAAGTTTTTTGGCATATTTACCAAATGCATCTGCCAATGAAGTGGACGGGGTGATCGGATACCAGGCCAATACCGTTGCACCCGCGTAGACTGCACCCAGCCCGCAAGCCGAGTTGCCGTCCATCATGATCCAGTCTTTCACCTTATCACGACGCTCCACCCGATATTCGAGTGGATATTTGAAATTGGCGTGAACGTATTGGATGCCCATGTCCAGGGCATCGTAGTTGGCTGTTATCAATTTGTCCTTTCCCTTGAATTTTTGCTGGATAATACCGTGCAGTACCTCCAGTTCAATGTCAAGCAAAGCTGTAAGTGCTCCAACGTACACCATGTTTTTGAGCAGCTGTCGCTGGCGCGGGTCAGCAAATTTGTCCATACACATTTGCATCATTGGGATGCCGAGGTAATGGATGTCGTCGCGGATAAAATCTTTGTATAATTCCTTAGTGCTGTCGTAAAGGAAGTAGCCGCCCGGTTTCACGTTGGCGATATCCTTGGGCATACTTTGCGGATTCACGCTCAACATGATATCTATGCCTTCACGGCGACCCAGATAGCCCTTTTCACTCACACGCACCTCATACCAGGTAGGTAAACCCTGGATATTGGAGGGGAAAATATTTTTAGGCGAGACAGGGATGCCCATGCGGAAAATGGCTTTGGCAAACATGTCGTTTGCGCTGGCCGAGCCGGTGCCGTTTACGTTGGCAAAGCGAATGACGAAGTCGTTGACTATTGATTGTGACATAAATTGTTGAACTTCACGATTTGCCAGCGTCAGGCTTTTCAAATTTTAGAAATTGGCTTTTTCTTCGTGTTTATTTCATTATCTGATTTTTTCAGCCGTTCAATTTTAAACCCTTCATACTATTCTGAAAGACATCTGTTCTTAGGGTAATCTCACGCCGCCTGTAAACGCATCACCTCTACATCTACCCCATTAGTCATTGCTTGTTTAATAGCAGCCTCCACACGCAATGCAGTCGGAGCAGCAAGAAAATAATGTCCACAATGATCGCAAACCCGTGCGGGCACATCTCGGATGGCGATAAAAAAAGTGCCTTTTTCGTGGGTTACTGTCACTTTTCCGAGAGATAAAGTGCCTTTGTCGCACATAACGCAAGTTGCCATAATCTTTAATTTTTTCTGGTTTTGAAATCGTAGTTCCAGATTGAAATATCAGGAAAGTACAATGTAACAAGCCAACATTCTTCAGTCACTATATCTTTTGCCACTACTACATGAAGTGGTTGGTCATTGGGAAAACCTAGTATCAAATAGCAAGGGTGCGGCTTGGTGTCTGTGTATTTGATGATAATTTCACCATGTTGTACAACCTCAATTGCATCAACCAGGTTCAAATCGCGGTCTAGTGATTTTTTTAAAGCGTGGCGTGATATTTCGATGTTTTCACACTGCATGATGTGTTGCTTTTCATGTGGGTAATTGGGCAGAGGCTATCTGTTAAATAATTTCGTGCAAAAGTACCAATTACCCACAAACTTTCTGCCCCAGCCAAATTCCCAGCGCAATGATAAACAAAGCTCCTAAAGTGATGGACACATCTGCAAAATTGGAAATCACTTCTTTACCACCTTCCGGACAAAACTGCCCTCAACTGTCTTTACCGTCAAAAAGTAGGCGCCGACGGGCAAATTGCTCAGGTCGATGGGCAGCGCAAATTTTTGACCATCTAATGATTTTGCAAAAACCTGCCGTTGGATGCTATCGGTAAGGAAAATGTTGATTTGTTCAGATTTCGCCAATTCCATTTCCAATAATATGCTGTGCTCTGTTGGGTTAGGGGACAGCAAAAAACGACGCACTGTAGTCGGGAGTTTTGTTTCAGAAACCTCTACAAAAATCTCTGCCCCACTCTGGCAGCCGAGGAGGTCATTGGCAAAAACGGTATAAACCCCGCTTTGTTCCGCTATTAATACGTTGCCTGTAATGCCAGGGAGCAGGTTGTTCTCGAAATACCATTGCAGGGTTGCATCGACCGGGAAATAAGTGGCGGTGAGTGTGTCTCCACTGCTTGCTATAAAAACACTTGGATTTGGGAAAACGGTCACCTGCACGGGGGCCGACAGTTCGGAAGGGCATGACTGGTTTAGCAAGCGAACTTGATAAACACCTGTAGCTGATGGCAAAAAAGTATTATTTTGGTTGCCAACTGTTGGATTACCATTAATAAACCATTGATAAACAGATCCTTGTGGGGCTGCAGGCAAATCAAAACTTATCAGTTGGCCATGGCATATTGACGTGTCGGGCATATTCAAATTAGGAGTTACCGGGTTCAATTCGGCGATATCAAAGGTGTCGCGCCGAATGCAATTGTTGCCATCTTTTACTTCTACGAAATAGGTGCCGGGTTGGAGGTTAGCAAGATCCTGACTGCTCGCTCCATTTGACCAAACGTAAGTCACATTACCTGTGGCTCCTGAAACATCAAGGTTAATTGCTCCATTGGTGGAATCGGCACACACAGCCATGCTAGCAAAACCGGCAACTTGAAAAGGGGAGCACAACTCCTTCACTTTCTGCACTTTACCCGAGGAAAGCAGGGCAACATATAATTCGCCGTTCTTATCTTCTCCAAAGCTGCTAAATTCATATCCACCCAGATTGGCAAGGATATTGGTCGTAAAAGTTCCATTTGCATTCCGTCTTGTGTACCACCAGCGACCGCTACAATAGTCTGCGAACAGGTAAGCGCCATACAGGTCAGGGTACTTGTTTCCGCGATAGACAAAGCCTCCGGTAACAGAACATCCATTGGCGCCTGAATGCGAATAATCAAAAAATGGGCTCACGTATGCGCTGGCTGGTTGGCAATTGCTCGTATTAAAAGTATGTGCGCCTTCATAACAACGCCATCCGTAGTTTAACCCGCCGACGTTTGCCAGTTCAAAATCTACCTCCTCCCAAAGGTTTTGACCCACATCAGCGATCCACATATCGCCCGTGAGCCGGTCAAACGAAAATCGCCAGGGATTTCGCCAGCCGAGCGACCAGATTTCGGGGAAATAGTTCGCATCACCCACAAATGGATTGTCAGGGGGCACCACATAGGGTTGAGAGGCATTGCTGTTGCGCACATCAATGCGAATGATTTTGCCCAAAAATGTCTTTTTATTCTGACCATAGTTGGAAGGGTCATTGGCACCGCCGCCGTCACCAAGACCAGTGTACAAATAGCCGTCGGGGCCAAATTTTATGCAGCCACCGTTATGGTTCCAGGCGGGTTGAGACTGTTCGAGGATCATCAATTCTGAATTGGGGTCTGCTTCGTTGGGGTTGTTTGGTTTTACAGAAAATCGCGCTACACGGGTTGCCCCTCCACTATTTTTGGTATAATTGACATAAAAATAGCCGTTAGTAGCGTATTTTGGGTCGAATGCAAGGCCAAGGAGACCCTGCTCATTTTGCCCCGAATTAACGCGGGGATCAATATTGAGGAAGGTATCCAGCCGATTTCCAAGGCTGTCAAGCACCCAGATTATTCCATCCCGTTCTACCACAAAAAGTCGGCTGTCGCCGCAATGTGTAATATCTAGGGGCAAGTCAAACCCACTGGCAAAATTGACGAGCTGGATTTTTGGCTGAGCGGATAGAGTAATTGGAGAAATCAGCAGAGCCGTTGCAAGCAAAATGGCAAGGGGAAGGAGGTAAAGTATCTTTTTCATAAAAAATCAGATTGAATGGCAGGGGTAAAGATAAAATCACAATTGAAATTGATAGGCGTAAACTAAATAGCATCACCTGAGGCAAATCGAATCACTTCCTCGACAAATTGCCGATGGTTAGCTAAACGCGGCACCTTGTTCTGGTTTCCGAATTTCCCCCGGGCTCGCATCCAGCGAATAAATGTTCCTTTTGGTACCGGTTTTAGCAAGAGCCGGTCGAGTGCCATGCCTTTGTATCGTTTGGCTTCATAATCGGAATTGGTACGTTGAAGTGATTCATCCAAAACCTGGTTAAACCGTTCAAGATCAGCAGGTTCCTTTTCAAATTCCACCACCCATTCATGTCCGCCCCGTTTTTTATCCGCCGAAAAATAGACAGGAGCTGCAGTATATTCCGTTACAGTAGCATCCATCTGACGGCAAGCTTCGGCAAGTGCTTTGTCTGTATCTCCTACCATCACCTCTTCCCCAAAAGCATTTATAAACTGCTTGGTCCGGCCTGTAATTTGAAAACAGAACGGGTAACGCCTTGTAAACACAATGGTGTCTCCAAGTTTGTACCTGGTCAGGCCGTTGTTGGCGGAAATCATTACGGCATAGTTTTCTCCGATTTTTACATCGGGTAAAAGTACGGTCTTCGGGTGGTCTTTTTCCCACTCTCCGGTTGGTACAAATTCATAAAAAACACCGTTATCTGCCAGCAAGAGCAGATCATTTTGCGCCAGATCGCACTGTACGCCAAAAAAACCCTCTGAAGCATTGTAAATCTCCTGATAGGCAAAATCCTGGTTTGGAATCAGTTCGTGGAAAGTGGCGCGATAAGGTCCAAAGCCTACGCCTCCATGCATATAAGCTTGTAAATGGGGCCATACTTCGAGCATATTTTGCTTGCCGGTTTTTTCCAGGATCATGCGAAAGAGTACAATGAGCCAGGTCGGCACCCCAGCAAACAAACAGATATCCTGCTGTTTGCTGGTAATTTCTGCGATTCGCCGAAGTTTTTCTTCGAAGTTTGGGATCAGGTTGGTCTGGGTGTCTGGTGTGTAAAAAATTCTCCCAATGGCGGGCATGTGCTGCACAAGGATTGCGCTAACATCGCCAAAACAGGTTTTTGGATATTCTGGCAATTGCTGAAAACTGCCGGGCATAATGAGGTGTTTGTACCGAAACGCCTCCATATCCGGTTTGTTGGCATAAAGCAATGTAATGGAATCCCATGCACCCGCTATATGACAATTTAATATGTTCCCGTATGGCACCGGAATGAATTTGCTTTTGTCGCTGGTGGTCCCACTGCTTTTGGAATACCAGTTTACTTCATTGGGCCACAATACATTGCTCGCTCCGCGCATCATTCGGACAATGTCACTTTTTACAGCATCATAGTCTTGTGCGGGCACTGCTTTTGCAAATTGTTCAGCGTTGCGGATGCTTCCAAAATTCCAACGGCGGCCTTGTTCTGTGTCCCGGGCACGGTCAAGCAGGTGGCGCAACCACCGTGCTTGCGCCTCCTCAGGGTTCAGCATATACCGCTCAATACGCTTCATGCGGTGTGAGAGGTACTGTTTCAATGCCAGATTGATGATCGAACTCATAATTCCAGAGGCGAAGATAGTTCTTAGCCGAACTATGAACTATGAACTGTGATATATTGACGTTGAAGTGCGAACTTGGATCAACTGATAGAATTTTAGAAAACTTAAGAAATCTTTGCACATGAAATTTGCCAAACACAGAGACTTTGATTCCTTTCTGGAAGCGCTCACACCGAGCGAACAAGAGATTTGTTTGCGATTGAGGAACTTGATCCTGCAAAATTTTCCCAACCTGAGGGAAACCTGGGCTTATGGCGCACCTTTTTATAAAGGCCGAGGCAGGATTTGTTTCCTTTACCCGGCCAGCCTTCCTTACAGCGGAGTGAAATCGGGGGTGAATTTTGGCTTCAATCGCGGGCACTTGCTCTCCAATGAACAAGGGCTGCTTCAAATGGGGGATCGGAAAGAAGTAGCCTATATTCCTGTTTTGTTTGAAAAAGACATTCAGGAAGTCCTGTTTTTAGAAATTTTGCACGAAGCTGTAATTATTGACAATGTAGAAAGCTCCTGATTCCAAAATCATCGAGGCTTTTAAAGAACCCCCAATGACCCAATGACCCTTAATGACACAATAATAATATGACTAACAAAATCACCATCCGCCCCGCAACCGAATCCGACATCCCCGCCATTCACGCCCTCGTGTATGAGCTCGCGGTGTATGAAAAAGAACCTGAAGCAGTGTTCACCACCCCGGAAGAGTATCTCGGAGATTTCAAAAAAGGCCTATTTGAATGCCATGTGGCAGAAATGGACGAAAAAGTGGTGGGTATGACCCTGTTTTTTATGAGCTATTCTTCCTGGAAAGGGAAAATGCTCTACCTCGACGATTTTGTGGTGAATGAGCAGTACCGCCGTTTCGGGATTGGCCAAAAGTTATACGAAGATTTTGTGGAAGAAGGCCGCCGCCGGGGCTGCCGCCTGGTGAAATGGCAGGTGCTGGACTGGAACGAACCGGCTATCAAGTTCTATGAAAAGAACCATGCCATCATCGAAAAAGGCTGGTGGAATGTAAAGAAGTTTTTGTTTAAGTAGTTGAAATCGAACATTCCGAAAGTTTCAAACTTTCGGAATGTTGCAAACTTTCGGAATGTTGCTGATCATTCGACTATCACTAATCGTTGCGGAACGGTTTGCCGAACCCCCTCTCTCGATTTATGGCGCATTTGCAGCAGATAAATGCCCGGACCGAGATCTGCAAGGGTTATATCTTCACGATAAGAACCTGGCAAGCGGAGGCCGCAAGCAATCTCAGTTGTTGATTTTCCCAGCATGTCAACGACAGAGATACTTACTTCTGCGACATCTTCCTGTTGCCAAATGACAGATGTTTTTCCGCTTGCTGGGTTGGGGGTAAGCACGGGAGCACTAAGCAGTGATTGCCTAAAAGCCTCTTCTGTGTTGGTAGTGGTCGTTAGTTCCAATTTGATGGATCCATAGGACTCCGCCCATGCATTGTCTGTTTCATTTGAGACTAATTTTCGTGGTGGATTTCTAATTTTTGCAAAGACATCCGAAAAAATTTGCACAGAAACGTTTTCTCCAATAGCATATGTCTCAGTGCCCGTTAAATTAGATATACCGTCTTCCTTCAATTCAGCGGTGTGGGTAAAAACTTCGCAGCCGTAAAGTGGCCAGTAGTTCAAGCTGACCCGAGCATCAACCTCGGCAAGGTCTTCAAGAAACGCTTCTGACTCACTGCCTACTCTGCAATACTGCGACAAGGTATATTTGATACTTGCAGCACCACCGGGCGGGTGGCCAATAATCTTGAAGTGTACATCTAAGTCTGTAAGGCCACTTCCCTCGGCATTTACATTGTCGGGGCAAGGGCAGTCGTTCGTCCAGTCAAAATTTGTTCGGGCAATAGTTTCCCAGGTAATCACAACCTCCTTGCTGCCTGCGTCGTGAACCTTCAAAAACATGGCACATTCTCCCTTTTGTGCGCAGGAGAAACCGCTCAAGTCGCCGATAAACACTTTATCGGATACCAGATAGTCACCGTTTGGTTGCAGGTTAAGCCCGGCATTTCCAATATTGTCGAGGCTTTTTAATGCACAATTTGGATTCGGATTTAATAATATTGCTTTGGCATTCAAGTTGATTCCGGCATTGTTGTAATCCAGGTCAAGCCGGGCTTGTGCAGGGAGCATCAACGTGCCGAATAGGAACGAGAAGAGCAAAACTTTCCAGCTCGTTATGCGCTGGATAAGGGCGGTTGCGAAGTTTTTTTTGTGCGTGATCATAAACCAAAATTTTATAAATGAAAAAATAATGGCCTAATGAAGATTACACATACTCATCGGCAAGCCTCCTATTTTCTTACCCTTTTGCTGGAACTTTCCGAAAGTTTTAAACTTTAGAAAAGTTCCAGCTCTGTTCAACCTCCTCGGGTTGCTCCCAAGACCAGCAACAAGTTCGCAACCAAAAAGAGCACCAGAATTATTTTCCAGGCGCGCCTGTCAAAACGGGCGGACTCCATTTCTTTTCCGTTTTTCCAAAGGCGTAGCGATATCACCGACAAAACAATACAT
>JBJXGO010000182.1:0-6992 GCA_046160345.1 Saprospiraceae bacterium
AATCACGGCAAAGCGGCCATTTCGGTATGCCCAGGCCGCGTTTTCGTCGCCAAAGTGGAAGTGGGAGCTGAGGCGTTCGGCTTTTTTCTGGGCAGAAATGGCTTTTTTTCTGGACTCTTCAGCAAGCCTCTGCGCAGTTTTTGCGTCTGCTTTCTGCTGATTTATCTTTTTAAAAACCTTCTCCGTCCACAGCTCCGCCAGCGAGTCGTTGCCAGGGGTGCAGGCACGAAGAAAGCGCACTTGCAGGAGGGAAGAGTCAAGCAGGTCGGCATTGTAGGTACGCTCTATATTTCGGAGGATGCGGTCGTAATCCTGGCAACGGCGCTCTTGGGCCTGCATTTTGACCGCAAGCGAGAGCAACAAGAACGGGATAAGAAGGAGTTGTTTCATAGGTTGTATAGCAGTAATTCGGGTCTAAACCTCGTAGGTTTTTAAAACCTACGAGGTTTGGGAAGAGAAGACGAAGATTGCGTTTCAAACATCCCTTTCAGATGTGCCACCACAATGCAAACACGCACTCAACGGCCACCAAACTCCGTCCCTATTGGCCCTTCAAGGCATCTTTGCAGCGTTCCATTTTGTCCGATAAACCCTGGGCGGCCTGCTGGAATTTTTCATGATTTGGATGGAGTTGGTGAAGGCTGTCGGCCAAATGGTAGTATTTGGTTGCGGAATTATAATAAGCGCCCAAAATCATCTCGTCCCCGTTCTTGACGTGCTGCCTGAATTCCATCAGATCGCGCTTGGCGTTGGCATTTTCTATTTCCGAAAGGCGAGTCTCCGCCAATTTTGCGCTCCTCAATGCCATAAATCCAGTTACGCTAGCTATTGCTGTCAACCCAACCGCCACCAAGGTCAGTTGGCGGGCCCTTTTGCGGCCTTTCTCAGCAAGGTGGCGCTGTGCTTCCGCCTCGTGTTGCAGCCGCTCAGCTTCCTCCCGGCGCTCTGCTTCGGCGCGGGCTTTCTCTTCGGCTTCCCGGGCGCGGGCTTCGGCTTCTTGCCGTTCGCGTTCGGCGCGTTCGAGCGAGCGCAACCGCTCGACTTCCTCCAGGCGTTCTTTCCGGGCTTTCGCGATGGGTTCGATCAGGGCATCATGGCTGATCTCAAAACTGAACCCGCCCATCGCGTTGGCTTCGCGGCGTAGCAAGAAACTGTCTTCGAGTGCGCGCAGCAGGACATCGGTCAGTCCATTGTTCTGAAACTTGTCGAGCAAAACATCTTTGTCCACGCTGAGGCGGCGGCCCTCCCCGGTAAGGCTGTTGACAAATAACAAGGAATCCTCAATGACGTATCGGGCAGCTTCCCGGTCGGCTGGGGAAAGTTTGTCCAGTTGCTGCTTGTAGTAAGTCTCAAAAATATTGGCAAAATCGGGCAGGTCTTCGGGCATCACATCGGGCAGGCCATTGCCATCGCGGTCAGCGATTCGTTCGCTGCGCACCTCATCTTCGATCCAGGTGCAAACGATTTGGAGCTGAAACGCTTCTATGCGGGCATCCAGATCGGAACGCCCCCCGGCGAGGCTGTTCAGGATCTGCTCAAGGGCAACGGAATTGTACTCAAAAGTGGGAGAGCTGAACTCGATGTTTTCCCCTTTGATCTCAAAGTTTTTTGGCAACAAAGCCGGGCGGACAATAGCGTCTTTGGCCTGTTCCTTGTTCAGAGCCTTTAACTCGAAACGGTAGTCAAAAATAGCCGGGAGATCCGCTTTCATGCGGTCGAGCAGGGCAAGCCGGTCGCTGCGGATGGCAAACAGAATCTTGATGTCCATCGGGCGCGCGAGGAATTCGAGCTGGTCTTCGCTCGCTTTTTGGGCGCGGGCGGTCCGGCGCACCGATTGCGGGATTTGGTCGTACAGTAGTTCGGCGAGTTCGGCATTGAAGCGGTGCTGCATTTCCGGCGGGTACGTGAAGAATTCTTCGAACTGATCGAATACAAGCACATACCGTTCTTTTTCAGGTGATTGGCGTTGTTTGAAATGATACCAAAGGCTTTTGGTTTCTACCAGATTGTCCAGAAATGGCGCCGTGATTTTGGGGGATTTTTGCAACAACTCATGTCGAAGGCGTTCGTCAATAGTTACAAACTTGTCGTCTTCCACAAAACTGCCGGGGCGTATGGTCAGGGCGGTGTAGCGTTCTTCAGGTGGTATTTTTTCCAATTGGAATTTCGGCACCAGACCCGCGTTGATGATGGAACTTTTGCCGTAGCCGGAACGGGCAAACAACACCACCATTTTTTGGAGCATCACCAGGTCGAACAAATCAGCCATGTCGCGGTCTCTCCCAAAAAAGAAATCTTTTTGGAATGTCTCAAAGGGACGAACACCTGGGTAACGAGCCGATTTCATGGTCTATTTAACTGCGTTGACTAATTGGAGCGTAGCGTAAATGATCTTGTTGAGTTCTATCTGTGCATCGCCGTCCGACACAAGCCGGAGGGACTGGTTTTTTTCCCAAATGGCAAAACGCGCTTGCAACTGGGTCGCATCCATTTCCGAGGGGGTGCCTTTAAAAAAATCGCCCACGGTCTTCATTGCCCTGCCCGTGTCGCCCATTTGCATCATTTGAAAAATAGCGCGGGCGGTGGGGTTTTGTATTTCCACAAGGTCGCGGAGGCGATGGCTTTCCTTGCAAAATTTGTACAGAAATTCAAAATGCCGAAGGTCGCTGCCAAGGAAGGTGATGTCCATCTGGCGTACAAGAAAAGCGGAGGTGTCCGCGTCGGGCGGGGGCTCGAATGCGTATTTTCGGATGGCCTGTTTCCCGGCCAGGAGCCGCAGCAGCAGTTGTGAATACCAGCGGTCGAAGCGAAAGCCGAGGAAAAGAAAGCTCTTTGCTTCTTTCAGTTTGGTATCCAGTTTGGTGGGCAGGCCGGGCTTGCCGAGCAGGGTTTGCAGCAGGTTGAAAAGGTCATCGTAATCGAGCACGAGAGAAGCGTCCTTTTCCTTGCTGCCAAAAAGGTTGTAGATCAAGGGCATGTAATCATGCGGGTCTTCAATGTCTGCTACCCCTGAGCCGCTGTGGTGGAAATACCCAAAGCGGTGCCGCACGCCGTATTTCGCAAAAGTGTCGGACAGGAAATGGTCGGGGTTGACAGAAATGATCAGGTGGAAGGGCAGCGCTGCGATCTTTTTGAAGATCGTTTCGTCGGGCTGGTCTTCCGCGCGGGTATTTGTATTGATTTCATCGAGATAATCCACCACATTGCCCTGCACATAAGCTTTCGACATGTCGTCTTTGAAAACAAAGAGGGCATCTTTAGGATAATAGAACGGGATTTTTTCAGAGAGGGATGCTTGCAGTTCCTGCTGGAGTTTTTGCTGGAAACAGACCCCGTTTACGCGCAAAATCTCAGGTCCGATCAGCAATACACATTGTTCCCGAGCAAGTTCTTTCAGGAGCAAGTTGTATTGCGCTTTCAATTCGCTAAGTTTCATTTTTGCCATAGGGAGTCAAAGGCGGATTGTTCATTTCTATGGCAAACGTAATGAAGTTTGTTAACTTGTAGGATAATCAATTGCTTGTCCTATTTTTGCCTTATGCATAGAAATTACTTTTTGCCTTTTCTAGGCCTGGCTTTCTTGTTGTGTTGCTCGGCCTTGCCCAATAGAGAAATAGAGGGCGTTTTCGATACCTGCCGCCAATTGGTTGTAGTGGTAAGCACCAACCCTAGTAACGTAAAAGCGAAGCTTTTCAAATATGAAAAAAAAGGAAAAAAATGGCGGCAAGTGGGCAAAGCCCATCCCGTAAATCTTGGAAGAAAAGGGCTTGCCTGGGGTAGGGGTGTACAAAGCCAAAAACCGGGATTGCAAAAAAAGGAAGGAGACCTGCGCTCTCCGGCAGGTATCTTTCGTTTCGGTACCGCTTTTGGGTATGCAGCAGCCGGAACACTATCTTTAAAACTACCTTATTTGCCCATAACTGAAGCGCAGATTTGTATTGAAGACAGCAATTCACCGTTTTACAATCAATTGGTAGATGCCTTACAACTGCAGCAGGACTGGGTGGCAAAGGAAAACATGATGCGCGACGATGAACAATACAAATGGGGCATTTTTGTCAACCATAATGTACCAGCCGAGCCAGAATGCGGGTCCTGTATTTTTTTTCACCTGTGGAAGAAGCCCGGTTCCGGCACCCTGGGCTGTACCGCTATGGCAGAAGACGACCTGCTATCACTGATGCAATGGCTGGATCCCGCGAAAATGCCTTTACTCATGCAAATGACGAACACCCATTACGAGGATTACCGAAGAAAATTTGCGCTGCCGGTGCTCAATTAGGACTATTATTAACCGCCCCTGGATTTATGACGACGGTCTGTAGCACGCAAAACGACAAAGGCATAGGCCTTCTTTTTGAGTAAAATGAGATGATAATGAACAAGGTTTGGACTTGTGAGTGAACATTTTGTGCGCCTATTTTTGTCCCAACAAAAATAGGAGCACCATGAATACTGTCCTGTTACAACCCGAAACAACCCTACAATCCAATGACCTGCACGTACTGCACCGCCAAATTGACTTTTCTGAAAACGCCCGGCTGATATTGACCACGGGCTATTCGGCAAAACCTCATCTGCTGACGCATATCGTGCCACAAATGAGCGGCCCGACAGTAGGTTTTAATTTCTGTGTGCGGGGTTCGGCCAATTTTTTCAACAAGGGCAAATACTCCCCTGCGCGCGCCGACGAGCAGTTTATCAACCACATCCTTTTCCCGCGGGCCGAGACCAACTGCAATTTGGAAGTAGAAGGCCAATTCGCTCATGCCTTGTTTTGCATCGGCAAAGACAGCTATTTCAAGATCCTCGATTCGAATGCCGATCTTCAACCAAAAGGTTTTCTCCGTGCTGCTGAAATGCCCAACTACTGCTTTTTTAACAAAAATCGATGGACTCCGGCTTTTCGCCATGTAACAAGCCAGGTGCTTCAAAACCAAATGACCGGGCTAAGCGGAAAGTTGTTTTTTGAAAGCAAAATGCTGGAGATCACCGCGCTGTTGATGGAGGCTTACCATGAGAAACCTATTGAATACAAGAGGCCCGACCGCTACGAACGAGATAAGATGCAGCATGTACGGGAACTGCTGGAACAAAACCTATCCGACCCTCCAAGCCTCGCTCGACTGGCCCGACTGGCAGGCACCAACGAATTCGCACTCAAGAAGAATTTCAAAGAAACTTTTGGCGTGCCGGTATTCAAATTCCTGCAACAGCTTCGGCTAGACAGGGCACATCACCTTTTTCAGAACACGGACCTGCAAGTAAGCGCGGTGGCCATGGAAGTAGGTTACGACAGCCTTTCTGCCTTTTCTCGGGCCTTCAAGGAACGGTTTGGCGTACAACCACAATTGGCCCGATAATTTGCTCCGTTTCAGGCAAATACCGCTCCGTTTCAGGCAAACAGATGGCATGATAAACCCTTCACCTTTGCTGTATCAAACAGTAATTGTTCACCAAACTTATTCTCTTCATGCAATCTGTAAAAATCTTTTTCACATTCCTTTTTTTCGCTCAATTGGGCATTTCGGCAGCATTTGCCCAAGACACCAAGCCCGATGGAGACTCGCCAAACCTAGCTACTGTCAAGGTGATTTACGAACTCTTCGGCAAGGGCGACATCCCATCGCTCCTGTGCAAGCCCGTGTATTTCAGAGAACTCTTCAATGTTGAACCTTCAAAATGATCAATGCCATGAAAAACTTGATTAATTACACCGACCGTGAAGCGATCCTTGCCCGGATTCAAACCTTGACTTCGCAGAACACCCGCAAATGGGGCAAATTGACCATCGAAGAAATCCTGCCTCATATGACCGACCCTTTTAGGGCTGCGATGCACGAAAAAACCGGAACCCCACAAAAATCCCCCCTTTATAACTCAATGCTTGGCAAGGCGATGCGCAATTTTGTACCCTGGCCCAAGGCAGCTCCTACTGACCCCAGTTTCCTTCCCGGAACCGGCATGACTGCTCCCACGAGTTTTGAACAAGACAAACAAACCCTGCTGCTTACCATCCACCGTTTTGCCAATTTTGACCGTCCGATGGCTGAGCATTCGGTTTTTGGAAATATGAACCACCAAGCCTGGGGGCGACTTATGTGGCGGCATCTTGACCACCATTTGCGACAGTTTAGTGCCTGAAAAACAGTATTTAATGCCAATTATGGGTTAGGCTAATTCATTGGTTCCCAACATAATTGGAGGTGCGACTTTGAGTCGCACCTCCAATATACGCCTGATTTTCAACACGTTTGCGATCTCAACCCATTATTCGCATATTTAATGAGAAAGCAAGGGTCATGATGCAATCCGGGATGTCCCATGTTTTCTTTTTGAACAAAATTGAGCAAAAAATGAGCATGTTTTGGACTGGTGCATGAACAGGGATGCAACGGACTTTTGTCCCATCAAATCAAATCCGTCCTATGATTCGCACCTTTATCATTGACGACCATCCGATGGTCCTTGCAGGCATCCGGTCACTTTTGGCAGATTCGTCCATCGTAGAGATCTCCGGCACCGCCTCGGATGGTTACCTGGCCCTGGAAGCCCTTAAAAACTCTGATGCAGAAGTGGCGCTCACCGATATAAATCTCGGCGACCTCAACGGCATCGAACTTTGCGGTATGTTGAAAAAGGCCAAGCCAGGACTTAAGATATTGGGCCTCAGCACTTTCAAGGAGCGCAGTTACATCACCCGAATGCTTGAAGCCGGGGCATCTGGCTATCTGCTTAAAAATGCCACCAAAGAAGAACTGGAAGAAGGCATCACGGCAGCCTGGCGTGGGCGGATGTTCATGAGTGCCGAAGTGTCGGAAGTAATGACCTCTCCAGCGGCAAGATCCACTCCATTGCCCATGCTCACTGCGCGTGAAAAAGAAGTTTTAGCCCATATTTCCGAAGGCATGACCAATCAGGAAATTGCTTCCGAACTTTTTGTCAGTCCGCTCACCGTGGACAGTCACCGTAAGAATCTTTTGGCCAAATTT
>JBJXGO010000183.1:0-3179 GCA_046160345.1 Saprospiraceae bacterium
TCGCTTGCATTTTTTGCCAGCGAGGCTTGAGGTGCCAGGAAAAAAACATGGCCGTAGTGATCAATACAACAAGGCTAATAAGCATATCGGTTTTATTGGTAAATGTAAGATTCAACATGACCTTCGCTCTCCGCCTTCATAAAACCATGGCAGGTAAAAAGGGCTATGGCGGGTAAAGGTTTGAAAAATGAAACGTAGTTACAAATATAGGATGCCCAAAGCATTGCCGCCAATTTTGGCGTGAATTACGCCAAGTTTGGCGTTTTTTTTAACACTTGGTAACGGGCATCTTTGTAGCGTCGCTTTTCTGCCGAGTTGGCCATGAGGTGAGAAGTGGCCTTTCTTTCATTTTCTCATCAACCTAGATTTTTATGAAACATCTTAAACTTTCGCGGCAAATTTTGGCTGCGCTCACGCTGTCTGTAGCAGCCTCCTTTCTACTTTTTTATGCCTGCAAAAAAGAAATACAGCCAAAGGAGTACATTGCAAAGCCATTTTCTTCCCAACAAGCTTCATCAAGAGACGCCTTTGAAATTACCACCATAGGGTGGCTCGACACCTTCCAAACCAATCTAGCCTTAGCGGTCGGCAACAATTCTTTGACCGAAACTTATTCTTTCGAAAAAATGGCAGCAGGTGTGGAGGCATTGATTAACATTGCTACTGTTTCCAATAAACCCCGAACTGCACACCAGACGAATGTGACTGATTTTCAAGTAACCGTTTCGAGCACTTCCCAAGCGCTAAAAGGCATTTATAACGGGTCGTATAATGCTTATCGGAACTATTGGCTTTCTACAGATACTACTGAGACGTATCCGGTGGCCTTAGATGTGACCATTTTATCTATTGTGGAAAATGTGCTCAATGTAAGGGCTACATCTATTTTAGGGGTATGCAATACCTGTCTGCTTGAGCATTATACCAATAACGCAGAATGTGACGGGGATGCATTTGAAGATGGCGAGGCATTTTATTCTGGCGGCGGTGATGAAGAATTTCTTCTGATTAGCAGTTATACGCTCCCAATGTGCAATTGGGAATGTGGTGAAACCCCTGCTTGTTCTTCACCGGCCACAACTGCATACGAGCAAATCGAGGAGCGGATAAACTTCAACTATTTGGCAAACAACCCGCCTTGTTACGACGGGATTCTCGTTGGCTTTATTAATGTGGAGACAAAATTTGCCCAGGGGCCTCCATATGATTTTTTGGAGGAGGATTGTGAGATTGATCAGCAACAAACTATAGGAACGTGTATGGAGGATGATCTACTAAATTGCGCCTATTGCTCTTTTTACGAGCAGATCGGGATCGATCCTTTTGAGATTCCAGCTAACCAACATTTTATATCACTCAACATTGGGGTTGACTACTGTTACCCCTGTCCTTTGTTGCCAACATGTGATAAATGGAGCTATCCAATTGCCACATACACTTACGGAACCCCAGTTTGCAAAAATATTATAGTGTATCCGGGCTGGCTAGACCCCGTTTATGTTAATCTGAGCGGTATGACCCTGTAATTTGTTTCCTGTACAAACAATATCCCGAGAGCATTGTACAATAAATGCTCTCGGGATTCAATTTTTAAAAAATGAAAAAAACAGTCCTTTTCATCTGCATTGCGCTTTGGTTATACTCCAACAATAGGGCCAGAGCTCAATCCGATACCATCCTGGTCGGATACACCAAAAATGACCCAAACTTCTCGGTCATCACCCAGATGCTCATTCTACCTGACAACAAAATTGCCTTAACTGAAGGCGCAATTGCAGGATTTAAGGCATTGGTTACAGATACTAAAGGCCAGGTAATTCATCAGCGCAAGTTGGATTTTGTAGAGGGATATTCCATCGAATCAAGTTCTTACATATTTGACGATACTTCGAGATATGTCTATATCGGGAGCGCCACTCGGGATGGAAAACGATTTTTCATATCCTTTTCGCTGGATACTACCCTTCAAGACATTAGGTTGATTGATGCCATCCAAACAGAAGACGATGTAAGGGTTGTAACAATAAAGATGAAATACAATACCTTCAAATCTGTTTGGGAAGGTTTTGGTTATGGAGTTAAGGAATCTGTTCAGGATGTACTATATATTTGTTATATTGGTTTAGATGCAAATTTCGAGTTCAAAAAATTCGAAAAACTAAAGGGAATTTACCACGAAGGCCCTGTCCTTGAGTTCCAATGGATTGAATCCTTGAGCCGGTATTTTGTTAAAACATGGGGGGATCGGTCTATACTGGTTGATGAGGGCTTTAATGTTGTGAATGAAGTTGTTGGCATAACCATTGTATATGAATTCAACTCCATTAAGCACATTAGTTCATTGGGCATGTTCAACTGCCTTGAACCCATAGGTAGCAAGATGTTTTGCTATGCCAAAGAGTTTTTTGACTGGCCTTACAATGCTGCTTTTGCTACGATTGATCTACATGGCGACAGCATTCACCTTGTAGAGGCAATCCCTTTGAGCAACCCACCATTAGGCATGAATTATGGCTCCACAATGCGCGTAGATCTGGATGGAAACTATGTCATCTCAGGCATAAACTCGTATAACCCGCCCAATCCAAACACAATTAGGGTAGCCAAGTTCTCGTCCAGCACTTACGAGAAAATCTGGGAGTTTACCTTCCAAAATAACATCCTTTTTGAACCCTGGGATATGGAAATTGACCAAAACAACGATGTTCTCATAGTTGGGTATGCCCAGAACATCTTTGGTGATGGCCAAGGGCACGGTTTTTTATTGAAAGTATATTCAAACGGAACCCTTACCTCTTTCCATGAAATCCCCAACAACCTCAGCGACCCCTATTGGGTGCAAATAAGCCCAAATCCTGCTACTTCAGAACTGTGTCTTAGATTTACCACTCCGCCTGAACTGCTGCGGCTATGGGATATGCATGGAAGATTGGTGTTAGAAGAAAAAGTAGAAACAAATGCTGAGGCAAATTGTATCGGGCTTCCAAGCAGCATTTTGCCAGGCTTTTATGCGGCAGAACTGATATTTCCTGATGGACATAGGGTAACGAGGAAAGTGGTGGTGGGCCGCTGAGGCTAGCGCCCGTACCCTTTCTTACGCCTTGCTGATTTAGCTCAAATAAGGTTCAGCCAAGCCCAAACAACAGGCTCTTTGAATTTTGTTTCGGGGGGGGGGGGGG
>JBJXGO010000184.1:0-5576 GCA_046160345.1 Saprospiraceae bacterium
AGGCAATTACATGGTCAGCATGAAAATGGCTTGCCTGGTTGGAGTGTCTGGCGTGCCACGCATGAGCGTGTACGGGGTGCCTCAAGGGGCTACTTCGACCATCCCAGTTTTGACTGGGACTACTCCACTGAACACGGGTTTGTTCAACGGAGCAGGTGCGATTTTGCTCGGCAAAGTCCTTGTGCCAGGCACTTGCAATAACAACTACACCAATGTTGGTTTCAATTTCAACGCCAACATCCTGCCAGGCCCTATTGACCGTATTTTCCTTACCCGCGATGACCCCGTGGGCTTGGACAATGGCGGCAGCACGTTTTTGGCTGTGGACAGTTTCTGTGTCAAGCCGATTCTAGATCCTGGAACTTGTCAGTGCGGCGTTTTACAATGGGCGACCATTCAACAAAAATGGACCTCGCCACAGCCTCTTTCTTGCAACGGGCCGTTTATTGGAGTCCCTTGCACAAAGCCAGGAAGCGACTACTTCGTTCACGGAAATTTCACCTGCAGTCCGGCTGCTTGCGGCAACAATACCGTGACTTGGGTCTTGGACCGGCCTGCGCCCCTACCCGATATCACAGGCTCGACCTCGACATCTCCATACCCGCACTTTGACATTTCCCTGTTGGCTGGCTACTTCACCGTTTCGGGAAATTACTCGTTGACCGTTTCCCGGATGTGTGGCACAACGCCATGCCACTGCAAATTGAACTTTAAAATTGATGCTTGCCCTTGCCTCTGCGACCCAGACCCGGCATTTGCTCAAAGCGTAGGGCTGGGGTTCTCCATGTCGTCGGTGATTTTTCCACCGACTCCATGCAAGAAGCGGTTCAAGCCCATTTCGCTATGCCCGAATGATATGGTTACCTGGACTGTTCCTGGAGTAGGGACATTTACCTCGACGGGCAATGCTCCGATTACGGTCACTTTCCCAAGTTCGGGCACTTATTACGTTTGCATGATTGTGAAGCGGACGGAACCAAACGGGACACAATGCACAAGAGAGTTTTGCCGAAAGGTAATAGTCACCTGTGGAATCGGCCCGCTCGACCCGGTCACGAGTTTCTGCACGGATATGAAAGTCAGAAATGCAGGGTTCAACCAAGGTATGATACCCGGCGTGCTCAATGAATGGGGAGCACTGTCCGACTGGGAGCTAGCACCCAACCCAGGGGAGGGCTTAGTATTCGTGGAGGACAGCACCGGCTCACTCGACGATGGGCATGTTGTCTTGGTTGGCAGACAGAACAATTTTGCGGGCATCATGCAGGAGGTGAATTTGTTGCCTGATAACTTTACGGTCATCAAATTCGAAGCAATCAACTACTTAGGTGCGGGTTTGCCGGCGGGAACAAGGATAGAGCTGCGTTTGCAAGAATACCCTTACTTATATCCCGACCTCAAAAAGCAAGTTCTGCTCTCTCAGGCGATAGGAGATTCCAGCGGCTGGCATCGAATCGAAAGAACGGTTAACCTTACCCTTGATTCTTCGTTGCACTACCTTGTCATTTGTTTGCAAAACGATGATGAGACCCGAAATTCAATCGTTGGCTTGGACAACCTTGAGCTCTGCTCATCGCCCGTGAGTGATGCGCCAGAGCTTGGGTATCAGAGTGTTCATATCCGCATTTACCCCAACCCCAACTCGGGTACCTTTAGTGTAGAACTGCCGGAATCTCCCAAACCCGGCATGATGTTCCGCATCACCGACCTTGCCGGAAGGCTGATGCAGGAGCAAAAAACAGAGCCCGGCAGTATCCAACAAACTATACGAACGGGGGAATTGCCCAACGGTTTATACTTCCTCCAGGTCGTTTCAGAGGGTAAAGTGCTCGCCGTGGAGAAGTTTGTGAAGCAGTAGGGAGAATTTTTGCCAATTTAAAACATCGTATCCGGGTCGCTTTGAGGCAGACCGCTTTTGAAGCGACCCGGTATTTATTTACATTTAAAATCACTTAACCATGAAAATCACTTCCCAAATTCTAAGTGTCTTGTTCCTAACTTTTCTAAACTCCCCGATCGCATTTAATCAAACGGAGACTGAAATGTACACTCCTGTGAATGACGTGCTCCCGGCCACTGTTTCTGCCAACGAACGTGGTCAGGTGTGTACAAGGGCGTCTACTGCCTATAATGTTCGATACGGCAGAATAAGTGGATACAAGCCGATTGTGGGCACCCCAACAAAAACCATCCGGATAGCCTTTCACTTTTTTCAGAGGACGGATGGCAGCAATTGTTGGCCAAACAACTCGATCACCGCCTCTCGGTTAAATACAATTGTCAACAGTTGGATGAACACCATAATGGCAAACAACTGTTCTCCAAGTGATCCCGTTCTGGGTGTTACGAATATTTCCAACAGTACCATTCAATATGAGATTGCCGGTGTTTATTTCTACCAGGATGATGCGCTTAACACCAACATCAACCCTGCCATTTTTGAGGCCGCAGTTTCGGCAGTTGATCCAACACGTCTGAATGCCCTGCCTATTTTTGTTACAGCGGGTACTATACCGGGTGCCGCCGGATTTGGAGTATTTCCGAGTGAGACAAACCTGACCCAAAATGCTTATGTCGTAACCAATTGGTGTTTAGCCACCCAATATAGTGATTATGCTTTTGCTGGTCATTTGTTGCATGAGTTGGGTCATGACCTGGATTTACAGCATACCTATGATAGCGATAATTTATATAGATTAGATCTCGACTATTTAAGCGATGTGTTTGATCAATCCTGGATGAATTATTGTAACCCGCCTCTCAATTACAGCTGCTATCATCAAGCCGGTTTTAACTGCGATCCTTTTTTGTCAAGTAATTATTGCACGAATAATTTAATGGGAGGAACTAAAAGTTTATGCTACATCTCACCGCTCCAAATGGGCAAAATGTGTAGGGCTTTGGCAATTAAAAGCGTTAGAAAGTATGTGAAGGAGATGAATTCGTCACCAGTTGAATGGATCGTTAACCAAAATGAAACATGGGACTTTGATATCCAAACTTATCAGGATATTTTCATCACAAGTGGCGCTACCTTGACGATTAAATGCAAGGTGGGCATGGCCAACCATGGAAAAATAACTGTCGACCGTGGAGCGCGGTTAATTCTTGATGGGGGAGAAATAACGGCTTGGGGCACAATGTGGGATGGCATTATTGTCTGGGGCACCTCCAATAGGAAACAGACTGTTGGCTTAAGCGGCCTGAGTCCAGATCATGGTATTGTTAGAATAGTGAATCAGGGGACCATCAGCAATGCCTATACCGGCATTTCAACTATTAAATTGGATGCAGTAGGTAATTTTGACTGGGCCTACACCGGTGGGATTCTTCAATGTACAGGTGCAAGGTTTATTAATAACCAACGGGCAATTCAATATCTCTCGTATCATAATAGGCTCAGCAATACAAGTACCGTGATTACCCCAAACATTGGCTATGTTTTTCGCAGCCTTTTCGAAACGAACGATTTGCTGCGAGATCCTGGCAACCGGTATCCGTCCTCTTTTATTACGCTGTTTGATGTTGAAGGAATTCGTTTGAAAGGGAACGTATATCAAAATGTAACTTCCCCTCTTCCGAATTACAATGAAAGAGGAAATGGCATTGTCAGTATTGACGCCAGCTACATTTTAGGGCCATATTGCTCTTGCACTAACCCAATTACTGGCCTGTGCGGCAACAGTTGTAGTTATCCATCTGTATTTAAAAATATGCATTACGGTGTGCATGCCTCCGGCGTTACACCCATTTTTGACATTATCATCGATAACAATGATTTTGTTCACTGTAACCGCGGTGTTTACATGAATGGAATCAGTTACGCCTCGATTGTCAATAATCGAATAGACGTAGGAGACGGAATCAATTCAACACAGTTTTTGCCGTACGGAATCTATAACAATCATTGTCATGGATATGCGATCAATAAAAACGTGATCACAACTTCGATCGCCGGAAATACACTTGCAACGGGAATTGCTTTCCACGGATCTGGTGGGTTGGGCAACATTCTATTGAACAACAATATCGATAGAATGGGAGTGGGTACAGCCGTATACGGTGATAATCGGGGTATCAACCCAGGCGACGGATTATTGTTGAAATGTAATGCTTATGGTCAAAGCACGGGAGTGAATGATTATGATATCGCAATACTTTGGAGTTTGGGAGGCGTTCAAGGTCGGATAGATGAGTTTCAGGGAACTTCCGTTCAAGGCGCAAACAACAAATTTTCGCATAATTGCGTCACTCAAAATGACTATTGGGATTTCAATGATCCGGCAACTTACCCTGTGCAATATTTTTACAATAGTGATCTGACAACCCAACCACTTTGTTTCTCGCCTACCTTGATGCCGCAATCCCTTTCTCCGTATAATCCATCCATGTGTTCAAGCTCCTTCGAAGTCCAATTGGGAATGAAAAGTGTTGCGGCTGTTATTGAATTGAATTCACATAACAGTTCGCAAGTCATGAGAAATAATGGGCTTTTATCAAGGGACTTACCAATAGGCACTTCAAATAAAATCAAGGAGCGTATTGCTGAACTGAATTTTGAAAAGGCCTTTGCCATAGATGAACAAATCAGATCCTTATTGCGTGACACAATAAACGAATGGGCACAGGACAGTATCATCATATTGTTGAAAAATGATACACGGGCTGATTCGAAACGACATTTGCTTTCTGCTTATATAAAGTTCGGCAAGTACGCAGATGCGGATAATTTAATTGCCGAAATAGTCGCCAAAGATGGATATCTGTATAATTTTTATGAACCGCAGAGCAAAATCCTAGGATTGAAGCAAAAACCCATGCATCACTTTGGCATTGAACCCGATTATGGTGAATTTATCTATTTGCCGCTCGAAAATTACAAGATGCACAGATTTGTCAATGAAAGTAAAACCACCGGACGCGGCTTGTTTTTATTATCTATCTACCCCAACCCCAACTCCGGCACGTTCACAGTCGAACTGCCCGAATTGGCCAAGCCCGGCACGAGTTTCCGAATTACCGGACTCACTGGGCAAGTGTTACGGGAACAGTTGGCGCAAACAGGCAGCAATATGCAATCAATTCAAGCGACAGATTTAGCTTCAGGGCTTTATTTCCTCCAGGTACTATCCGAAGGCAAGGTGCTTGATATACAGAAGTTTGTTAAACAATAGACAGTATGCCGAATAAGATTTATTTTCTGGATTGTACTTCCTACAAATGGCATCTGATGGGAAGGCGCTCACCACAAAAAAGTTTGTGAAGCAATACAGATATTTAGACCGAATGGTAGATTCCAAAAGTACCCAGCCCTTCCCGATTTGAACGGGAAGGGCTATTTTGTAAAAATTTTTTAAAGACGGTTTGAAAATCATGAGTTTTTGCTGATTGTAATCAGAAAAAAACTGTCTTTTTTCTGATTACAATCAGCAAAAACGTTTAATTTTGTCGCTATAAAATTTGATTCCAAATCATGATACCGCGCAAACTTGAACAAACCGTGTTGCAAAAAATAGGCTCTGGAAAAGCTATCATCGTTATCGGGCCAAGGCAGGTCGGCAAATCAACGTTGTTGG
>JBJXGO010000185.1:0-9885 GCA_046160345.1 Saprospiraceae bacterium
ACGTTCAGTCCGGCCAAGGCCCCGTCCTCGTGCAAGGCATACTGCGCCAGCCAGCTGTCTTCCTTTTCGGGGTCTTTACGGCAGGCCAT
Organism: Saprospiraceae bacterium; assembly: GCA_046160345.1. Taxonomy (GTDB): domain Bacteria; phylum Bacteroidota; class Bacteroidia; order Chitinophagales; family Saprospiraceae; genus M3007. Next base: position 90 of record JBJXGO010000185.1, read on the forward strand.
CACATTGCGGACGGGGTCGTAGCCGTGCTCGGGGGCGCGGTGTAATTGGAGATTCAGTTTTTTCCCCAATTCGGTAATAAATGCGGGGTGTTCCATATTTCAATATTACGCTTTCAAAACTAAACGGCAGAACTTTCGGTCGTGTCGTGCCTACTCATACCGCCGTTTTTTCGTTCCGATCACTCGGACCGCGTTTTCGTCCCGATTCAATCGGGAACAGGACTATCGCCTGTTCAGTGGAAGCCATCCGGCCTGCCTTCGCCAAGGCTTCGGCAGGCACGCCTTCCTGTGAGCTGGAGGGAGAGGCGGAAGCCGAGATTGTTGTCGCGGTTGTCCGGCCTGTCGTTGTTGCGGTACGCTGAGCGGCAGTTCTGCGGGTCGTTGCCCCAGTTGCCGCCGCGAATGACGCGATTGACGCCCTATGGCAATAGACCTATATTTCAAAAAGAACTTTTCTTCTAAATCCTGTAGTGTCCGCATGCTGGGTGAAAGCCAGCAAAGGGAGCAGATGCCTTTGGTATGTTGCCTGATCCCAATCGCCGGAATCCAGCATCGCCTCAGCATTCCGAAACTTTCGCACAAACCGACGCTTGCTCTGCCCCAATAGCCTCGTATGGTATGGTTTCACCGTATAGCCAAGGAATGGCAAACCTTGCTTTGTACTGTTTAACTGCGCAGGCTTAAGTTCACACTCAAGGTGGTCTTCCACAAAGGCGCCTATCCATTCCAACGCATTTTGCAACCTGGTTTTTTCATTGCTCCAAAGTACCATATCATCCATATAGCGAACATAGGCAGTGACCCTCAACGCTTCTTTGATGAACCTGTCCAAGGGCGAAAGGTAATGATTGGCAAAATACTGGCTCGTCAAATTTCCGATGGGCAAGCCTCTTGCGCCGTCGTTGGCCGAAGCATGAATGGATCGAACACCGGAGGATTGCACTGTTATATCTTTTGTTGGCAAAAGTTCTCGTACAGGGCCAGCTGTTTTATAACTGTCCAATATTTTGCCCAAAATCTCCAACAACCCTGGATCCTTGAATAATCGCCCCAACTGCTTCCGGATCACGCCATGATGTACCGATCCAAAAAATTGTCGCACATCCAGCTTCAAATACCAGCGGTAATTGCAGGAAAACCTTTGAGCCTGCTCCAATGCAGCATACGTTCCCTTCCCTTTTCTACTGGCGTAACTGTCAGATAGCTGCTGCCGCTCGAAATGCTCGTGGCAAACATTCATCAGTGCATGGTGCAGCACCCGTTCGCTAAAGGGCGCTGCGCATATTTGTCGCTCTTTGGGCTCATACACCTTGAAATAGTGATAGTTGCCTACCTCCACGAGCCCGGATAGTATTTGCTCGCGCAAGCGTATCAGGTTCAAGTCCAAATCAGCACGATAGATTTCCACGTCCTGTGCATGGTTCTTGCCTTTGCGGGCTTTCCAGAAAGCCAACCGAAGGTTGTCGGGATCGACAATTTGTTCTATGAGACAACTAGCTCTTTTCATCCTTGAGGAGTGTTTCCAGAAATCTTCCGCCGTATTTCTCTACCTTTTTCTCCCCGATGCCTTTAATGCTGCGCATAGCGGCAAGCGTAAGCGGTTCTGGCAATTTGGCTAATTCTGCAAGCTCCGCGTCGCTGAAAATTGCGAAAGGTGGCACACCATCTTCCAATGCCAACATCTTGCGTATTTCCCGCATACGCGAGAATCGTTGGAAGGTCGGAACGTCCAGCAGCTCCCTATAGTCAATTCTCTGGCGTTCGCTGCCGCCTGTACCCTCATCAAGGTACTTGATGCGGAAGCACCAGTGTGCGCCCCGCTCGTTGCTGACCACATGTTCGCTCACTTCCAGCACTTTTTTCGAGCGCAAGAATATGTTCATGTCTTCCGTCAGCGCTTCGCCGCCGGGCATTGGGATGGTGTAGATTTTTATTTGCATATATCGTATCCCGGAACTCCGTTCCGGGGCGGCTTGACAAGTTCGCACTTTCCCTTTAAGACCCCAAAAGGAATTTCAGCGTGAAGCTTTTTTTAAAAAAAGATTCCGTATCAAATGTAATTGATCATTGGTCATTAATGCGAATAATGGGTTAAGATCGCAAACGTGTTGAAAATCAGGAGTATATTGGAGGTGCGACTTTGAGTCGCACCTCCAAGTATGTTGGGAACCAATGATTTAGCCTAACCCATTATTGGCATCATTAAAATATTTATAATTTTTAAATCATTAATTTTCAAATTAAAAAGCAGTAAATGACCAATGACCAATGTTCAATGTTTAATGACCAATGTTCAATGTTTAATGACCCACCCTCGTCCACCGCTTGCTGCGCGTTCGGTTGCCCACTCCCTCACCGCTTGCTCGCTCCTGCGCTCCGCGCCCCTTGCTCACAGGAAGGCTCGAATGGCTAACCAACTGACTGGAGGGAGAGGCGGAAGCCGAGAATGTGGCCGCGGTTGACCGGCCCGTCGTCGTAGCGGAACGCCGAGCGGCAGAACTGCGGGAAGTAGCCCCAGTAGCCGCCGCGAATGACGCGAACGACGCCCTTTTCAGGACCCGTTGGATTTTTCTGATCATTGGGTTTATAGTCATCCCACCAGTCGTAACACCATTCATACACATTGCCGCTCATATCGTAAAGGCCGAGGGCATTGGGCAACAACAATCCTACGTCGCGGGTTTCGCCACCACTATTTTCTGAGTACCAGCCCACCTGGTCAAGCAGGTCAGAGCCGGAATATTTCAGCCCGGTCTCCTGTTTCTCCACTTCGGAAATGGACAGGGCTTCCCTTGCCGCGTATTCCCACGCTGCTTCTGTCGGCAAGCGATAGCCGTTTGCCTTTGGATTTAGGCGTACTTCGCCCGAATTCGGTAATATCCAGGCTTTCCCGTCCCAACCATATATTTGGTCAGATGGGGTTAAATAGGCGGGGGAGCGTTCGGTCAGCTTGCTAAGGGCATTGCAAAAAACAACGGCATCAAACCAGCTGACATTTTCAACTGGCCGCTGCTCGGCTTTGAAATGCGAGGGGTTATTGCCGATGACGGCTTCCCAGAGGGCCTGGGTCACGGGGTATTCGGCCATCCAAAATCCGTCGAGTTGTACTTTATGGCGGGGCTTTTCAGAGTCGTAAGCATCCGGATCATCGTGAAGGCTACCCATGTGGAACCGCCCACCAGGTACCCGTACCATGCGAAAAGTAAGCGGGGTGTTGGGGAGAGCTTGTGTAAAAATATGAGGGTTGTTCATGTACAATGCAGGCAAAAAAGAATGCAAGTATATGGATTTGTGCTTGAATCTCGTAAAAATGCCGTAGGCATGACATTATGATAAACCAGGCCATCATAATGTAAAGGCTAAGCTGTTTTAGATTGGTTCGTGGAAAATGTATTTTTCGTCGTGTTCGATTTCAAATTTTTGCAGGAATTCGAGGTATTCATCTCGGAATGTTCGCTTATTATGGTGTGCTTCCTGGTTTTGAACGTATTTGTACACGGCTTTGACCTGCGATTTTGCGTAAGGTCTGAAATAGATTGTTTGGGATCCAAACCGAAGAAACAATGGACATGGTCGGCCACACCTACGGTATGCACACATATTTCTCTGAAAATCAAATATTTATAGAGATCAGTTCTTTTATACTTCCTATACATCCCTCAACGTGAGTTGTCGTCCTGACGGGATCTGTCCGCATCAAGTGCGCTTTGCCCGAGTACTTGCCCTATTGAGTGCTCGCGAAGGCAAGTACCCGGGCAACGCGCACTTGATGCGGACAGATCCCGTCAGGAAGACAATTCACGTTTAGCTGGCGTAAACACAATTCCAAAATTGATTAGGGCATAAGCATTGATTATCAATTATATTTGTGTGCATACCGTAGGTCATAAGACCCAGGCGCGGCAAAGGGGAAGACCACGCGAGGCGGAAAAAGCGCTGAAGGAGGGGATTGTTTGAAGACTGCTATGCCTTCCCTACTTCAACTTCTCCCTGAAAAAAGCCATCGTCCGCTGCCAGGCCAATTGGGCGGCTTCAAAATCATAGCGGGGCGTGGAATCGTTGTGGAAACCGTGGTTGACGCCTGGATAAAGGTGGGCGCTGTATTCCTTGTCGTTTGCCTGTAAAGCGGTGACGTAGGCCGGCCAGCCTTCATTGACACGTTTATCGAGTCCGGCAAAGTGCAGAAGCAGGGGCGCTTTGATATTGGGGACTTCTTCAACAGGGGCCTGTCCGCCATAGAAAGGTACGGCCGCCATCAGATCGGGAACCCGCACAACCATCATATTGGAGACCCAGCCGCCAAAGCAAAATCCAACGACGCCTACTTTGCCATTGCATTCGGGGTGGTTTTTCAGGTACTCAAAAGCGGCAATAAAATCCTGCAACATTTCTTCCTTGTCTCTTTTGGCCTGTAGTTCACGGCCTGCGTCGTCGGTGCCAGGATAACCACCCAGGGGAGTCAGGGCATCCGGACCAATGGAAATAAAGCCCTCCAGTGCTGCCCGGCGGGCCACGTCTTCTATGTGCGGGTTGAGGCCCCTGTTCTCATGCACCACAATGATACCGGGTAGTTTTTCTTTGTTGCCCTTGGGGCGGGAAAGCAGGGCTTTGATTTTGCCAGCTCCTTTGGGGGAATCATATTCCACGTATTCTGAGGTAAGTCGCGGATCGTTGGGTTCTATCTGCAGCGTTCCCTTGTAGTCGGGCATGATAGAATCAAGCAGTGCGGGTACCGTCAGACTGCCTACCGCGAAAGTCGCTAATTTTTCCATAAAATCCCTTCGATCCAGCCGGTTGTGGGCATAGTCGTCGTAGAGGTCGAACACTTCCTGTCGGATATCTGCTTTGTTGATTTTTTTCATAGGTAGAACATTTATGAGTGCGGAAAGATAGAAATCTCCATCCCGATGCTCCTATTTCAAAGCATCCCACTCTTCCTTGGTAGCCACAGATTTCTGGAATTCCATCATGCATAACCACTTTTCACCCTGCTTTACCAACAATTCTTCAAAATGGACATAGACCTCTGAAAGGAGCTTGCCCGTAGCATCATGGGATCTGAAATAAAAAATCCCGGTTTCATGTGCCGTGGTTTCGCTGCCTATTCTTTGTGAAAAGCGAAACGAGACATTATCCATTTGCTTTCCTTGTTTGGTATCTATAAAACCCTGCTTCCAACGGGCGAGCGCAAGGGTCATGGGTTCTGAGCGTTTGTTCTTCCCGGCAGTGGCCACCAGCACGGCATTTTCGTGGCAAGTGGCTTTGTAGCCTTCAAAATCGCCTTCCTGTACCGTTCTGGATATCTCCGCCCAATAGTTCTTGTCTAATTCCGCTATGCGAAGCAAATCTGCTGCTGTTTTTGTCGGCTGGCTGCTTGTGCCATCCGGTTCCACTTCCACAATCAGCTCAATTTCCACGGCAATATTTCCCGGCAAAGAATTCATTCCCACAGCCGAGCGGGCATGTTTGCCTTTTTCTCCAAAAACCTCGACCATTAAATCCGAAAAGCCATTCATCACTTTTGGCTGCTCGGTGAATGTATCCTCACATTGCACCATGCCCAATACTTTCACAATGCGTTTGACACGGCTCAAATCGCCCAGTTCATTTTTCAGCACGGCAATCTGGGTAATGGCCACCGAACGGGCTGCTTTTTGTCCTTGTTCTATGCTTAGATCCCTGCCGACCTTGCCTGTTATCGAATTACCGTTCGCATCGGATGGGCCTTTTCCGGATAAATACAGCAAATTGCCCGTCCTGACCACGTGGACGTAATTGGCAATCGGCGCTTTGACCGCCGGGAGTTCGATGTTCAGGGCTTTGAGATTTTCCTCTGGTGTTTGTGCAAATGATGGCAAGGCAAACAAGAGTGAAACGATACAAAAAAGGAGTGTTTTTTTCATTTTTGAAATGGATATAGGAATTGATCTTTCAACTAGAAACAACGCGGCTGCAATTTCAAATCTTTTCCTGAGAATGAAGCAGGAAAAAAAACCTTGCACTTCGCCTTTTTTTTTCGGCACTTCGGCGGCGTTTTGCTGCGCTTCGCCTGAGTTGATTTGTAGGCTAGGCAACTGTGCTTTCACCTTTGCCTCATCAATTATAAAAGCACAATCAACAAAATAACTATGCAACACCTGAAATTTTGGCTCAAAGTAATTTCTCTCCTATTGCTCTGGGGCATTTTACTGCCTCGGCTTGTGCATGCTCAACCGGGCTCTCCTGACCCTGCCTTTGGGGGGGGAGATGGATTTTTTACCACTTCCTTTTTGAGTGAAGGGCATGCAAGCGCTAGTGCGGTCGCTATTCAGTCTAACGGCAGAATCGTCGTGGCAGGAGGTACATGGATTCCCAATGGTTCCACCCCATCGCAATTAGCCTTGGCCAGGTATATGCCGGATGGAAGCCTTGACCCAACTTTTGGCCAAGCCGGCAAAGCAATTTTTTCTTTGGCAGACTGGTCAATTTCTGCCACGGATATGCTTCTATTGCCTGATGGGAAAATCTTGTGTACGGGTAACATGTGGAATGACACACAAAGCAGATGGATGCTTGCACGTATTCATACCGATGGCACACTGGACAACACGTTTGATGGAGATGGTATCCTGATCACACAGGTCGGCAACTACAGCCAAAGTGCAAATGCTCTGGCGCTTCAACCCGATGGGAAAATCGTGGTGGCAGGTAATGCCAATATTTCGGGTTACCATGAGGTTGCAGTAGTGCGCTATAAATCATCTGGGATGTTGGACAACACCTTTGGCGGCGGAGATGGCATTGTCACAACCCCAGTGGGCGAAAGTTATGCAGGAGCTTCAGATTTGGTTGTTCAACCGGATGGCAAAATCGTGATAAGCGGCTATGCGAAAACAAATGGGTTTGAAGACTTTCTGGCACTGCGTTATAACGCCAATGGTATGCTCGATAATTCCTTTAGCGGCGATGGCATAATCATGGTTTCTTTTACGGCGAAGAATGACAGAAGCACGAGTATAGCCCTGCAACCGGATGGGAAACTTGTCCTCGCAGGATATGCTGGAAGCATTGGAGCACCGGCTGATGTCGAAATGGCGGTGCTTCGACTAAAAGCCGATGGAACGCCTGACAACACTTTTAGTGGCGGCGGCCAGGCAACTATTCACGTGAGTAGTTGGGGAGAATTTGCTTACGATGTATTGGTCCAGCCGGATGGGAAAATCCTTGTGGGAGGTTCCGGCCGGGTGAATGCTAACTTATATCATTTCAGCTTGGCACGATTAAACACCAATGGCACACCCGACAACTCGTTCAACGACGATGGTATTGTCATATTTCCTATCGGGCCTCTTCAATCAGAAATTTATGCCATAGCACTCCAGCCAGATGGCAAAGTAGTGACAGTAGGCTGGGAATTGCATGATAGTTTTTGGCATTTCGCCATTGCCCGTTTCCTAACTGGTTTGACGGTGGATTCAAACGCCCCTACTGTTTTTTCAGGCAAAACAACCCTCTACCCAAACCCCGTGCGCGAACAAGCCACCCTGGAATACGAACTCTCTTCAAACGAGGAAGTCGAGATAAACCTCTATGACCTGCAAGGGCGATTCATCCAAAATTTACTTCCACGCACGGAGAGAATGGCTGGAAAATGCTCAGAAACCATACTGTTTACACATGAACTGCCCTCCGGAACCTACTTTTTGACCATCGAAACAGCCAGCGGAAAAACCGCTTTAGAGGTCATCTTTTAAAACCGATTACGCTTAACATTCAACACCCTATGTACACACCATCGCTTTATCCTCTTAACAATGACCGGCATTTTGACCGTGGCGGCCTGCTCGATATTCCCAGCGCAAAACGCAGAATGAACGAGATAAAACTTTCCCTCGAAAAGGAAAACTATGGTTACCAGATCCCGGCTCAATCCCGCTCGGCAAGTGGCCAGATGTACATCGACAACCGGAAATTCCATTCGCTTTCTTCCTACGATTATCTTGGCCTTATCGGCAATCCCAATATTGAAGCGGCTGCTTATGAAGCAATCCGAACCTTTGGGACAGGAACAAGCGGCACCCGCGTACTCACGGGTACTAACCAACTTCATTTGCAGCTCGAACACGCCATTGCCCGGTTTATCGGGGTCGAAGCATCCATGACAGTGACCTCGGGTTATGTCGCCAATCTGACCCCTTTGACGGCTCTTTTTGGGCCGAATGACTTGATCGTCAGCGATGAGTTTAACCATAGAAGCTTATTGGAAGCTTTCAAATTGACGGGTATGGAAGTGCAGTTTTTTGCGCACAACGACATGGTGGCGCTGGAGATGATCCTGAAAAACCAGCCTGCCGAACGCCGTAAGATCATCATTAGCGAGGGCATTTTCAGCATGGAGGGCGACCGCTGCCCATTGCCGGAACTGGTAAGGCTCAAACAGGAGTACGGCGCATTTTTGATGATTGATGAAGCACATTCATTGGGCGTGAACGGAGCCACAGGGCGTGGCATCCATGAACATTTTGGCATTCCGGCTTCCTCAGTGGATCTGTGGACGGGGTCGCTTTCAAAGACAATACCTTCCAATGGCGGCTACATCGCGGGCGATGCTTCCCTGATCTTGTATTTACAGCACGCTGGATTACCTTATATTTTCTCTTCTGCACTTTCTCCCATGGCAACCGGTGTTGCCCTCAAGGCTATCGAAACCATTGAATCTGAACCAGAGCGGGTGGAGCGTTTGCGCAACAACAGTCATTTACTAATAAATGGATTGCAGCAACTGGGGTGCGATACCGGGGTTACAGAGAGTGCTGTTGTACCTGTTATGATGGGCGATGTAGCCACCACCCACACTATGGCGCTGGAATTGTACAAGCGTGGTTATCACGCAACTGCGGTGACATACCCTGCTGTTCCCGTAGGAAAATCCCGCCTTCGGCTTTGCGCCCGTGCGGATATGGATCAGGTTCAAATAGAAAACGTACTTGCGGCCTTTTCAGAATTAACTCATTGGATACCAAGCCAATCCCGGGCATCCCTGTCTGAGTTTGAGGTTTGTACAGGAGGTTTTCGAGCGCTTGCAAGAAGGGCCTAACTATTAAGCGCAAGCCAATTTTAAGTTTGCAAACAATTTCTAACTATTAAATTTTTAAGCAATGAAACCAGTCTTTTTCAAGCAGCCAGCACGGTTGCTTCTTACCCTTCTTTTCCCTATTTTCTTTTTCCAAATGACTTATGCTGCTGTCGTAAAATCCAAACAAAGCGGCGCCTGGACAGCTGCCAGCACTTGGGAGGGCGGCGCAGTACCTACCGACAACGACGATGTGGTCATAAAAATAGGCCACACCGTGACACGCAGCAATGCCTTTGTCAGCCATGGTTACCTCTATGTGTATGGCACAATGGTGTACACTGGCAATGTTGCCCGCGAATATTATGTGGGAACCAACATTGAGATTGATGGAGTGCTGCGCGTAGAAGGCGGTTCACTCTTCGCTGGAGGCATCGTGTATGGAGATGGTTTGTTCAAACAAACTGCTGGTAATACTACTTTTTTCAAAGCTGTTGTGATGAAATACACCGAAATCCTTGGAGGCACGATGTATTATCAAAACATCAACAATGGCAATCTTTACCTCGAAAACCTCACGCTGAAAGGCGCTGAGATAACCGTGGATGGCACGGAGGATTTGCATGTGCAAAACTCAATGTCGTGGCAACACAACGGTAAGTTTGGCGGCGACCTTCGTATTGACAATGGCGCGACCTTGACTTTCTCTCCTGGGAATTTCAAGTTTTACCATCACGGCTTTCT
>JBJXGO010000186.1:0-27993 GCA_046160345.1 Saprospiraceae bacterium
GTGCAACGGCTCTACCTCCAGACCGTTGGCATGGGAATCCCTCAATTAAGCCCACAGCAGTTGGCAGAAGCAGAAGCCATCGCTATTCAATGCCCGCTGGAGGGCGGCAGCGCGGTGTATGCTGCTCGTGCATTGTATCGGCTGAATGAGGACAGGACGTTTTTCGATGACAGCTTGTGTCAGCAATCACAAGAACGTAAGGAAATACAGAGTAAGCAAACTACTGTTGAAGGCATAAGTCTAGTGCCTAACCCGGCAAATGAAATGGTGTCAATCAAGGGTTTGTTTCTTTCAAAGGAACAGCCAGTAGAGATAGCCCTGCTTGACATAAACGGCAAGTTATGCATCCATAGGGTTATCGAAACCGGAAGAGAGGCTATACTTTCGACCACAGAGTTACTAGAGGGGGTTTACATCTGCCAGGTCAAAGTCAGGGGTAAACCACCCGTAGCGCTTAAATTAATTGTTGTTCACTAAATCTCAAACAAAGGCCAAGCAGGGGTATCTCCTGCTTGGCCTTCTTTTTATTATGAAAAGGATTGCTGCGCTTTTGCTTTGGCTCCCCCAAGTTCTTTTTGCTCAAATGCATGACAATACTTGGCTGTTTGGAAACAAAAACGACACCATATTGGACAATGACCGAGGCATCCAGATTTTGACCTTTCCAGATGGGGAGCTTAATATCCAACAGAACACGGAATTACAACGATTCAATTTTAATAGCACAAATACTTCCTTGTCAGATTCAAGTGGCAAAGTATTAAGTTATACAAACGGGGTACATATCGGTAATGCTAATTGGGAAATCATGGATAATGGGGATTCAATTACAAATGCACTTGAAGCTGGAGGAAGTATTTGGCCCCAATGGTTTTTGGCCTTGCCGTATCCAGAGCAACCGCAAAAACAAATATTGTTTTACGAACAAGAAGGTTTCACGAGCGTATTATCAGTTCATGCGACTCATTTGTTCTATGCAATTATAGATATATCTGAAAATTCTGGATTAGGTAAAGTCATTTCAAAAGACGAATTATTAATCGAAGATACATTAGCGGTAGGCAAAATAAATGCAGTAAAACATGCCAATGGCAGGGATTGGTGGGTTTTCGTAAATGAGAAAAATTCAAACCGTTATTATAGGATACTGGTTGATACTAGCGGAATACACGTCGTAGACAATCAAACGGTAGGGGGTGCGGTAGTGGACGGGGTTGGGCAGGCCAGTTTTTCTCCAAATGGAGAACATTATTTCATTTATGGGACAGTGAGCAGCATACAAGGCGCATACATAGACCTGTACAATTTTGACAGATGCGAAGGCCTGTTTTACAACCATCGCCAATTTCATTTTATTGATAGAAATTGGGGCGGGGGGGCATTCTCACCAAATTCGCGCTACCTGTACATCAATTACTTTACCAAAGCCTACCAATATGACCTGGAGGCTCCTGATGTGTGGGCAAGTAAAGTCCAAGTGGCAGAGTACGATGGTTATCTGGATCCCTTTTCCACTACCTTTTACCTGATGCAACTTGCCCTTGACGGGAAGATATATTCCAGTTCGACAAATAGCGTGAGCTCGCTCCATGTCATACACAGCCCTGATGAACCCAGCGAGGCTTGCCAGTATCAACAACATGGAATTGAGTTGCCTACCAGAAACACTTTCTCCATCCCCACCTTCCCCAACTATCGCCTCGGCCCACTCGACGGCTCGGCCTGTGATACACTGGGCCTGGACAACTTGCCCGTGTCTTGGTGGCGCTCCGAGCAGGACACCCTTGATCCACTTTTGGTGGCTTTCCACGACCTTTCGTACTACGAGCCTACCGCATGGGTCTGGGATTTTGGAGACCCCGCTTCCGGGCTAAACAACTCCAGCATAGAGCGGCATCCTGACCACCTCTTTTCTGCCCTAGGGCAATACCAAGTGTGCCTCACGGTTAGCAATGCCAATGCCAGCAACACGTTGTGTCGTACGCTCAAACTAGGCAACACACTTGCCGAAAACCCGGAAGTGCAGGAGCGTATCTCGGTAAGCCCCAATCCTTTCCGCTCACATCTTTCAGTCACGGTCAGCAGCTCTCAAGTAAATAGTGGCTTTTTCCGCCTTTTCGATCAGATGGGCAGGCTGGTCTGCACACAACGCCTCGCTTTTGGCATCACCGAAATTGAAACGGAATCTTTGCCGCCAGGGATGTATTTTTGGAGCATGGAGGCGCGAGGGGAGCGGGTGAAGAGTGGGAAAGCCATCAAACTTTCAAGATGAAAAATGGCCAGACGAATCAAGCTCGTCTGGCCATTTTTTAATCACCTTATGGCGGCATTCTAAAACTCCCTAATCTTCAACCTTGCCCCAAATATCACGCTGTCGAGATTGTTCAATTTGCGCAGGCTTTCCACCGAAGTGGCATACTGCCGGGCAATGTCTTCGAGTGATTCATTGCGGCGCACGGTATGGTATTGATACTGCTTTTCACGCGGAGCTTGCTGTTCTTCCTGAAACTGAACAGCCTGTCCGCCCCCTTGTTTGGGTTTGCTGGCAGGGGTGTTGTTGGTCTTGGGAGCAGAAGGTTTTGCAGGTGCAATCGTGGTGGCAGAAGGCGCCTCAATGCGGATGCCGGAGTGCTTTTGTACAAAAACCGGGCGATAGAGTTTGAGCATTTGGCCAGGCTGCACATAATTGGATTCCAGGTTGTTCCATGATTGCAAATGTGCGCCTGTGATGCCCAAACGGGCAGCAAACCGATCAATATGCTCTAATTCTCTGGGTTTTGCATTGCTGACCCAATAACGGCCATCGCCGTTGTCGGCACTGGTATATTTTTCGATGTTCTCGAGCTTGTATTTTCGGGCACTGCTCACGGAGTTGAGGTATCGGATGAATGCGGGCATAACGCGCTCAGGCACCACTACAAAATGGCCTTCAGTGGTTGGCGGCACATAATCGCGTTTGAACCCAGGGTTGAGGTCCTTGATCACCAGATAGGGTACGCCCGTAGCATCCGAAATGTCGCGGAAGGAAATACCTTCATATACATTGACGTAATCAGTCAATTGCTGGTCCAGATCGGGGTTATTGGGCGTTATGCCGTGAATTTGGAAATAGTTGCAGATATAAGTAGCGGCTATGAATGCCGGCACATAATTGCGCGTTTCTTTGGGTAAAAAGCGTTGGATGCTCCAAAAGTTGCGACTTCCGGCCCGGCGTATGGCGGAATTGACACGACCCGCACCACTATTATAAGCGGCTAAAGCGAGTGCCCAATCATCAAATTGTTTGTAGAGGTCGCGCAAGTGGCGGGCGGCGGCGTCGGTACTTTTGACAGGGTTGCTGCGGTCTTCAACGGCAGTATTGGTACGCAGCCCGTATTCACTGCCAGTACTGGGCATAAACTGCCAAAGTCCGGTGGCTCCCACGCGTGAAACGGCCTTTGCATTGAGCGCGGATTCAACTACGGAGAGAAATTTCAGGTCGTCCGGAACACCATATTCCTTGAATTTTTCTTCATAAAGTGGAAAATAGGTGAGCCGTTTTCCGAGCATATTGCGTGTTTTCTCGGTCTGTATCTGAACGTATGTTTTTATATAACTTTTCACAACGGCTGTAGAGCGCAAATCCAGACAGCTGCTTAAGGTGCCTAGCCTTTCCCGAAGTTCCGCATCAGTGATGGTAATAGGATTTGCTCCCTTGGCTACTAAAATATCGGTTGTATCAATCGGGTCTTCCAGGTCAGAAAATTGTTGGGATTCTTCTGTTTGAGCAAAAATAAATGCATTTGAAAACAGGGTGAGGATAAGTGCTATCCAGCAGCAAACGGGTCTTTTTAATTGCATTGTTTGTTCAACGTCTAAACGGTTCGCGATTTAGGTCAAATTAGAATTGACCGAAAAAAGTGCCCATTTTCGAGGCAAAGCCATGAAAATAACGACTACTTGAATTGATTGAGCAGAAACTAGGGAGGCGCTTAAACGCCAGATAATCGGTTTTATTTTTCGGAGCGTGGACGCGGATTTAGCCCGCGTACCGATTATAGTGTTTGTCGAATTGGGTGGGCAAAAGTCGAGCTATGATTCCGGCTTTGGAATACCTTAGGTGTTAAAATTGAATTTCGTTTGGAAAAAAGTCTTTAAAATGACATTTATCCACCACTAAGGAGCAAAAATAAGCTTGCCGGCTTGTTCTCCAATTCGCCAAAAATATACTCCGGCTCCTGGAAACACCTCAGAATGGATCCTTATTGCTTCATTTGGAACAATATCTTTTGAAAACAAGCGAAACCCTCCTGCATCAAATACTTCCATGGTGCCGCGGGTATTTGAAATTATGCTCACTCCATCTCTGCCAAAGGGGTTAGGCGCCAGCAAAAAGGTAGCATCAGGGTTGTCTGTTATCAGGAACGGTTTCAACGAGATACCATTTGCAAGATAAACCAGGGATGGGGTAGGCCAATCTACCAATCGAAGGTTATTTGAACCGGCTCCCTGGCCTTTTTTCTTAAAAATGATTTTGAAATAAGAAGCAGTTTGCCCGTCTGAATACTTCAAATTGTTAGGTGCGTATGAAAAAGTAAGCAAACCTTCCTTTAGGTGATTCAAGCCAAAATTTTCACTTGAAATATCCTGCATCAGGGGTTCTATTTTTTCAAACACCAACTGTTCGGGGTTGAATTGCAGGGTAAATTGCGTTGCTGTCGGCGCAAGTGATTCTATAGTAAGTACCGCTTCCATAAACGTGTTTTCTGCAAAAATGGGTGGTGGGTTTTGATTATGATCTTCAACACCTAAATTCAGGTCTGGCATGCTTGTCTGGACGCTCCCCAGCCAGGTAACGGATACCGGAACCTCGCCGAAGCTCCGCGCTTCGGAAGCAGTTGTCAGATTGGGAATAGCCGTGTTGTTCACGTCGCCGGTTTTAATGGCGGTAAAATCAAGGTTTGCAATTGGGTCACTCATTACCTGAACCTCCAGTGTTTCGGGAAACACGGTTTCAAAAGGGTTCAACGGATTGGCAAAACTGTGGTTGGCCGGCACGAATCGCCAGGAGGTATTGTTGGTAAAAGCCGTGTCAATGCCCAAAATGAGTTTGCGCAATTGCACAATATCGAAGGTAGTGATGCTTCCAGAATGGTTCGCATCGGCAGCGATCATTTTATAGGGCGAATTGAATGGTTCAAGGCCGAGTATGTGCTTGGAGATCAGCACCAAATCATAGGTGGTCACCCCGTTGAGCGGGTTGTCGTTTCGATAAGGCGCCAGCGTAAAGGGGGCGCAGCCTGGCACGTTTTGCAGGTTGAATACTCCACTGTCATCACTCAGGGCGCCTTCCACATTTACTTCTACTACCCCTGCGTCCATTTCATCGCGAAGTGTGCCTGCAAGGCTTACTATTACAGGATTTTGTTGCACAAAAACAGAGTCGATTGGGAAAGTCCAGATGCCACGGGCAAAGGTGGCCGCAACCAGTTCTTTTCGGACGGGATTGTGGGCCAAATCGAAGACCGGGATATAAGGCATGTTTCCGCCCAACCTTTTCCAGGCAATCCCCCCATTGAGGGTAAAATAAACGCCTGCATCCGTAGCCGCAAAAAGCACCTGATCTTGTTGGCCTGGCAGGATAAAAAGATCGTTCACCGGCATCTGGGGCAAATCGGCGGAGATGTCCTGCCAGCTGCTGCCATTGTCGTCCGAGCGATGGATATGCGGGATGTTCTCATTGTCACGGAACCCTGAATGGCTCACAAAAAGGCGGTTGGACTGGGTAGGGGAATAGTAAACTGAAGTGACGTATCTATCCGGGAGTCCGGCCGTAATATTTGTCCAGGCTCCTGCCGGTTCGCGCCGCCATACATTACCGTCGGAGCTGCCGGCGACCAGTTTGTTCATCGTAACGGGCGATTCATTGATGCAAGACACGGTGTGGAACCTTGCTCCAAAAATATTCCCGTCGGTCAGATCGCCCGATATGGTTCCCCAGCCGCCGCCTGCATCCTTGGCATAAGCCCTGTAGGTACCGCCATAAAGCCGGTTGGGCATGTGGGGGCTCATAAATATCGGAGTGTCCCAGTTGGTACGGTCAGAAGTGCTTAGTCCCTGAGAGCCAAACTGCCAGGACATGCCCCCGTCAGTAGTTTCGTGTACGACCCCGTTTTGAGTTTCCACCCAAAAATGCATGGCATCAGCAGGGTCAAAAGCGCAGTTAAAACCATCGGCTGTGAAGATGGATTGCCAGTTATTCGGGTTTAAACCACTTCCCTTTTGAATCCCGTTGTCTTGTGCTCCTGCCCAATATAAATTTGGTTCGTGCGGATTGAAATTGGTTCTATAAAACTGGGTTACCGGCAAGTTCAATGCTTTTACCCAGGTGGCTTGACCGTCGTTGCGGTAAACACCGCCATCCGTTGCCCAATATCGTCGGCCACTGGCCGTAAAGATCAGGTCGTGGCTATCGGCATGGCCGCTCCCTGCATTGAACCAACCTGGATTCCCGGCTGGTTTGCGCCACATTTGGACAGCCAGAAAATACAGTTCTTCATCGTCGTTGGGGTTGGTGCGAATTTTGCCGAAATACCATCCGAAATCGCTGCAGGCATCTTCTAATTGGATGATATTCACAGGAGTCCAGCTCAGGCCCCCATCGGTTGTTTTATGCAGTGACCCGGGCGTACTAAGCGAATCCATGTACAAAACATACAACTTGTCAGGGTTGGTATATGAAATAGCGAGTCCTGTACGGCCATTCGTTCCAGTAGGCAAGCCTCCGCCAAGTTGGACCCAGGTATCGCCTCCATCGGTGCTTTTATAGACACGGGCATGAGGGCCGTATATGACGGATTCAAAGTTGTTTCGGATGCGATCCCAGAAGGATGCATACAGGATTTGTGGATTAGAGGACGATTGCACCAGATCGCTTGCGCCTGCCTGATCGCTCACGAAAAGTACTTGCTGCCAGCTGTTGCCGCCATCGGTGCTTTTGTAAATGCCCCGCTGGTTGTCTCGCACGTAGGGATTGCCCATGGTGGCAGCCCAAATTACGGCGGGATTGCTGGGATGGACAATGATTTTAGAGACAATGCCCGTTGGGCTGTTTGCCAGATGTTGCCAGCTTTCTCCTGCATCGGTGCTTTTGTAAATGCCGTCGCCGTTAAATACATTTAAAGGCACGTTTGGGTCACCCGTGCCCGCGTACACGATGTTTGGGTTGGAGGGGTCGAAGCTGATGTCGCCGATAGCAAGCTCAGGATTGTCGTCGAAAACGGGATGCCAATTCACGGCGCCGTCTATGCTTTTGAAAATACCGCCGCCTGAAAAACCCGCCAATACCGTATTCTCATCGTCGGGCTTTGCAGCCAGCGCATTGCAGCGGCCGCCTACGTTCATGGGGCCTTGCTGGGTCCAGGCTGTTACATTGCTGCCGCAATTGAGTTGTCGTGCCTGGGCGGTTTCGGCTATACGGGTTTGTTGCAAGGTTTTGCGCCAACCAGCCCAGTCAAAATCGGGATATGGATAGGAGCGTTGAAAAGAGAACATTTCATAAGGCTCCGTTTTGCGAGACAGCGCATCAGATTGCGGAATGGTGTTTTTTCCACAAGACAAAAGGAACAACGCGATGAATATCAGGTGAGCGGGATGCTTGTACATGGTATCGGTATGCTCGGTTTTTGTATTTAATGCAGCCAAAATTACGCCAACTTGTTCCATACCCAAAAAACAAGTTGCCGAAACGATCATCCATCGTTTCGGCAACTTAAGGTAACACGAATTTTAGTTCGTCCTACCGTACTACCGCCAATTTTCGCACAAAAACCTGATTTTCAACCCAAACGGAGACGGAATACATCCCTGCCGGACTGTTGCTCAGGTCAATTGGAAGGTTCAGCTGCTCCGTTTTTATGCCCGGGCTTTCCCAGATCAAACGCCCGGCAGCATCGCGGATCTCAATGCGCAGCTTGGCGGTCTCCACCAACTTCAGCGAAAGCAAAGCCTGCCCTTCTGTTGGGTTGGGAGAAAGCTGGAAAAGTTCGAAAAACGCTGTTTCTTCAGTACCGGAGGTGGTTAAAACCGTTGCAGTAGATGTTCTGGTACACCCATTGGCATCCGTCACAGTTACAGTATAAACGCCGCCTGCAAGTCCGGAAATGTCTTCGGTAGTAGCGCCGGTATTCCAGGAATACTGGTAGGGTGGAGTACCGCCGGCTGGGGTCAGGTTAATAGCCCCGTTGTTTGCATTAGGGGCGGATTCGTTCGTGACAACCGATGAAAGCGAAATGGGGAGCGGTGGCTGTGAAACCAAAACATTCACCGATTTTATACACCCTGCAGCATCGGTAATGGACAAAAGAAGGTTACCCATTCCATTAGAAATGGTACAAGGGGTGGTTCCGCCATTTGACCATTGATAAGTGTAGGGAGGGCTCCCCCCCATGGCCATGGCACAAACATTGAATGATCCGTTGCAATTATAGGTAGAGGTGACGGTTGCCGATATGGTCGGAGGCACCACTATTGTTTGTGTACTTTGGAAACTACAACCTCCTGCGTCCGTTACGGAAACGCCAATCGTACTGGTTCCGGTGAATGTTGCGCAATTCGTTGTGCTTCCATTGGACCACAGGATGTTGTAAGGCATGGTACCGCCGCTAATATTTAAGCAAGTTGTGATTATTCCGTCACAATTCAGCACAACCGGGTTGCTTGTTACAATGAGATCGGTGGCTTTTATCACTTCTACTACATCTGTAGCAAAACATGAACCTACGGACACCGCAACTTGATAAGTGCCGGGTTCTGAAACTATTGGGTCAGACGAGGTGGATGAAAAGCCATTAGGCCCTCCCCAAGCAAATTGTGCCCCTGGGTCATCATTCCCGCTCTGCAATTGAACCGATTGATTAGAACAGTTGAGCTGGCCGCTCACTGTCGCGTTTACAGTAGGGAGGCTTGGATCAGACGAAACAAGCACTTGGTCTGAAGCAGTGCAACCGTTAGCAGTATTGGTAATCAAGAGGTTGTAACTGCCTGGGAGGATGACGCTTGGGTTTGGTTGAATAGAGGTATATCCTCCAGGCCCAGTCCAAAGCAAGGCAAAATTCGCCCCGGTGCTACTGCCTGTGCTAAATATTTGAACCGAAGGGTTATTACACGAAATAACCTGATCCTGTCCAGCATTCGCATTGGGGGGAGTTACATCTTGTGTAATGACCATGTCCTGCGTGGTGCTACAACCATTTGCAGTGGATTTTATGGTTACTTCTATGGTTCCAGGCTGACAAAACTGAATAGAGGAGCCAGGTGGAATTAACTGTCCGGCAATGTAGAGTTCAATGCCAGGAATAACCGGTGCAATAAAAGCATAACAAAGCACGGTGCAGGTGAGTGGTGGCGGGGTCGGCAGGTTCAAATTCGGTGGTTGAACATCTTCCGTGACGGTAGCGGTTGCGGTGTTGGTGCACCCATTGGCAGTGTTGGTAACCACCACGGTATATACTCCGGCACAGGTAGCCATTACAGGCGGCCCAGCTGACACGCAAGGCCCTGACCAGATGAAAGTGGCATTGGGTGCATTGGTCGAGGCTGTTAAAGGTATGGAAAGGGTTTCACACGTAAGCACACCTCCTAAAGCGGTTGCTGTAGGCGTATTCGTGTCCGAGACTACCGTTGTGGTGGCTGTGTTGGTGCACCCATTGAGTGGGTTTGTTGCCACAACCATATATACTCCGGCACAGGTAGCGGTGCTACCGTTGACGCAAGGTCCTGACCAGGCGAAGCTTGCCCCGGGCACTATCGAGCTTGCCATCAATTGAGCATTGGAATTCGCGCAGGTAATAGGCCCACTATTGCTTGCTGATACGGAGGGTATTGCCATGTCAGTAAGCACTTGTATCGAACCGTTTCCGATGCAGCCATTCACGGAGGATACAACGGCAATATTGTAAGTGCCTGGCTGTGTTACCGTTGCTGAAAAATCCTGGACAAACGTATTGCCAGGCCCGGTAATTATGCAAGAAGCAAGCCCAGCTGGTGTTACCGTAATGGTTGCTGAAGTGTTGACACAATTCAGGGTGTTGCTCACCATGGATGTAATATTAGGTGCTGCATAATCACCTACAACGGTGGCCGTAGCTGTTGCGCTGCAACCTGATGCATCAAAGGCGGTTACGGTGTAGGGGCCTGTTAAGGTCACCGTTGGGTTTTGCATGCTGCTGCTGTAATTGTTCGGGCCCGCCCAGCTCCAGGTGGTTATGGGTGCGCTTGGGCTTGCGGTCAACATCACGCTGGCAGTCATGCAGTTCAAGGTGCCTCCCGTAGCGGATACAGTTGGCCCGCCTGCTCCTGTGAAAATAATGGACTTTATTGGGCCAACGGCATTGTTGGCATAGGTGCCGCCACCGGGATTGCTTACATTTTTTATAGCGCGAACCTGATAATAGAGCGTGTCGAGCGGAGGGGCATTATCAGTGTAATTCAAACCTGCAATCGGGTTGGTGGTCAGGCGCGTGTAGGGCCCGTCTTGCGAGGGCGCACGGTAAACATGGTATCCGGTCACCAGGTCTGCGGAAGCCGCCCAGCTAATCGCTACACTGTTGCAAGAAGGGGCTGAAAGTGCCAGATTTGTAGCGGGCTTCACCGCATTAGCGCGAAGCGTTGGGTCGCCCAGCAAGGCCACATGGGCACCGCTTTCGCCGCTAGAGCCAAAAAAACCGAGATTGAATTGTGAATTCATTGTTTCCAGTGTGCTGTAACCAATACTTTCACCGGAGGCCAGGTATTGCTCGAACCAGTGCGGCCTTCCCGCCCAGGAACAAGTAAGGATTCCACCGCGAGCGGCCAAAGCCGAGGGCATGAAGGGATCAGTTTCAAAATCCCAGTCGCCATGGTAGGAGCCAAAAAGATTGGAAAAAACGACGTTTACAGAGTCCGTAGCAAAATTTGCACTACTGCCCACACCACCAGCACTTTGATAGGTGCCTGGACCACAAGCATATCCCATAAGATAGGATTGCGGGTTGGTATCGTTGAAAAAATCGGCCTCCACGATATTCGCTTCTCCAACCAGGGGGTAAGCGTTGCGAAAACCATTGGCAGCAAATGCCTCCCCACCAAAATAGCCAAAGTTGTCGTCCACAAGGGCTTTGTTCTGCACGGGGTAATTTCCTGTACGCCAGCGGTGGTTTTTGTCAAGGTACCGCTTCATCAACCCAATGGCATCGGCTGCACCAAAGGCCGGCGCATTGATACGGCGGAAATCAACCCGGCCCACCTGCAATTCGGCAATTGAAGGTATAAAATTTTGGTCAAATTTTCCGTCGCCAGGGATGTTGTCGTTGGCTGCCCGGGCAGGTGTAACGTTGTTGACGGATACATCGGTCCAAACCCCGTTCACGTCGGCATAATAGGCATCAGAAGGCCATGCACCTGCGTGTTCGGCGTGACCGTCCCAGTTGGCATTGCCTGAATAAGGTATGGGTACGTTCCCGAGTAGCAGCACCGATTTTACGTTGAGCACGTCGGCATTATAGGAGGCGATGATCTGGTCTTTAACGGACTTAACCGTTGAAGATGGCCCGGTGTGAAAGGTTATTGGCCAGTAGCCATCTCCCCTCAAGTCGTCTTTCAAGCGGGAGAGTTCAGGAACGAGCGCATTCGCAGTAGTTGAGTCCACGAAAATCAGCACTTTGCCCCGGGAGTTCACAGGGTTGGCATTGATGGCAACATGTACATAACCAAAAGCGAATACACCATTCACAACGCGCTGAACGACGTACTCGTAAATTGCGCCGTTTGCCACACCATTGTCGGTGAGGGTATTGAAATTAGAACCAGCTACGTTGAGCAATTGTACCCATCCGTTTCCGGCCTGGCCTTTGGTGCGGCGCAAGATGAGCAGGTCAGCCATGCCAGGATTGGCCCATACAAGCGTGATGCTGGTTGGGCCAGTATTCAGGGTAGCAGTGATGGGAACCGTGGCATCTTTGCTTGTTTGCGCTTGTAAGGCGTCGAAACATAAGCACAAAAAGATAATGGGAAAAAGTAGCCGCATAAGACAAGGATGGTTGGTGAGAGTGATGGTTGGGCCAATGATGGTTTAGACAGCAAGATTCAATAAATTGCTGGAAATGCTGCTCAAATGAGCAAACGTTTTTTTCTGTTCTTGAACATTTGTATCAGGCCAAATTATATAGGCTAATGTTAATGATAATAAGCAGGGTTTTTCAGACAAGGTCTTCCCGGTTTCTTAATGCTCACTCCTTCTACTTTGTTACCGCAAATTTTCGCACAAAAACCTGATTGTCAACCCAAACTGCTAAAGTGTAAATACCTGTCGGACTGTTTTTCAAGTCGATCGGGAGGCTTAGCGCATTGGCTTTTTCGGTCGTATTTGCCCAAACCAGCCGCCCGGCCCAATCATGTATTTCAACCTGGATCGCGGAAGATTTGCGTGTTTTTAAAACAAGTGAAGTTTGCCCATCGCTTGGATTGGGAAAGAGCAGGAATTGCTCAAAAATGGAATATTCCTCCGTGGTAGTGCCCGAGGGCGTATTCACGATGGCAATATCAGTACTTGTACAGCCTGCCATGTCCGTAACGGTCACGGTATAGACTCCAGCCGTCAGCCCGACGATGTTTTGAGTGGTGGCGCCATTGCTCCACAAATAAGTGTAAGGGCCTGATCCACCCGTGGTTAAAAGAGTGATAGCGCCATTGCCCGCATTGGGGGCCGTTTCATGGACGATGATAAAGGATAATTCTATTTCAGCTGGAGCAAGCACCGTAAATTGCTGGCTTTGAATGACGCAACCCGCCTGGTCCGTTACCGCTACATGAACTATCCCGGAAGAATCGTATTTTGCACAAGCTTCGGTACTTCCATTCGACCACATAAACTGGTAAGGGGCAGTGCCTCCACCAGCGTTCACACAGAGGGTAAAGGCTCCGTTACAATCGAATACCGCAGGCTCAATATTTGCGGTGAGGTACGAGAATGCAATGAATTTAATTGGCCCGATCGCGTTGTTTGTATAGATGCCACCGCCTGGTGCATTTTCTGTTTTAAGTGCCCTGACCTGGTAAAATTGAGTGCCTTCAACGGGGCTGTTGTCCGTAAAAGCAGTACTTGAGATCGGCTCGGTAGTCAGGCGCGTATATGGCCCGTCTTGCGAGGGAGCCCGGTAAATGTGGTAGCCAGTCACAGTATCCTCTGAGGGCGTCCAGTTAAGCCCAACGGCCTGACAATTTAGATTGGAAAGTGTCAAATTGGTAGCGGGTTTTACAATGTGGGCACGAAGCGTTGGGTCGCCAAGCAAGGCCGCATGGGCTCCTCCTTTGCCAAAAGAAGCCGGGTATGCAGCATTGAGTTGTGAATTCATAGTCTCTTTTGCACAATATCCTATGGTTTCGCCAGAAGCCAGCGCCTGATAGAACCAGTGTGGTCGGCCAGCCCAGGAACAGGTCAGTATCCCTCCGCGAGAGGCCAGGGCAGCAGGCATGAATGGGCTGTTTTCAACGTCCCAATCGCCAAAATAGGAGCCAAAAAGATTGGAAAAAACAATGTTGATGGAATCGGTTGCAAAATTTGTGCTGGAACCTACGCCACTTGCACCGTAGTAATTTCCGCCACCACAGCCGTACCCAAGCAGATAGCTTTGGGTCTCTGTTCCGTCAAAAAAATCAGTTTCAACGATGTTGGCCTCCCCCACCAAGGGGTAAGCATTTCGGTAGCCGTTGGAACCAAAAGCTTCCCCACCGAAATAGCCAAAGTTGTCGTCCACGAGAGCCTTGTTTTCCACGGCATAATCTCCAATGCGCCAACGGTGATTCTTGTCCAAATATCGTTTCATTAGCCCAATTTGATCCGCTACTCCGAAAGCAGCGGCATTTATATGGCTAAAATCCACGCGGCCGATCTGCAACTCGGCAACGGTAGGCAAATAACTTTGGTCAAATTTGCCGTCTCCCGGGATATTGTCGTTGGCATCGCGACTGGGCGAGGTATTGTTCACGGTTGCATCGGTCCAGTTGCCATTTATGTCTGCATAATAAGTGTCTGCAGGCCATGCGCCCTGATGGTCGGTATGGCCATCCCAGGCTGAATTGCCGGCGTAAGGGACGGGGATGCTTCCGAGCAGGAGCACCGCTTTTACACTGGCAGGGTCAGCGTTGTATTCTTCAACGATCTTGTTTTTTATGGATTGTACGGTCGAAGAGGGTCCGGTATGAAAAGCGATGGGCCACCATCCATCGCCGCGCATATCATTTTTCATACGAACAAGTTCCACGCCTAAAGCGTCAGCGTTCATGGAATCCACAAAAATCAGGATCTTCCCCCGGCTATCCACCGGCTTGGCTTGCAAGGCAACATGCGCGTAGCCATAAGCGCTTAGGCCATTGATTATGCGCAGGATAGCGTACTCATAGATCTGTCCGGCGGTCACATTGTTGTCCGTAAGCGTGCTTAGATTTGAATTAGAGACGTTCAAAACATTTTGCCAGGCAGAATTCCCCTGCCCTTTGGTCCGGCGGCGCACAAGCAGGCCGGCATTGCCCGGATTGGGCCAATTGAGCGTTACACTGGCAGGGCCGACCGTGATACTTGCCGAAAGGGGCACGGTTACATCCTTAGAAACCTGTGCGTGTAAAGTGTTGAGATTCAATAAAAAGGAAAGGAGGAGGAAGGTGAAAAGTAGCCGCATGAGTAAGTAGTGGGTGGTGAAAAACGGCCAACAAGATTCAAAAATTTGAAGGAAATGTATATCTGAATGGGGAAAGATTTCAAATCAAATCGGCGACACGACTTTAAACCGCGCTGCCGATTGTAGTGGGAGAACATTTTTTTGGGTTTCCTCAATGCTTATTTCTTCACAAACTTCCCACTCCATTGCTTGCCCTCGGTGCTGAGGCTTATGTAGTAGAGCCCAGCTGGGAGGCGGCGAATATCTACAGATATCTGACGGACTCCTCCAGCAACGGTCTGCTGCAAAACTGCCTTGCCTGTGCCATCAATTACATTGACTAGTACAATTTCCTCTTCTGCATGCAAATGCAGCAACTCCCCCGCCGGATTCGGCCAGAGCAGCACCTTTCCGCCTTCTCCTTGCAGCGTGACGGTACTAACCGCTTCTATTTCAACCACTTGGCATACTGTATCGCAGGCATTTGCATTGCAGACCCTGAGGCACACCGTATAAATGCCCGGCGCAGCATACAGGTGAACCGGGCTGGTATCCTGGCTGCTGGTGCCATCACCGAAGTCCCAGTGCCAGGTGGCAGGTTCATAATAGGACAGGTCGGTGAACTCGATCTGCTGCGGCGAGAGCGTGTCCTCCGCATTCCAGCGGAAGTGCGCGACGGGCAGGTTGTCAATGCCCAGTGTATCGCAGGGACTGCCGTCGAGCGGGCCGAGCCGGTAGTTTGGGAAGTTGGGCTCAAAAAAACTCCCAATTGCTGGCAGTATTATGCCATGTTGCTCTACATTACAGGCTAGTCCTTTTTTGCCGGGGCTGTGTATGACGTGGAGAATACCATCTCCTGAGTTGGGGAGGACATATATTTTCCCATCGGGTCCGAGTTGTGCATGGAAAAAGTATGTTGGATATGGGAACAGAAAGCCGTCATATTCTGCCACCACTTCCCTGCTGGCCAAAATGTCCGATGCAAATAGGTCATATTGTTGGATTTTATCCCCGGTGCTCAAGTAAAGGAAGCGGTTGTTGTACGATATGGACACTCCTCCAGAGCCGGATGGCATGGTGTGGTAATCCCAGTACACCGGCTTGGAAAATGTGCCACTGCAACGGTCAAAATCCAGGATCAACATCCCCCCGGGGTGGTTTCGGAAGAACTTGCTGCCATCTGGTGTAAAGCGGGTCTGGTTGCAGCAATAGCCACTATCCACTTCCGTAAAGCCAACATCCTGCATCCCAATGTACTGCACCGTGTCGGGCGTGACCAGCGTGACGTGTATTTCGCTGTTGAAGCGGCGGGTGGCCACCACCCACCAGTCGCGCCCGTTGGCGTGGCGCGTGGCGGTGACGAACTGCCCCAGCAAGATCGAGTCGCTAAATACTTCCTCGTTCTTCCGGATCACCGCCCCGTTGCCGCTGTCCTGACTGGCGTCTATCTCCGAATAAAGCAGGTTCATCGGGTTGCGGTACTTGTTGTCGCTCCGCATATGGAAAAGGTAGTAGAGGCTGTCGCTGCCCGGCCTCGGCAGGAAAATACAGGGCTGGATTATTGGGTAGAAAGATGGAGCGTCGCAATAAGAATTAAATACCTTCCCCGGATTGAGCGAGTCCCCGTTCAGCATCATCGCTTTGTTTCGGTTTGCAATCCTGCAGCCGTCGGTAAAGGCGACGAGGTTGCCGTCTTTGTCGGAAATGGAAGCAAACGGGTAATCCGTGGCAAAGTCATGTAGCGTTAATTCAGGGGGGGAAGGTTTGAAATCAATCAAGGTGCCGCCTTGCATAAATCCATTCCAAATCTTGATTTCGCCAAAGCCAAATGGCCACATATAGTCATGCTTGACTTGGGCACAGAGCAGACAAGGAAAGCAAATAAAGAAATATAGGAGCGCGGGAATGTTTTTCATAGGAACAAACAGAAATGGCCGCCGCGGCCTTTCGGTCGCGAGCGGCTAAGTGAATTTTGAGAGAAAATCAATGATTTAGGGCAAGTGCCTCAATGCCAATGCGCTGTCCTTGGGCATCCAACAGAACGCCCCAATAAAGGCCGGATGGAAGTTTTGCCAAATCCAAGGACAGGTTTCGTGTCCCTGCGGCCAATTCTACATGGTGTACTTTTTGGCCGTAAGCATTTATGACCACAAACGATGTGGCCATGTTTAGAGACAAAGAAATCTCCACGAGTGCGCTGCTGGGGTTGGGCGATATCCGGAATGCTGCTAAGTCAATAGCCTTGTCCGCTCGGGCCTGAACAGAGCCACGTTGTGCTGGCTCGCCATCATCATACTGAAAGAGATATCGGTCGCAAGGGGCCACGAAATTGGCAGCAGCGCGTGCCGCTTTGCCCGCTGTTGCCGGGTCCTGTTGTGCCAAGGCCAGTATCTGTTCATAGTATGCCTCTGTCAAAGGCTCCTGAAGCAAGCGGCGCAGCCAGATATCGTACAAGGCCTTGTTAGCCGCTTCATAAGGTAGAGTTGTGGAGATGCCTGCATTGTAAGCCAGCACATTTTGCAAATTTGTGGTTACTAAGGCGTTTCGTGATATTTCCAAAGCAGCAAGATTGGCGGTATTAGCTGCCAAGGCCTGGAGCAGTACCAACCGGGCAGCAAACCAGATATCTGTCAGGTTGCTGGTGGAGGAATAATCCTGGCTGGCATCCCAGACGGCCAGGTTTTCTGCCGCCTGTTGGACGGAGCTGTTATAGTTGTCAAACAACTGCTGATCAGCAGCCGGCAGGGCCAAACTACTCCCCATCATCTGTATCACTTGGCCAAAGGAGGAAATGCTAGTATTGGCAAGGCTGGCCAAAAACGTCTCCTCTGGAGAGCCCGCAGGCCGCAGTGCCGGGTGGAGTAGCAATTTGGTGTAGGTCCGAAGTTTCAAATCCCAAAGCGTAACGCCCGTGTATGGAGAAAGACCATCAACCAACTGCTTTTCGTAAGCCGTTAGTTGGCGTGAAGATTCTGGCGCCAAACCTGGAACGCAATAATCAATATCTACGCCAAGTTCTCTGAACCAAAGGAAGTTAACACTATTTGCATCAGTCGGATCTGGGCTTATTTTAACAGGAAGAGGATAGTATCTAAATGGCGGACTCGTGAATTCCGGTACCCTGAAAAGCGAGGTAATCAGAATGGGTATATTCATAGAATCCAATGGCACATCATGGTTTACGGCCTTATCCATACAATCACCCGGAGGAATGTTCCATGTATTTCCTCGACCATATTGTAGGCCTATCCCCGGCATATCGTTCGCAGTCAGCGCGGAAATATCCAAGCCTTTGGTATGGTGCTGCATGTGGTTTTGGCGCAAGGCCACATCGCCACAGTCATTTTTATAATGCAGACCCCGGTAAGAAAAATCCAGTATGTTGTCACAGTATTCTATGCCTTGTACAGATTCGCTGTGTATGGCACAAGTGAGCGCGTCGATGGATATGTCAGGGCCAGTTATGGTGTTATGCTTCACCACATGGCCTTGCGAAGCGTTCTGGTCGGGGTCGTTGACAGGGGTAATTTGAATGGCAAAACTGCCAGCGCCCCCAATGTGGGTAGTCCCGTAGCTTATGATATTTTCCTCGATCTTAAGCTTGTCAGAATTGCCCAGCATTGTGCTGATGCCATAAACAGGGCCTGTCGTGGAGTTGACATTGATCGTGTTCCAGGCAATAATTGCATCATCGGATGCATCTACAAGGTCCAATAATGCTATACAGACAAAATTTTTAACCGCGCCTCCTACTGTAAAAGTGTTGTGATCAATGGTGCAGTGGGCCCCCGACAATGCTTGAGGCCTTTCCACAAAAACTCCGAATGTCCACAGGTTACCTACGATGTTGAACTGATTTTGGTTGTTAATAGTGATGAACTGGGCATTGTTGTTGGCAATCGAGTGTACCCCTCCGATCCAGTTCCCTCCGAAAATATTGCTTCTGGCATCAAGACTTGAGCTTTCCGTAAATACGCACACACCGCTGCCAATTCCAAAAGTGCAACCAAAAACACCAATATAGCCTTGAGTGCTCCAGATACCGCGATTGGTAATTCGCTCAAAAGTGTTATTGACACTAATTACGTTATTCCTGATTCCTTCTGTTATCAGGCCATTGAGCAGGCAACTAAACATGTTCGCTTCGGCAGGAATATTCACGCCAACTGTGGCATTCAAATTGACAAGTTTTACTCCGGCGTAGGCAAGCGGGTAGCCCGGCATTGGGACAGGCAAGTTGGGGTCATTCAAAGACCCTACCCTTGTAGCAAGATTAGATGTTTGAAAAAACTGGTTTTTCCGAATTATTGCGTTAAGGCTATGCCCTATGTATCGTAGATTGGTGATGCCAATATGGTTGTTGCGAAAGGTGTTGTTAGATATTTGGTAGCTACCACCCGGGCCTGCATTTACGCCGTTTTCGTCCAATGTAAGGCCTTTGTAGGCATCTTCTATGTTACCATCAAAAAAGGCAAAATTAAGTCCGCCGAGTGCTGCAGAAACATCCACTACAATACCCTGCCACATTTGATAGCAACCAAAAAAGTCGCAATTGTCAAAAACAACATTTATCGGATCATCCCCAACAGGAGAAATATTGACCCGAGCGTCGCCAAGCATCCTGAATGTACAGTTTTTAAAAGTTACACCAATGGTAATGGTGTAGGTTCCTCCGATATCAATGACTTTGTTTTCTACTAACCCGCCAAGCGGTATCCCAGCATTAATGGAGGGTACTCCACTCGCCCAGCAATAACCTGGTGAGCAGATTTGTTGAGGCCCGTCACAGCTGCGGGAGCCATTTAAGCAGCTTGGAGGAGGCGGAGATGCCAGAGCGCAAGGGTCGTAGGACGATTCAGTTCCTTGTGCCCTCGCAGTGCTGGGTGCTAAAAGGGAAATTAGGAGCATAGCACTAGCTATCCTAAGAAGCTGTGAAGCTGTGAAGCTGTGAAGCTGTGAAATAAAATCTTTTTCATTGTAGGTAAAAGCGTTTAAAAATGATAAAAAATAGCACGTAGCTGTCTCGAATTCCGTGACAGGCAAAACATTTCAGAAAACTGCTGCAAGTAAGGGAGTTGAAGCGATTAAAACCCGCCTTCCTTTCTCCTCTGTAAAAACTAGGGTGGGTAAAACCCGCCCTCGCCCTAGACGGGCTATGGCGGGTAAAAGGAGAGCCGCTTTTTCGCTCTCGTGCGCGCGATTGAGAAATAGTCGAAACGAATCAGCCACCAAAATTACTAAATAAAATTCAAATGGCCAAACATTGCCTGCAGTATTAATAACTGACACGCAGCTTATTACACCCCCAGCACATCCCCCATCTCAAACACTCCCTGCTTTCCCACAATCCACTGCGCAGCCAAAACAGCACCCGCTGCGAAGCCCGCACGCGAGTGTGCCTTGTGCTCCAGGCTGATCTCGTCCACCACACTTTGCCAGCGCACGAGGTGGGTGCCTGGTACTTCGCCTTCACGGTGGGCAATGATGGGAATATCTCCGGGGGCCGGAACAGCTGGGTTCAGCGACCAGCCGGAATAGCGTTTGGAATTTGCCGCTAGTTCGTTGGCAAGTGTAAGAGCCGTGCCGCTGGGTGCATCCAGTTTGTGAATATGATGGGTTTCGGTGATGGTGGCAGCATATTCAGCATGGCCGGACATAAATTGGGCAAGTCGGCGGTTGAGCGCAAAAAAGAGGTTGACCCCGACGCTAAAATTAGAAGCCCAGAGCAGGGCGCCCTTGTTTTCTGTGCAAAATTTTTGGGCTTCTGCAAGTCGGTCGAACCAGCCGGTAGTGCCACTTACCACGGGCAATCCGGTACGCAAGCAAAGCATCACATTGTCAAAAGCGGCTTCAGGGCGGGTGAATTCTATGGCGACATCTGCCTGGCGCAGCAGTGCAGGGCTCGGTTTATCATCGCGGCGAATACACCATACGATTTCAATGCCCTGGTTTTCAGCGATCTGTTCGATCGCTTTGCCCATTTTGCCGTAGCCGAAAAGACCTAGTTTCATGTTAGTTGCATAGATTCAATCTTTCAAATGCGCCAATTTGACGCTCTGGTACTTTTCCTGCTGCACGAAACTGCGTATATTCTTAATGGTTTCGCGGGGCCCTACATCCAGGGCCATATTAACCAACCAATCGGGCAGGCTACCACCGGGGTCGGAATAAATGTAATATTCCACGTAGGTCCAGCCGCCTGGCCCGGGCAAAAGTGTCCAGCTTGTACGTGCATTTGTCATGCGTATCACGCCCTTGTTGCTGGGCAAATAATTCGGTTCTGCTATGCTGGTGGCAGTGACCCGCCGGGTAAGGGGATCTTGTTCCATTTTGGAGTGCACCACGATATCGCGGTCGTCCAATGGCCAGGGGAAATCAAGCCTGGAGTAATAATATATTTCCCAGTCCGACACTTTTTTAAGTTCGCGGGATTCGGCCACTTTATAGCCCCATCTTGGATAATTGTCAACTTCAGAAAGGAGCGTCACCAATCCCGAAAGACTTACCTTTAGCGAAGTAATGAGCTTCAGCTCATACACATCGGAGGTTTTTCTGTAATAAACTTTGACGCCCTCTTTTTCATTTTTAAATATCCACCCATTCGTATTTTGAGCAATGATCAACCCTGGGAAACAAAGTGTGCCGAAGAGGAGCGTCAGGAGTTTTTTCCGCATATTTATTTAGTTTTTGAAATTACTTACCAAGTTTTAGCCTTTGGGTCGTGACAGAAAATTCTAACAAATAAACTTCAAAATCGTTGCAATTCGATTCCAACATCCCAAAACCATGCCGAGTGTACAAATTGCCTTTCAACGACCAAATGTTTTTTTTCGTTTTGGGTTGCCTCTTTTGCCCCTTGTTTTTACGTTCTTTGCAGGAGGTTTTTCAAAATATCATTTTTCAGTTGTATGAAATCAGCGCCTGTTTTTCTAGCCCTTTTGCTAAGTTTCATTTCCTTCAATACATCGGCTCAATGCCCTCCGGGGCAAGATTCTGTGCGGGTCGAAATCAATCACAACAATTTCTTTTTCGAGGTCAGTTGGGAAATCACAAGTCTTGACGGAAACATTGAATATGGCTCTGGCATGCTGCAAGATACGGCTACCAATGTTTTTACTGTCTGTGTTCCTGCAGACCAATGTATAAAATTCACCATTAATGGCGGCTTCAGCGGTCTTTTCCCGGATGGATGGTATCGCCTTTATGTAAACGATACACTTGTCTATAAACGCCTCAACGGCAGTTTCCAGGTACAGACCGAAAGCGTGGAACTCAACTGTACACCGGGAAGCTCCTGTATAAGCCCAGTTTTCCTGAGCCTTGGCACGAACACCACTCCAACGGCGGAGGAGACCTGGTTCTCTTTCACGCCTGCCGATACAGGCGTCTATGTCTTCGCGACTTGCGGCGCAATGTGCCCGATCAAAATTTGGGTTTACGACCGTTGTGCAGGCGTTTTTATTTCTGAAATTCAATTGGGCACCATCGCCTATTCCTTGGATGGTTGCCCAGACAGCTCGGCATCGATACACCTCAATTTAGAAGCTGGAAAAGATTACTACCTCCGATTGCGCTATCAAGAGCCCGGCTGTAGCCCCGAACCGATACCCTACTCGCTCAGCTATTTGGGCCCTGTGACTGGCTGCATGGACCCCGTTGCTTGCAACTACGAACCGCTTGCTACGATCAGCAGTGGCATTTGCCTATACCCGGGCGACCCGGCATGTCCCAAGGCTCCAGATTTTTTGATGAATCAGGATTATTTGCTCAATACAATCGAATTGATGGATATGTTAAACAATGATTTGTGTTTGGTCGACGCTGGCTGCCTGCGCGGGTTGGGCACTCGATATATCCTCAGTTTTGCTACCCAAATCACAAACATCGGTGATGCAGACTATTACATCGGCAAAACACCCGAAAATATCAATGACCCATCCACTCAGTTTGTTTACGATCCTTGCCACCAACACTGGCACTATATGGGTTATGCCGATTATATCCTGTACAATTCGGAAGGATACCGCGTTCCCATTGGCCAGAAAACCGGGTTTTGTGTGCTAGACGCTTTTTGTTTCGGAAAGGAAAGGAAATACAATTGTATCAACATGGGGATTTCGGCAAGCTGTGGTGATGTTTATGGCCCAGACACTCCTTGCCAATGGATTGATATTACAGAGCTCCCCGCCGACAACTACACCATGGTGGTACGGGTAAACTGGGACAAAAGCCCTGACAAACTGGGCCGTGTCGAAAAAACTTACGACAACAACTGGGCACAAGTCTGCTTCAACCTTTTGTACGATGGCAACACGCCCGAAGTAATCTTCAACACCGATTCATGCCAACAATTCACCGACTGCAATGGGGAGATCTTTGGCAACGCACTCCCTGACTGCAACGGAGTTTGTAATGGCTCTGCACTCCACGGAGATTGGAATCAGGATACGGTACGCAATGCGCTTGATGTGGACGGATACTTGAGTGCTGCATTAGCCGGCAATGGCAGCCCCAGTTTCTGTAACGATCTGCATGAAGACGGTTCCATCAATGTGTTCGACGCAGCCCTTCTCCAGGAATGCAACCTCTATGCCAACAATCAGCAACACTGGATTCAACGTTTCCCTTGCCAGTTCCCCACGGGATTCCTGAATACCCAGGATCTATTGACCATCCTGCCTGGCACGGTGGACACCATTGCCAAAACTTTTGACATTCAAATCGTCAATCCTGTCACTGAAGTAATGGCCTGTGAAATTGCCGTAAGCGGCCTTGTGATTGAATCAGTGGAAAACCTAGCAAGTGAATTTCAGGCCGTGCCAATTTTCAACCCGGCAACCGGAAAAATTCTGACGCTTTCCCATGACACGGCAAGCATAAAAAAGAACTTCCTGCCCAACAATTTCCTTCGTGTCCATTATTCAAAATTGACCGACCACAAAATCTGTGTGTCGGAAATTATTGCCGTGGTGAACAACAAATACCAACAAAGCAACGCTACCCTCGCCGACCCAAATTGTGTCCCGGTAAGTTATGTGTCCAGCCATGAGGCAGGTTTTAGGCCTTTTGCTGTATTTGTTCAGCCCAATCCTATGGGCGAAAGCAGCACCGTATTTTTTGAAAATCCGAATGCCGAACCCATGTCGTTTACACTTACTGATTTGACTGGGCGTACGCTGCGCAGTTTCAATGACTTGCGCGGACAATCCGTTGTCATAGAACGGGCCGGACTTCCTTCCGGCACTTACTTTTTCAACTTGCGCGGCAATAGCGGCAGTATGTGTGGAAGGCTAGTGATGAGGTAATTGGCATAATACTGGACATTTTTGTTTACCCCTAGACCTATAAGGTTTCCAAAAACCTTATAGGTCTCGATTTCAGAAAATGTCCAGTAGTTTGGTTAATGGGGGATTTGGTCAAATGGTGTGACCGGGGAATAGACGCTGTTTTCTGAACACTCCCCGAACGCTCCAGAATTGCCGGATCCTCAAATTCCCGCATCAGCTCCTAAGGACAATATCTCTTTTGCTGCCCTTTCCGATGCACCGCCACCGCCCAGGCGTTCGCGAAGTTCGGTATAAGATGTCTGCAAAATTTTCGATTTTGTCGAGTCCAGAATGTCAGCCAGGGCTTCCCGAAGGTTTTTCCTATTCAGTTCATCCTGAATCAATTCCCGCACAATTGGCCGGTCTATGATCAGGTTTACTAAAGAAATATATTTCACCTTCACCAGGCGTTTGGCGATTTGATAGGATAGCCAGTTGCCTGCATAACACACCACCTGTGGCACGTTTAGCAGCGCGGTTTCCAGCGTGGAGGTTCCTGATTTTACGAGTGCAGCCTGAGAGCATCGCAATACCTCGTAGGTCTGGCCTATCTCGAGCTTCACATTGGGGTAATTTTTCAAAAGCGATTGATAATATTCTTTGGGTAATGAAGCCGTGCCTGCTACCACAAATTGATACCCGGGAAAGTCTTGGGTTACTTCGAGCATCCTGGGCAAAATACGGCTCAGTTCCTGTTTTCGGCTGCCTGGGAGAAGGGCAATTTGGCGGGTGATCGATGGACCGATGGATTCGGACCGGCCATCAGGAATTAATCCGGCATTCAACATTTCATCCAGCAAGGGGTGGCCGACAAACTTTGCCTCGATGTCATATTTTTTAAAAAATTCTTGTTCAAAGGGTAGAATGACCAGAAGTTTGTCCACATCACGGCGGATGGCATGAGCACGGGATGCATGCCAGGCCCATAGTTGCGGAGTGATATAATACACCACTGGTATTCCCTGCTCTTTGGCCCACCGGGCAATGCGCAAGTTGAACCCCGGATAATCGATCAGCACCAGGGCATCGGGTTTGAATTCTATAATGTCGCGCTTGCAAAAGGAGATATTGGCAAGAATAGTGCGCAAGTTTTTCACCACTTCAACAAATCCCATAAAAGCCAAATCTCGATAATGCTTCACTAGGGTGGCTCCTGCGTTTTGCATCAAATCGCCCCCCCAGGCCCGGCACAATAGTTGGGGTTGTTGACGGTAAAGTGCTTTCAACAAGTTAGCGCCATGTAGGTCGCCCGAAGCCTCGCCCGCTATGAGGTATAATCGCATAATTAGCAAAAAAAAGCGGCAACCGCTTTATGCGATTACCGCTATCATCAAAACACGCTTCATTGAACCAAAGGTAAGCTTACAAACTTTTAACATACATCTTTTATTTGATTTTTTTTCAAAAAACCGGGCAGCCACACTACGGCGTGGC
Organism: Saprospiraceae bacterium; assembly: GCA_046160345.1. Classification (GTDB taxonomy): domain Bacteria; phylum Bacteroidota; class Bacteroidia; order Chitinophagales; family Saprospiraceae; genus M3007. Next base: position 25,433 of record JBJXGO010000186.1, read on the forward strand.
TGCCCGGTATAATTTTTTCAATGATGGATCGCCTCTAATGCCTTTATTTCACCACAACCCATTGGGTTTGGGCAACACCGGCACTGCCCTGCAGCACCACTCGGTAGCTTCCAGCAGCGAGATCAGCGGCATTCAGCACCAATCGGTGTTCGCCCGAAGCGATCTCGCCAAGTTGCTGCGACTGGACAAGGACACCTTCTGCACTATACACCACGAGCTGGATTTTTTGTGCGGTTTCAATTCCGAAACGGAGCTCTGCAAAATCGCGGGTAGGGTTTGGCATCAAATTGAACTCGGTAAGCGTCAGTTCTTTATTGCCAACGGTGGAGCTTATGTTCACATTGTCAATAAAAAGGTTGTTGCCATTGCCACTTTTTCCAACAAAACGGATAAGCACTTCAGACTGGCCGTTATAAGCAGAGATATCCAGGTCATTGGCCCTCCATTCAGAAGCTTCAGGTATCCATCCGACAACACCACCATGGATGGGAGCTGTGGACAAGCCTATTTTGCCGTCTTTGAAAATGGTCTCCCAGGTTTCGCCGCAATCAGCGGTTATTTGAATCCGAAGGCTGTCATAGCTAAGGATATTTTTATAAGCATAAGCATGATCAAACTTAAGCCGGGTTACCTCGGTTGCAGCACTTAAATCAAGCCGGGGCGAGTTGAAAATGGGCTCCTGGCCTTTTGCCATATCAAAAAAGTTGCAACGAGCAGATTTTGTGCTTCCTGCTCCTGCGTTGGTGGCTTGCTTCCAGCCATTAGTGCCAATATTGCTTGCCAGCCAACCCGTTGGAGGGAAAGTAGCATCTTCGAAAGCTTCAGCCAAAGGCAATGCTTGAACTGATTCCAGCGAAGCAGTGTATTTGACAATTGAACCTGCCTCGATCAGGTAAGGATGTACGCCCAGATTTGAGCTAACAGCTTTGATCTCTAAACTGATAGTGCCACTCGTGTTGATCACAATACTGGGGATCTGGACCGATTCGGATTCTCCTGATAGAAGGTTGCCTGTCCAGTTAATGAATGACCATGCTCCTGTGCCTTGACGGTATTTAATAACTGCTGAGGTGAGCGCTTCGTTCCCGGTATTCGTCAGGGTGAAACTAGGGGAGTAACCAGGAGCACATACCAGAACATTATCAGCCGTAATTTTGATGCCTGAATCAGGGGCGACAATGGGCTCAGAGCGAACAGACTGGTAAACCTCCTTTGTACCATCGTTTTGAAGAAATGCTGCCACACTCAACTGGTTCAGATTGTAGATGTTAGCAAGTTTCCAGGCAAAAGAATAGGTTTTGGTTTGGCCCGCAGTAAAATTGCCCGTGGTGGTTCCAGCACTATTGGGCAGTGTTTTGCGCATAATTTGGTAAAACTCTTTCTCTCCATTGGTGCCCGGAGCCGTAGCGAATACGATTTCGTCTTCCAATACAGCAACGCGAAGTTTAAGCGTACCGGTAATAGCAGCATCGGAAGTCACCGAAACATTGATCTTCACAGAATCGTAAGTAGCATTCAGCGAATGGGTCATATTCATGGTCACAGGCGTGAGCGTATTGTACGCTGCCTGGATCTGTGCTGCGTTGTAGCCGGTCAAGGGAAAAATATCAGCCGTGCCGTTTTGCTGGAGGTGAGGTACGCCGGAAACATTATAAAAGGTGACACGGGGTGCAACATCTGTTTGGGTCTGGGCATTCATCGGGTCAACTCCCGGCCAACTAGTTTGGTATTTGATTGGGGTCAGAAACTGCATATTGGCAGAAACTGTGGCATTGAAGGTTGGGTTTTGCGCAGCGCAGGGACCACAAGAAGCGTTGGTGAACTCCTCAAGGAGTACTCTGCGTTTGTGCTGAGCCGAAACGGCAACTGTGCAAAGTAGGACAAAAGCGAGGATGGATAATCTTTTCATCATGTTTAGCAATTTTATAGTTGGTGAAAAAAGCACACAAAGGTAGCCAAGCCTGCTATCTCCCCAGCTTTTTTGGGTTAAAATGTCGGCTACTGACATATAGATATGGCCAAAAGCCTGGGTATTTTTTTGTAATATTAATGTTATTGAACGCTAGTCTGCGTTTAAACAAAAATCCCCCCGGAATACTGGATGCCGGAGGGATTAAAATATTTCCAAAATATTTATTACTTCGCCTGAATCATCTTCTTCGTAGCAGAGTCCGTAGCGGTCTCCAACTTGTAGTACAGCATGCCCGTGGTGTTGATCAAAGCCCGATCGAGTGCGATCGTGTTCTCACCTTTGGCAAACTGGCCTTTCTGCTGGTAAACTACGCGGCCTGTCTCGTCGTAAACCGACAACGTAGCCTCAGCTGCTTCTGGAAGGAAGAAGCCAACGAACGTGCGGTTCACAAACGGGTTGGGCTGGTTTTGGTACAATTCGAAGCCTACGCCTGAGATCGTCTTGCCGTCAAAACGCAAGGCAACGTTCATTTTGGTGATTGGTTGATTGGTGACTGGTGATTGGTCCGAACCCGACTTCGCCAAGGCTACGTCGGATAAATACGCCTCAGCGCGGGTAATCGAGCCAGAAACGCCCAGCATTTCGCTCA
>JBJXGO010000187.1:0-47685 GCA_046160345.1 Saprospiraceae bacterium
TTCCAAATACGACGATACTATAACTCGTTTCTCTGATTCGCTGTAACGTTTTGCCATTTGTTGTAATTTTCGGCAAAGTTCTGGCGAACTTGCGGCGGCGGCAAGACGGGGTTGGACGGTGGCTTACATTGCAGGTGAAATGGAGATAGCCCAAAATTCACATTCCAAGGTCTGAGTACAAAAATTATTTGCTCGAGCCCTGGATTAGAATAGAGTGGGCGCAACGCAAAATTATTAATCTGATATGGAAAATTCAGTAACAATTTCAGGATACAGATACACTGTTAGAGGAACTGTGACCAGGGCCGTTAAAACGTATCCATGACAGCCCGAAAGCCCCGGCCAATCGGAATGGAGAAGCCACCTACTTCCGCGACCTCCGCAGTAAACGATTCTATTTTTTCTACAGAAATAATAAACGAACGATGCACCCGACGAAAAAGTTGAGCCGGCAAAAGCGCTTCGATCTCATGGGTGCTCATTTTTGAAAGATGCTCGGCGCGCGTCGTGACCACCTTAACATATTCGCGTTGGCTTTCCACAAAAAGGATTTCGGAAAACAGGATCTTGACCTTCTTTTTTTGAACGTTCAAAAAGATAAAGTCTCGTTCAATGCTTGTGAGGAGGCTGATTTTTTCCGCTGCTTTTACTTTGTTCACCGCCGCCAAAAAACGTTCAAACGAAAAGGGTTTTAGCAAATAATCGGTCAGGTTCAACTCAAAACCTTCTACCGCGTACTGGTGGTAAGCCGTTGTCACGATGACAGCGGGCGGTTCGGTGAGGGTTTTTAAAAATGCCATGCCTTTGAGTTTGGGCAAATGGATGTCCAAAAAAATCAGGTCGACCGAATGTTCGCGAATGTATTCCGCAGCCAGCAATGCGTTTTTGAATGCCCCGGAAAGGTTCAAAAAAGGCACTTGTTCTATGTAACCGACCAGCACCTTAACCGCCAAGGGCTCGTCTTCGATGACGATACACTTCAATTTAGACATGGCTCGCAAGGTTGATTTTTAGAGTTGCCGTAAACGCTGTTTCGCCTTGCTCGAGATTCAATTCAAATTCGGAATACTGCAATTCGAGTTGCCGCCGCAGGTTCGAAAGCCCAATGTTTTCCCGGAAGACACCGTCTTCTGGTGATTCTTCAACCGAATTTTTTACCCAAAAAAACAAACGCCCGTCTTTAACTGAAAGTTGAATTTTCACAAAAGGCGTGTAGCGTGTTTCAGACGCACCGTGTTTGAATGCATTTTCCACTAGTGGGATCAGCAACAGCGGAGGGACAGGCTGATGCTGATCTGGTAGCTCGTGGCTGAATTCGACCATTAACGAATCGTCGTAACGTAGTTTTTCAAGCGCGATGTAGTCTGATATGATTTTTATTTCCTGTTCGATGGGAATGTATTTGTCCCCCGAGTGGTACAGCATGAAGCGGAGGATTTCGGAAAGCCGCAAAATGGAATCCGGGGCAAGGTCGGATTTGTCCTTTGCCAGGGAGTAAATATTGTTCAGTGTGTTGAACAGGAAGTGTGGGTTTGTTTGTGATTTGAGGTAATTGAGTTCTGCCGCCTGTTTTTCAATAAGTAGTTTTTGTGCGGATTGTTTCAATTTTATATGTCCGTAAATATGTTGGATCAGGCCAAAAAACACCGCCGACCCTATACCCACGCCTGCGTAGTGTTGCAACGCTTCCCCGAAGTGGTCGTACTTTTTTAGTTCAAAATAGATGCCTGCCTTGATGCCGATATACCTCCAGAGATATGTGCCGAAAGGATACAGCAAAAAATGCCCGCCTAGTAAAAAAGGCGCAAGCAACATCCGTTTCCAGTTAACTCGAAGGAAAGGTATGGTGTGCTCAAAAAGTACAAAATTGACCAGGAGCAGGTAACCGACGATCCAGAGGCTATTGAAAGAACTTTTCCAATAGTCATAGCCCTCCGGTTTTACAAGCTCACCAAAGCGACAGAGCAGATAATAGGCTAGTGCGATCCACAAGTAAAGCTTCACCCTTTCCGAAAGGAATGGCGGCTTTTTTGACTGGATGGTGCGCGTGGCGGTTGACATGGTTCCGTTGTTTGTTGACGATGCTACGCCGTTTGTTGACGGTGGGTTTGGGTAATTTTTCGAGCCGATAAGTTTGCTGAAAAATTTTGTTATATGAAAATCAAAAACATCCTCGCGGTCAGTCTTTTTTTGATGGCCGCCCAACTTCAAGCCCAAACTGAACCCCAGGCCGGCCAGTGGGAAACCTGGTTTATCGCTGACGGAAAGAGTTTCCGCCTGCCGCCTCCACCCGCAAACAAAGGGGAAATTTTGGAGGTATTGGCCCGACAAACATCGCTAGATTCGGCGACTTTGCAACAAATCGTTTACTGGAACGCCGGAAGTCCAGGTTATCGCTGGCAACACCTGATGGACAAAATCTGGATGAACGACGCACTCAAAAACGGTATTTTGGCAAATATGTTGATGCCTGTTGCCATTTACGATGCCACCGTGGCCGCATGGGATTCCAAATTTGCCTATCGCCGCTTGCGCCCCTTTGAGGCAGACAAACGCATCAAGCTCCACTTGTTGCGCCCCGAAAGCCCGTCCTATCCTTGCGAATACTCCGTAGCTGCCGGAGCGGCTTCCACCATAATCGCACATTTTTTTCCTACGCTGGCTGATTCAGTGCAGCGCATGGCAAATCGGGCGATGGACGCTCGGGTGGCGGCGGGCATGGCATTTCCGAGTGACACTCGCGAAGGGTTTGCCTTGGGAAAACGGATCGCTGAAGCCGAGATCGCGCACACCAAAGGATTTTTGAACAATACCATGTGGGACGGAAAACTTCCTGACAAACCGGGCATTTGGAATGGGAAATTCGCCATGCTACCTAATGCGGGGTTGAGCAAAACGGTGGTTTTGGAAAGCGGCAGCCAATTCCGTCCCGGCCCACCGCCCGATTTTGCAAAGGAAATGGAGGAGTTGAGAAATTTCAAACAAACGCCTCGCTCCATGGCAAACGCCTTGCGGTTCAACAGCCAATCGGTAATGAGTGATGTGCTGAACCAAAAGATCTTCGAATACAACCTGCATCTCAATCCACCTCGGGCTGCGCGCATGTACGCGATCGCTGCCATCGGGGTTTACGATGGATTTGTGGCAACCTGGGATGCCAAGTACAGCTATTGGGGCATTCGCCCGGAGCAGTACGATACTACATTCCAACCGCTTTTGTTTGAAAGCCCACCCTTCCCAGGTTATCCTTCGGGGCATGCTGCTGTGGGCGCGGTCGAAGCCGGTTTGTTCTCCTATTTTTTCCCATCCGAACGGGCCTCTTTCCAAAAATTAGCAAAAGATGGCGCAGAATCGCGTTTTCAGGGCGGTATCCATTTCCGAACGGACAACGACGTAGCATTAGAATTGGGCAAAAAAGTGGCGGAAGCCATTATCGAAAAAGTGAAAAAAGACGGAGCGGACAATGCCACGGCTCGGAACCCTGCTGAAGCGGGAAAGAAAAAAAATGGGAGCAAGACGAAGCGATGAAAATTTGCTGAACGTCCATCAGATCGACATAGAAAAAAATGCAAGAACGGGCGGACAAGATTGGCTTGTCCGCCCGTTCTGTTTTTGTTGTGGGGGGAATTTTAGACTGCTTTGTCGTCATAGCCGGATGCCTACGGCGTCCTGAGCACTCGGGATAACGAAGAATGAACCAAAATTTGTCACTTGCAGCCCGGTAACTGAAATTTAAACCCGCTCTTAGTTTCTGGAAAATATCTTTAATTCTTTAAAATTGTTTCCGCTTCATTTTTGTAAAAATCCCCTCGCTCTTTATTGTCCATTAAATAATACACATCACTAATGTTTTTATAAAATCTAACTAAATCTTTATGTCCCTCGCCGCGCTGTTTAATCTTGTTTTGCAATGCGCTTTTGAAATAGCTTAATGATGCTTCATAATCCTTTTTTTCTCTATAGGCGTTTCCCAGACCTGCATAAGATTCAATGATCTCTGCACTGGTTACTCCAAAAACATTTCCCCGGATTTTCATAGATTTTTTGTGCGCCTCAATGGATCTGTCATAATCCTTACTGCGCAGGTAAACATTCCCTACGTTCCCATAACTGGTTGCAACATCGGCATTGTTTTCACCAAGTTTTAGTATTCGTATTGAAAGCGCTTGGTTGTGATATATTAAAGATTGACTGTAATGTTCTTCTGCAGCATAAACCACTCCTAAACTGATATAAGTAGTCGCAATGACCAAATTATTGCTGTCAAGTGAAGAAAGTCCTGTTGACAGAGCCTTTTCTAGATAAGTTTTGGCTGCTTCATACTTGTCCTGTCTTGTAAGTATAATCCCTATTTGATTATATGTATTTACCAGTTTTTCAATGTTCCCTAGATTTTGAAATTCGACAGATGCTTTCCCATAATAAATAACCGCACTATCCCGATTCATATTTTTTTTAAAATCCTCTGCTAACCGTACATATTCTTCGGCAAGGGCACTATCCTGTCCGCTGATATTGTTGATTGAGATCAACATAAAAAAAGTGTAAGCAATAATGCTTTCTGGCTTTAGCATAATTTTTAAAAATTAGGTGCAATTATTTGTGTCTGTTAATATTGGTTGCATCCTTCTTTAGGGTTTCTGTCAACCTCGATCAGGTGCTCTTTTCATGGGTACCTACAAAAGTGCCCAACACGTACTTCATATTGAAGGAATTTTCCTGCTTCAGTTTGGTACTTACCATTAATTATTTTTCGATTTTTTATCCGTTGTTTCAATTTGTTTTGGAGACAAAGCCGTTTTAGAATTCAATTTGGAAACGACTTTTTTCCCCGTTCGGGCTTCTAATTCCTTGAGCGCCACTTTGGCAACATTGCCACCCTGTTTAGCTACTTTTTTGTTTTCCTCAAAATCCTTCGGCTCAACAGCAGCAGAAATATCTTTTGTAGAAGCTTCTGCCAACATATTTAAAATCAGCTCTGTGTTGGTCATATTATCCCGAAGATTTTCTTTTTTCAAACCTTTCAGGATTTTGTACTCCTTGGTAGTTTTGTCGGACCATGCTTTGGTGATGATATCTGTCAAAGTGGCAAACTGAACACCTTCTTTCAGTCCGCGCTTTTTCCATTCATCGGTGAGTTCTTTGCGTATTTCAATGCTTTTCAGGCGTTGATTTATCCAGTTTTCGGAATAACCCAATTGCAAGTATTGTTCTAAGGCCCGGTCTATGGTGAGTTCCGGGTCTTGCATTTCGTCCAGCCTTTCGGCTGCCACTTGCGCCAGCCAAAGCTTGAATGGCTCGGCTTTGGGCGATGGGATGGATTGGATTAAGCGAAAAAGTTGTTCGGTATCGGCTACATCTGTCAGGTAAAATTTACCGTCTGCAGACTGTATTTTCAGTTGACTACAATTTGTAGCCAACTGACTTCCCTCTGCTTTTAACCGGGTTTTTAAAACACTCCAGTACTTTCTTGGATTAGGGCTGTCTGTGAGTACAGCAATCACGTCCACAATGGATAAGTACCATTTCTCCTGATCGGCATCCCATAGCGTTCTCACCTTTCTTTCTTCAAAAATTCTTATTTCATTTTTCTTTTCCATGGTTTTAACTTCTTTAAGATGGTTATTATTTTCACATGAGTGACTGGCCTACGGTTACTAAACTTTTAAAGTTTAGTAACCGTACCCTCAGCGCTTCAATTGCTCCTCTAAAGAGGCCAAGCTTTTCTTCACCATTGCCACGTGCGGATGCGAAGTCGGCAGGGGTTTTTAAAAAATAGCCACTGCCCGGCGCATAAAGTCCACTGCTTGGTACAAGTCCGCCAATACATTTGAGCGAAGATAGTTTTGCCAAGTCCTCCCATGCCCGTCACTACGAGCGGGCGGGTGCTCTGAGAGAGTTGCGCGTGCAGGTTTTTTAATGTCCTCACTTCGCCCGATGGCGTTGTAGACGAGGTGGGCAGTGCCTAGAGTGGGGTCGCGTTGCTGTGAAGTATTCATGTGTGTAAGTGGGAGCAGTTTACATGGCTCAAAAGTAATCTTTCTCCACAACCGATATGCTAATTGAGGCTGCGACTTCAAGTCGCAGCCTCAATTCAACTCGACCACTTTCAATTGGGAGCTTGGTAGTCGGTTTTGATTTTCTTACCTTTGCCCGCCTTTTTGACAACATTACCGAACGATGTTTTGTTGTTCCTAAAAAATTGTCGTGGCTGCCGAATAAATCCCGCTTATTCGATTCATTTGCCACATTGACCACATTTATTAATTGACCACATTCACAACTATGGTTGCTACCGAAACTCGTCCCGCCCACAAAGTAAAAGACATCGCCCTGGCAGAATGGGGCCGCAAAGAAATTCAACTCGCTGAGGCTGAAATGCCTGGCCTGATGGCCCTGCGCGAGGAATTTGGCGCCAGCAAACCGCTGAAAGACGCGCGCATCGCCGGTTGCCTGCACATGACCATCCAGACCGCCGTGCTCATCGAAACGCTGGTGGAGCTTGGCGCCGAGGTCAGCTGGTCTTCTTGCAATATTTTCTCCACACAAGACCACGCGGCCGCAGCCATTGCCGCTGCAGGCATACCTGTGTACGCCTGGAAAGGAATGAATGCTGAGGAGTTTGACTGGTGCATTGAACAAACCCTTTTCGCTTTTAAAGACGGCAAGCCCCTCAATATGATCCTCGATGATGGCGGCGACCTCACCAATATGGTCCTCGACCAGTTCCCTGAACTCGCCCACAACATCCGCGGCATCTCGGAGGAGACCACCACTGGTGTTCACCGCCTGTACGAGCGCGTGGCCAAAGGCACTTTGCCGCTGCCTGCCATCAACATCAACGACTCGGTGACGAAGTCGAAATTTGACAACAAGTACGGTTGCAAAGAAAGCCTCGTGGACGCTATCCGCCGCGCGACCGACATTATGATGGCTGGTAAAGTGGCAGTGGTGGCCGGTTATGGCGACGTGGGCAAAGGCTCGGCAGCATCGCTCCGTGGCGCAGGCGCTCGCGTGATCGTAACCGAAATCGATCCGATTTGCGCGCTTCAAGCCGCTATGGACGGATTCGAGGTAAAGCGTATGGAAAATGCTATCCCACGCGCAAATATCGTGGTAACTGCTACTGGAAACTGTGACATCGTGATGGAAAAACATTTCCGCCTGATGAACGACAAAACCATCGTGTGCAACATCGGCCACTTTGACAACGAGATAGATATGGCATGGCTCAATGGCAATTATGGCCATACAAAGATGACCGTCAAGCCACAGGTGGACCTCTACAATATTGACGGTAAAGACATTATCGTTCTGGCCGAAGGCCGACTGGTGAACCTGGGTTGCGGCACAGGCCACCCCTCGTTCGTGATGTCGAATTCATTTACCAACCAGGTACTGGCCCAACTCGAACTCTGGGAAAACGCAGGCAAATACGAAAACAAAGTTTATATGCTGCCCAAGCATCTCGACGAAAAAGTAGCCCGATTGCACCTCGCCAAAATTGGCGTTGAACTGGAAGAACTCAATACCATGCAGGCGGATTATATTGGCGTGAAGGTGGATGGACCATTCAAACCGGAGTATTATCGATATTGATTAAGTATTGGAGGTTTACTTTGTGTCAATTGAAGGGTTGACTCAAAATCGAACCTCCAATCGAACAGAAAATCGCGTCACAACGGGAGCACCGGTGTGGCGCGATTTTGTTTTTATGATGCTAGATGGCCTATTGGAACAATCCGTTTTTTTGCTTATTTTTGTGTTCTAAATTTAAAAACCATGAAGGAAGAAATTCTTTTGGATCAGCCCAACCCCGAAATCGAGACTTTCACCGATTACGAAACCGAAAGAGGAAAACCAATGCCAAACATCATTCACGGTACCATTCAAACACAAATTAGCTTTCTATTGAAAACTAATTACGGCAACCAATTTATCTTCCCCAATGAGATTTCATTAGCTACTGAACCAGGCACTACTCCCGACATTTGTATCTATTCAAAACGGAAACTGGATGTCCGCGACGTGGAAACCAGGGAAACAGAAATGCCTTTGACCACCATTGAAATTCTCTCGCCCTCGCAAACCATTGATTTTTTGCAATCTAAAGTTTGGGACATTTATTTCCCGGCAGGTGTCGGTTCAGCGTGGATCGTAGTGCCTCAATTAAAAACCATCCAACTTTTGACCCGCGACGGCGAAGAAGTTTTTCATAAAAAAGTATTGAAAGACCCAACTACCGGAATCAAAATCAATGTAGAAAAAGTGTTTGAAGACCTGGCCTGATCTGGAACGGTAAAACATCAACGCCATTGGTGATACAAATCATCTTTTTGGGAGACCCGTTTTTCAACCTTTGTCGCAGCAAAACAAAATTGCAACGACAGATCATGAAAAAGATACTTGTTCCCATTGACTTTTCTCAAGGCGCGAAAAATGCTTTACTGGTAGCTGCTGAAATTGCGTTAAAAAGCAAGGCAAAACTTGAATTGCTCCATGTAAACCTGGTGACTATTTATGCTTCTCCATTGTCTGAGTATGCACCCATGTCTCAATTTGAATTTGAAGACAGGCAGTATGACGAAACGGCAGCTGTGGGACTTGAAAAGCTCAAGTTGGAATTATTGGCCATGCCCAGTTACTCCAATTTGGACATTAGCATTCGGGTGAATGAAGGTTTTTTGCATACTGCTATACGCAATGTGGCCAATGAAGATGATGTTGATCTGGTTGTGATGGGAACTAAAGGCACTACGGGTATGGACGAGTTTTTGGTTGGATCCAACACGGAAAAAGTTATACGAACCGCGCCGTGCCCGGTTCTGGCGGTGCCTGAAAACACAGTACATTTTGACCCGAAAATAGTTTTGCTTCCCAGTACGCTAAAAAAGGATCAGGTGGGCGCATTCCGATATCTGGCTCAGTGGGATAAGATATTTAACTTCCACATCAAAGTTTTGTACCTCAATAACCCCTTAGGGCTTCCTACTGACGGTTCTGCTGAAACGCTTAAGAATCAGCTGGCCGAATCGGCCGGTCTGAAAAAGACGGACGTGATCCTTACCTCCGAGGCGTTTTATGAAGACAATTCTATCCTGATCGCTGCAGATGTTTGTGATGCAGAATTGATCGTAATGGCCACCCACCAGAGAAAAGGTCTGTCGCACCTGCTTTTTGGAAGTGTTACGGAAGATACCGTGAATCATTCTGAAATTCCGGTTCTGGCGGTGCCGATTGGCTGGCGGGAGTAAAATGTCCAATGACCCATGTTGGTCATTGGACATTTAAAACAGCCCTACCACCTTTCCATTTTCGTCAATATCAATTTTATCCGCAGAAGGTACTTTTGGCAAGCCCGGCATTGTCATGATGTCGCCGCAAACCATCACAATGAACTCGGCGCCTGCGGACAATCGTACTTCCCTGATGTTGACCACATGGCCTGATGGAGCGCCGCGCAATTTTGGATCTGTAGAAAAAGAGTACTGTGTTTTAGCCACGCAAACGGGGTAATGCCCATATTCTTCCTGCAATTTCTTGATTTTGTTGCGCACATCCGCGTCGGCGGAAATATCGCTGGCGCCATAAATTTTGGTCGCGATGGCTTTCATTTTATCCCACAAAGGCATTTCGTCTTCATACAGGAATTGAAACGCTGATTTTTGGTTTTCCGTGATTTCAACTACTGCGCGGGCGAGGTCTTCAGCGCCTTTGCCTCCATCTGCCCAGTGTTTGGAAACTACGACAGGCACGCCATGTGGGGCAAGTTTTCCTTTTAATAAGTTGATCTCGGCTTCTGTATCAAAGGTAAAATGGTTGATTGCCACCACACAGGGCAGGCCGTAATGTGTGCGAACGTTGTGTACATGCCGCTCCAGGTTGGTAAAGCCTTTTTCGAGTGCTTCGAGATTTTCCTGGTTGAGCTCTTTCAGGTCAACTCCACCGTGGTATTTCAAGGCCCGAAGTGTTGCCACCAGCACCACCGCACTGGGGCGCAGGCCTGACTTCCGGCATTTAATGTCCATGAATTTTTCCGCACCAAGGTCCGCGCCAAATCCTGCTTCCGTGACTACATAATCGGCCAGTTTAAGGGCGCTTTTGGTAGCAGTTACAGAATTGCATCCATGAGCAATGTTGGCGAACGGCCCACCGTGAATGAAAGCAGGCGTGTGTTCCAGGGTTTGCACCAGATTAGGCTTGATGGCATCCTTGAGCAATACCGTCATGGCCCCGTGTGCATTTAAGTCGCGAGCGCGCACGGGCACGCGGTCATGGGTATAGGCGACTACAATGTTGCCAAGTCTTTCCTTGAGATCGTTTAGTGAGGTAGCAAGACAAAAAATGGCCATTACCTCGGAAGCCACCACAATATCAAAACCGTCTTCGCGGGGGTAGCCGTTGGAAATGCCTCCCAGGCCCACCACGATATCGCGCAAGGCTCGGTCATTCATGTCCACGACCCGTTTCCAGGTTACCCTGCGAACATCAATATTGAGTGTATTTCCTTGATGGATATGATTATCCAGCAAAGCGGCTAAAAGATTGTTAGCCAATGCAATAGCGTTAAAATCGCCCGTAAAATGCAGGTTGATGTCCTCCATCGGGACTACCTGAGCGTAACCACCGCCCGCTGCACCGCCTTTCATGCCGAACACCGGGCCGAGGCTTGGCTCGCGCAGACAGATCATTGTTTTTTTACCGATCCGGCTTAGTCCGTCGCCCAGGCCGACGCTGGTAGTCGTTTTGCCTTCACCCGCTGGAGTGGGACTGATGGCGGTGACGAGGATGAGTTTGCTGTTTGGATTTTCTGGAAGATTATCAAGATACGCCAAATCTACTTTGGCTTTGAAGTGCCCGTAAGGTTCGAGGACTTCGTCGGGGATGCCGAGTTTTTCAGCGGCGAGGGGAATGATGCGTTTTGGGGTGGCGAGCTGGGCAATTTCGATATCCGAGAGCATAAGTTGGGTTTAGGTTAGATAGTGGGGGCAAGATACGGCAATGCCTATTATTTTCCATCTTGTTACCTGCGTAACAACCCACTCGGAAAACGGCCCTGACTTTTGTGACGTCAAATCTACAAACCTTCCACATTCATGGAAAATAAAGTCAGAGGGCAAAAGCCCGCCACAAAAACCGGCAAGCCAATCAGCAATTCATCATTTCCTAAAAAAGAAGGAATCGCTCAACCCAACGCTGAACAACTCCGCCTTCAAGCGCACTATTCCGGCGCAAAGAATTGGCTTCGTTGGGGCCCTTATCTTTCTGAACGTCAATGGGGTACGGTAAGGGAAGACTATTCTCCGGGCGGTACGGCCTGGGATTCGTTCCCGCACGACCATGCCCGTTCTCGTGTGTATCGCTGGGGCGAAGACGGCATTGCCGGTATCTCTGATGAATGGCAGCGGCTGTGTTTTTCAGTCGCCCTTTGGAATGGGAAAGACCCTATCCTCAAAGAACGCCTGTTTGGCCTCACGGGCAGCGAAGGCAACCACGGCGAGGACGTAAAAGAATTGTATTACTACCTCGACAGCACTCCCACACATTCGTACATGAAACATTTGTACAAGTACCCGCAGGCTGAGTTCCCATATTCGGATCTGGTACGCGAAAATAGTTGGCGTGGGCGCGAACAACCCGAGTATGAACTGTTGGATACCGGTATTTTTGAAGGAGACCGTTATTGGGATGTGTTCACCGAATACGCTAAGGCAGAGGGCGACGATCTTTTGATCAAGATCACCGCCCACAACCGCGGTTCAGAATGCGCCGATCTTTGGCTCTTGCCCACGCTTTGGTTTCGCAACCTGTGGTCTTTTGGCCTGATGAATGAAAAGCCGGGTATCCGCCTGTCGGCTGACGGCTTTAAGCCGTCTGACGACTATGGCCATGTCTCCTTGTCCCACGAAAAAATGGGCGACTATCATTTCTACTTCCAAAAGCCAGACCGCCTTTTTTTTACCGAAAATGAAAGCAATACCGCAAAGCTCTGGGGACAACCCAATGAAACACCATTTGTAAAAGACGCCTTCCACAACGCCTTGATAAACAATGATTTTGATTTTTTAAACGGCAAAACCGAGGGCACGAAATTTGCCCCTGTGTATCACGTTTCGATAGAAGCTGGTGGTAGCAGGGAGTTTCAATTTCGCCTTTCAAAACAGATGCTTAAAGCTCCCTTTGGAGAAGGCGTTGACCAGGTTTTTGAAGAACGCAAAACAGAGGCGGATCATTTTTACGCACAGATTACCTATAAAGAAAACAACAAAGCCCTCAACGCCGACACCTTGAATATACAGCGTCAGGCATTTGCAGGCATGCTGTGGTCAAAACAATATTTCAACATTGACATGCCGCGCTGGCTTGACGGTGATCCCGGGCAAGTGCCGCCACCCGCCAGCCGTAAAACCGGGCGCAACGCACACTGGCGCACCCTCAACAACGAGGACATTATCTCGATGCCCGACAAGTGGGAATACCCCTGGTATGCTGCCTGGGATCTGGCCTTTCACTGTGTGCCGTTGGCAAAAGTGGATGCAGAATTCGCCAAAAACCAACTGATCCTTTTCCTGCGCGAGTGGTATATGCATCCTAACGGGCAATTGCCCGCTTATGAATGGGCATTTAGCGATGTCAATCCGCCTGTGCATGCCTGGGCATGTCTGCAGGTTTTCAAGATCGAAAAGGAACAATCCGGTCGTGCCGACATTGATTTTCTCAAAAAGGTCTTCCAGAAGTTGCTCATCAACTTTACTTGGTGGGTCAATAGAAAAGACCACAAGGGCAACAACGTATTTGAAGGCGGCTTTCTCGGTCTGGACAACATCGGAGTATTCGATCGCTCCAACCAGATCCCCGGCGGAGGCTACCTCGAACAAGCCGATGGCACAGCCTGGATGGGCATGTACTGCCTGAACATGCTCGAAATGGCGCTCGAAATTGCCCAACACGACCCGACTTTTGAGGACGTTGCCACCAAATTCTTCGAGCATTTTATTTATATCGCGGAAAGCCTGAACCGCATTGGGCACGATTGGACGGGGGCCTGGGACGAACAGGAAGGCTTTTTCTACGATATCCTTGCGTTGCCGAACGGGGAGTATATTCCTATGAAGGTTCGGTCGCTGGTAGGTCTGAGTACCCTGTTTGCGGCCTATGTGCTTCCAAAGGACAAACTGGGAAAACTGTCTGATTTCACCCGCCGACTGCGCTGGTTCCAGCAATACCGGAAAGATAACGGAGACTACCTCGTGCTGGATGAAGACCCCGTTGGTGGCGACATGCTGCTCTCCCTTATCCCGCAGGAGCGTCTTAGCCGCTTGCTTCATGCGATGCTTGACGAAAAGGAATTCCTGTCACCCGGAGGTATTCGCTCGCTTTCAAAAATACACGAACAAGGGTATTCGGTTCAGATCGCTGGACAGGAATTCGGCCTTCGCTACGAACCGGCAGAAAGCAGTACGGGCTTGTTCGGGGGCAACTCTAACTGGCGTGGCCCGGTGTGGATGCCAATGAATTATCTCCTGATCCGGGCGCTTCGCGAGTATGGCAAGTTCTACGGCAAAGAATACAAAACCGCATTCCCAACTGGTTCGGGCAATCTATTGTGCCTTTCAGAAGTGGCTGATGCCTTGTCGAGGCGCTTGATCTCGATTTTTAAAAAGGACGAAAATGGCCAACGCCCCGTGAACGGTCATGACCGGATCTATGCAGAAAACCCTCATTTTCGGGACCTTGTATTGTTTTACGAATACTTTCACGGTGATTCGGCCAGTGGGGTAGGAGCCAGTCACCAAACGGGCTGGACGGGAGTAGTGGCAGCGCTGATTGGGGAGGCAGGGTGAAGATTTTCGAAAATGTAACCTGGGTAAATTTTCACGGAAGCGAGGGTCGAGACCTTTGTGTCACAAATTCAAAGTTCACTACCTAATACATTCGTTATGAACGCCAAACAAGGAACAATCCTCCTCGCCGCACAAATGGTCGGCCTGCTCGTAAATCTGAATGCAGATGTGTATACCCGACCATTGCCGCTTTTTAAAGGCAGCACGATTGGCCAACATTTTCGTCACATCCTCGAATGCTACACTTGTTTGCTGGATGGAATTACTTCCTCGCGGATAAACTACGGTAGCCGCAAGCGAAATCAGGCCCTGAGTGAAAATCCAAAAGCCGCTCTCGCCGTGCTCGATTACATTGCGCATACGGTGAAACCTCTGGAAGAGCATCAAGAACTTCAAGTAGCAAGCGAGTTTTCCGTTGAGATCCTGAGCAATTCCAGCAAGCCTGAATATGCCTCCAGCCTTGGGCGGGAGCTGCAATTCGCCTTCGATCATGCCGTGCACCATTTGGCTATGATCCGAATGGGGCTGGAAGTTTATTTTCCGGAAATTCCTTTGGATGATGATCTGGGTATAGCCCCTTCAACCTTGAAATACAGGAAGGCAAAAACTATTGAAAGGGCGATACCCGAAACGATGTACGGGTAATTTTCAAAACAAATAAAACCATGTTAGCTTACAAACATAACATTCCCCAATTCAAGGAATTAAGCGCCAAGGAATGGCTTGTCACCAACGGTATCGGCGGCTATGCATCCTCCACGGTGGTCGGGGCCAACACGCGGCGTTACCACGGTCTTCTGGTGGCCTCGCTCAACCCGCCAACCCGCCGGACGGTGATGGTGTCGAAAATCGAAGAGTGCATCGTTTTCAACCGGGATTGCGCCTTCGGGCTTTCGAGCAATCAGTACCCGGGGGCCATCCATCCGCAAGGCTTCCAATACTTCAAGTTTTTTGAACGGAAGCCCCTCCCACGTATGAAGTTTGAAGCGCATGGCTACCATTTGCTGAAAACCGTATTTATGGTACACGGCTCCAACACGGCCGTAGTGGAGTATGAAAACACAGGCGACACTACTTTCAAACTGGGTCTTACCCCCTTGTTTGTCCATCGGGATTATCATTCCTTGTCCAGGGAAAACGCTTTTGAAGACTACTGGATAAAACAACAGAATGGCTGTTATGCGCTCTACGCCCATTATGGCGCCACCCCGCTATATTTCAATTTCAGCACCGGCGAGTTCGTGGAAAACCGGCAATGGTTCAAAAACTTCGAGTATGAACGCGAACAGGAGCGCGGTCTGGATTACCATGAAGATAGCTTTTCCGTTGCCAATATTTACGCCGTCCTAAAGCCCGGGGCGAAGGTTCATTTTGTTTTTTCTACCGATGAAACGATGGCTAAATCCGACCCCAAAACATTGAAAGCAAACGAATTGCGTCGTCTTGAGCAGCTTGCTCCAAAGGACTTGGAAGATTCGTTTTTGAAAGATTTGTTGCTGGCAGGGGAACAATTCATCGTGCGCCGCGACAGCACGGAGGGCTATTCGCTTATTGCCGGGTACCATTGGTTTACAGATTGGGGACGGGATACGATGATCGCTATGCGCGGGTTGACCATTGCCACCGGTAAACAGGAGGTTTCAAAATCCATCCTTGAAACGTTTCTTCGGTACGTAGATAAAGGAATGCTTCCCAACCGTTTTCCCGACGGCAATGAAGCCCTGGAATACAACACCATTGACGCGACGCTTTGGCTCTTTGTAGCCTTGTATGAATATTATCAAAAATTCCAAGACCTGGAATTTGTAGCAGAACATTTGGATACCCTCACGGAAATTTTGGAGCAGCACCTTGTCGGAACACGCTACAATATCCGTGTAACACCCGAAGGTTTTCTGGCCGGGGGCGAAGGTTTGGCACAATTGACCTGGATGGATGCTCGCGTGGGCGATTTTGTGGTGACACCCCGTCATGGTTGCCCGGTGGAAATTCAGGCCCTGTGGTTCAATGCATTGCGCATTTACCAGTATTTTGCAGGGACTTTAAACAGGCCGTACTCAAAATACCAGGCTATCGGCGACATCCTGCTGGGAAATTTTAAAAAGTATTTTGTTCGATCCAATGGCGCCTTGAGCGATGTGATCATGCCTAACGACTCTGGGTACACTGCCGACAATGCCCTTCGACCCAACCAAATTTACGTCGTTAGCCTGCCATTCCCTTTACTTGATAGACACGAAGAGAAAAAGGTGGTTGAAACCGTTCAAGCGCACTTGCTGACCGATTTTGGTTTGCGCACTTTGACACCGGAACATCCGGATTACAAACCAGCCTACGGTGGTAGCCCCTGGGAACGAGACACGGCTTATCATCAGGGAACAGTTTGGCCATTCCTGCTCAGCGAATACGCCGCCGCATTTTTAAAGGTGAACGAATGGTCCGAAAAATCGCAAAAAGAAGTGCAGGCACTGCTCGAACCTCTGAAGCACCATTTTTACCAGGAAGATTGCATCCTGGGCATTTCCGAAATTTTTGATGGCAAAACACCCCGTTCGGGCAAAGGCACGGTTCAACAGGCCTGGTCGGTGGGAGCGGTGTTGAAGATCATGCTCGATTTGAAAAAGCGCCACAAAAAAGGTCGCCGGAATTCGATCATTCCTTTTGCCGAGATCAAGTCCATGATCTTTTAAGGCATTCATTTACAACGATTTAAAACAACTAATTCAATACAGAGTCATGAAACTAGCACTTTTCAGTTTAATTGCAGCAACGGTAATGACGACCCAATACACGGCAATTGCTCCACCCTCTACGCCCGAAAACAGGAACGTGGACAGTATATTGTCGCAATCTGGGCAATCCAACAGAGACCAGCGCATCAAGCATTTTCGCCTCGATAAAAATCGCGTGGCCATGGATGGCTACGACCCCGTATCCTACTTCAAAAGCACGGGGCCACAGAAAGGCAATACAACCCTGGCCTATGATTTTGACGGTGTGATCTACTGGTTTGCCAACGCTGCCAACCTGGCGGAATTCAAAACAAACCCTGCTGTATTTGAACCAGTTTGGGGTGGATGGTGTGGCCATGCCATGGCGCTTCGCGGAGAAAAAGTAGAGATCAATCCGGTTTGCTACAAGATCGTAAACGGTCGCAATGTCTTGTTTTTCAAGACCTTCTATGCCAATGCGCTGACCAATTGGGAGAAAGAACTCAAAAAGACTCCGGAGCAAACCTTGATGACAAAGGGGGATGATTTTTGGGGAAAACTGTTTTCAAAATAAGCCAATGTTAGTCGCACTTAAAACCAACTGGCCCAACTATCTCATCGAAGCCTGGGCGCTGGGTATGTTTATGTTTTCGGCCACGTTTTTCACGGGATTGCTTGAGATCCCCGGCATGCCCGGACGAACTTGGGTGGGTAATCCCCTCATCCGACGTTGGCTGATGGGCTTGGCCATGGGGATCACCGCGATATGTCTGATCTATTCTCCTTTAGGTCAGCGTTCTGGCGCGCACATGAACCCTGCCGTGACGCTTACTTTTCTGTATTTGAACAAGATAAGTCGTTTTGATGCGGTGTGGTATGTGATCGCTCAATGTATCGGGGGCGTTTCGGCCATGCTGTTGTTCAGGAGCCTGTTTCCGGTTTTTGTGGCTGCCCCGGAGGTGAATTTTGTGCAGACACAACCCGGAATGGAAGGTAGATTGTTGGCCTTTGTTTGTGAAGCAGCCATTTCTTTTGGCTTGTTCCTGATGGTATTGTATTCCAGCAATTTTGAAAAAGCGGCCCCTTATACAGGCTTTTTTGCAGGTTGTCTGGTCATGCTTTATATCACGTTTGAAGCGCCGTATTCAGGGATGTCCATGAATCCTGCAAGGACTTTGGCCTCGGCAGTGGCAGCAGGGAACTTTGCGCACTTTTGGATTTACCTGATTGCCCCTTTGCTTGGAATGCTTGGCGCGGCACAGGTGTGGAAGGTGTGGATTTGCACAAAGGCGGAATTTCAATGCAGCCTGGTATAAAGGAGCACTCTTGTGTGAAAAAACAATGCTCAACAAAAACCCGAATTGTAACCTGGGTAAACTTTCACCCAAATGGATCCCCTGACCTTTGCCCCAACAATTACAACATAGCAATTGAAACATGAGCACTCTTTTTCAGACAATGCCCCGTTCGGTTAACTTGCTGGAGACCTTTTTTGCCGACAGAGATTACCGGTTTGCCCTGCCCACCACAGTGCGCCGGATACCCAGAGGGGAATGCGTGTTCCAACCAGGTGACAGGGCCGATTTTATTTATTTTATCATGGAAGGCAAAGTGAAAATAAGCGCCTTGAACTCCGAGCAAAAAGAGGTGACCAAAGCCTTGTATACAAGTGGCGATCTGTTCGGAGAACAAGCCATTATTGGCCACGAAGAACGCAGAGATTGGGCCGTTGCGCTACAAAATACCACACTGCATGTCCTTTCTGCCGTAGAAATGCTCGGGATGTTGCAGGGCCGCTCAGACTTGACCATGTTGCTAATGCAACTCATTGCAACCCGCCAACGCGAAATGGAACTTCGATTGGAATCACTTGTATTCCGAGATTCGCGCAGCCGTGTAGTAGAATGCCTGGTACAACTTACCTCCCAAAAAGGTCAGCAGGTTGGCTATGAGTGGGTGCTTCGTAATCCGATCACACATCAGGAAATTGCAAACCTGACGGCTACTTCCAGACAAACCGTTACCACTACATTAAACGACCTGCGGTATTCCAAGATATTGACCTTCAACAGAAAACGTTTGCTGGTTCGTGATCTGGAAAAACTAAAAGCCGAGATCAAATCCTGAACCACTCCATTTTTTGCTCATTCATTATCATTCATAACTCAATCCATGAAATCCATCATTGTCACCGGTGCTGCCGGCAACCTCGGACAAGCTGTAATAAAGCGTTTTGCAAAGGATGGCCACAAAGTATATGCGGCCTTAGGGTTGGGTGAAAACTCGCGCCTCTTTAGCGAAAGCCCTTTGGCCGCCCACATCCACACTCAATTCCTCAATTTGACTGATGAGACCGCCTCCGAAGGATATGTGAAAAATATTGTAGCCCTCGATCCTGAAGTAGAAGCGGCTATCTGCATCGTTGGCGGTTGGCAACCGGGCATGATCTCGGAAACAACTGGTTATGAGATAGATAAAATGATAAAACTCAACTTTAGCACCGCTTTCAACCTCGTGCGGCCACTTATGGAATATTTTGAACGTCGGGGGAAAGGACAGTTTGTGTTTATCGGTGCGCGCCCTGCTATCAATGCGGCCGAAGCAAAAAGCCAGGTTGCCTATGCCTTGTCTAAATCTATGGTTTTGCGTTTAGCAGAGATCATCAATGATCAGGGTAAATTCAAAGACATACGGGCCAGTGTGGTCATACCTTCTTTGCTTGATACCCCCCAGAATCGCGCCGCATTCCCGGACACTTCGGCGGAAGAATGGGTTACCCCTGAGGTAGCCTCCGACACCATCGCTTTTTTACTGGGTGACACGGGCGAGAATCTAAGGGAAACGGTAGTCAAACTATACAATCAGGCATAACGCTATTATGGACATCATTCGCTTTTTTGTCCAGTCATTCTACCTCTACCTGCTTTCAGGAGTCGTATTTGCCGTTGTTTTCCTCTGGCGGGGCGCTGCGGTTATAGATGATGCGGCGAAAGGGATTTCGTGGAAAACATGCGTTCTTCTGTTCCCAGGCAGCGCGGCATTGTGGCCCTTGCTATTGCGAAAATGGATACTTGCAACTCGAAAGTCATGACCCCAACACTGCGCAAATTACATCGGTATACCTGGTTTCTATTCGCCTTGTTGCTGCCATTGGCTTGGTTTGCTGCAATTTGGGCAATACCCGAAACCCTGTGGCAAGCCCCTCTACATACCGGGCTACCGCCTCAGCTGCCGCAACTTTTGCAATCCGAAGAAGCTGGTGATTTTGTCGTCAACCTTCGCACAGACAGTTCTGCACAGTTAAAACAAGTAGAGATTTTTATCAAAAAACCACAAACCAATCCAAACACCAGCCTAATAATTGAGTACAGCGATCCCGCTGATCATAAAAAAGAAACCCTTTTGGGCCTATTGGGCAGCCGGGGGGTGTGGCGATTCGATCTGGACAGCTTCCTGGCCCGAAGCCCATATCTTGGCCTCAGACTGGAAGATAAAATACAGGGCCGAGTCCTCAGGCAAATTGAGTTTGAACCGTAAAACCTTCATTATGTCAGCCATATACGATCCCGTCCATTGGACCCCGCATAAAAAACTGTATGACCAGATTTTGTTGGCATTCGTGGGGCTTTACCTGCTGCTTTTTATGGGACTTCAAATACTGCTTTACCCGCAAGGCACCCTTGAAACCATAGTCATCCGCGCAACCGGGACTCTTTCGTTCCTGATGCTGCACATCATTCTGTGCATTGGTCCTTTGTGTCGATTGGACAAGCGATTTCTGCCACTTTTGTACAACCGGCGTCACTTTGGGGTAACGATGTTTTTCATAGCCTTGCTCCATGGCGGTTTGAACCTCTTTCAGTTTCACGCTTTGGGTAATGTGGACCCGCTGCTGTCGCTTTTCACTTCAAATACGCAGTTTGGTTCGCTGTCCCGGTTTCCCTTTCAGTCGCTGGGTTTTTTCGCGTTGATCATCTTGTTTTTGATGGCGGCTACAAGTCACGATTTTTGGCTGAAAAACCTGCGCCCGCCTGTCTGGAAAGCATTGCACATGAGTGTTTACCTGTCTTATGCCCTGTTGTTGATGCACGTCATGCTCGGGGTGATCCAATTGGAAAAATCGCCGGTCTTGATCGGACTGGTAGGGATTGGAATGTTTATAGTGGTAGGATTGCATGTAACTGCCGCAGCAAAACAAGGCCGGATAGACAAGGCCGCATTCCGGGATGCAATGGCAGTAAAAAAGCTTTCAAACGAAACCTTGAGGGCGCAAAAGACCACGGATCAAGAACAGCCCGATGCCAACTTTATTTATGCCTGCGAATTGGCCGATATCCCCGACAACCGCGCTAAAATGTTGATTATCAAAGAAGAAAACATTGCCTTGTTCAAGTATGACGGCAAACTTTCTGCCGTCCACAATATGTGCAAACATCAGAACGGTCCGCTCAGCGAAGGAAAGGTCATTGACGGTTGTATCACTTGT
The DNA here is from genome assembly GCA_046160345.1 of Saprospiraceae bacterium. Taxonomy (GTDB): domain Bacteria; phylum Bacteroidota; class Bacteroidia; order Chitinophagales; family Saprospiraceae; genus M3007. The sequence continues at coordinate 21,042 of JBJXGO010000187.1, forward strand.
CCCTGGCATGGATACCAATATCTGCCGGAGAACGGTCAGTCGCCGGCGCCATTTACCGAAAAGGTCAGCACCTACGATGTCAGGCTGGAGGGCAACCGTGTTTATGTAAATCCTGCACCGTATCCTGAAGGAACGGCAAGGCTGGCGGCGGTTATTGGTCATTAAGTCATTTTTACCCGCTGAAGCTTTCCTGCCCGCCAGGTCTCGGCAGGCGGGGGCGCAGGCGGGCATTAGTCATAAAGTTATCGTGTAATTGGATTATGGAACAAGATTCTGAATTTTACATAGGCTGGCAGGCTACCGCACCGACTTCTTTTGTGAGGGCGGTCAGGGGCATTGTAATCGGACTTTGCGTGTTGGTTCCTGTACTTGCCATTGCCATCGTTTATTACCAAAAAGGTTTTTCCAACGGGACTTTTGAGTATGGCAAAATGACCGAATTGGAGGGTGTGTTTACCGCAAAACCCTTTCCTTTTCTGAACGTGGCCAACGGCAAAGACCCAAAGGGGAATATCGTTTTTCAAAAAATTCTGATGGTCGCGCCCGGGAAGTTTGGTTTTGTGGCTGACTCAAATCAATTGGTAAATGGGCAGGCCCTAAAAGTATCCGGGTTTTTGATTTACAACGATGGGAAAACCGCTTTGCAGGTAGAAAACATAAGCCCGAGTTCTGCTCAATCTGCTCCAGAACTTACAGCGTCGAGTTCCAGTCAGGCGTCCATCATCACCGCTCCAACCGTCACTTTGCGTGGCGAAATAACCGATCCCAAGTGCCTGCTGGGTGTAATGAACCCTGGTCAGGGCAAGCCACATCGCGATTGTGCCGTGCGCTGTATAAGCGGCGGGCTGCCACCCGTATTGAAGGTTGCCAATGCCGATGGCGACACCGAATACTACCTTCTGGCCGATCCTGAAGGCAATCCGATCAATGACCGTATCCTCAATTTAGTCGGTGACGGCGTTTCACTTTGTGGACGTTTGGAGCAACTATCCGATTGGTGGGTGCTGTATACTGACCCAAGCACAATCAAAAGAATAAACAAGGCCACGCTCAATCCGGGATCTATGTGCAACTAATTTGAATGTTATGAAAACGATCAATATCCAACTCCAGTCACTACCCATCGCGACTCCGCGCCCGGCCACTTTCTATTTGGCCGGGAATTTCAACCATTGGCAACCGGACGACGCTGCTTACCGTTTTCGTGCAAACAGCGACGGCTCATATCAATTGGCATTTAAAACACAACTGGACAGGCTGGAGTACAAAATTACCCGCGGCCTTTGGTCGTCGGCAGAAGGCGACGAGGAAGGTCGGGAGCGACCAAACCGTATATATCAAATGGATTCCTCCGAAAACAACCTTTGGCTGCAGGTTGAATCCTGGACAGATGCACATGCCAGATCGAGCAAGGGAAATGTGCTGTTATTACACCCCAATTTTTTAATCCCGCAATTAGGCAGGTGCCGCCGGATTTGGGCTTGTTTGCCACCCGATTACTGGTCGAACCCAGAGAAACGCTACCCGGTGGTCTATATGCAGGATGGTCAAAATCTGTTTGACAATCCCGAAGCCATATTTGGCTCCTGGGATATTGATAAGGCCATGAACCGATTGTTTCTTCAGGCGCCTTCCAATGCGCACCCTTCACTGCGTTACCAGGCGCCCATCCTGATAGGGATAGAAAACGGCGGAGCGCATCGCATAAACGAATACGCTGTATGGCACAACCCTGAGCATGGAGGCGGAGAAGGGGATCAGTTTCTGGAATTTGTGTGCAATACCCTTAAACCGTTTGTGGACGAAAAGCTGCGCACCATCCCGGATCGGGAACAGACTGGTGTGATGGGCAGCAGCATGGGTGGTCTGTTTGCATTGTACGCTGCTATTGAGCGCCCAGATGTTTTTGGCCTTGCAGGTGTATTCTCGCCCTCTATTTGGTTTTCAAAAAACAAGGTGCTCCATTCGGCAAAAAACCGGAAGCAGGATCTTCCCGTCAAAATTCTTTTGATGGCCGGACAGCAGGAAAGCCGGGACATGGTTAGCGATCTGCTTGATCTGTATGAGACATTGTTGGAGGCCGGCCATGAAGAACATCACTTACACTACGATCTGCACTCCAACGGAGTGCATTCGGAGTGGTTTTGGGGGCGAGAATTTGAACACGCGCTTCGGTGGCTTTTTGGCGAAATGCAGGGACATGCGCACGGAGGTATTTCGGATGAACTGATCAAATTCCGATTGGATCCAAAAGCCAAAGAATTGATACTCAACCTCTCACCCCGTATTCAACAAGCCCATTTGGAGATCCGCGACTACTGCCATGGTCGTGAATTCTGTCACCCGCTTGGTCATGACGACAACCGTATCCCTTATGCAGATTGGGAAAATTGTATTTATTCAATCAGATTGATTTCAGAAGGAGATTTGGTATTTTCGCGTCGTTTACACTTGAACCAACTTTCAGTACTATGAGCAAAAGTATCTGGTTTTTTGAAGAGGTGGATTTGTACGACATACTATGCCCTTACAAATACAAAGATCACCTCAAGTCTCACCCACTAAGCTGCTATAACAAAACGGACTTCCTGTTCATGGAAGGCGAGCAGGCACGAGAACTGTTTTTGGTTGCGGAGGGTCGGGTCAAGGTGAGTTTTTATGATCATGAGGGCAATGAGCAGGTCATTGCTTTTCTCGGCAAAGGCGAAATCCTTGGCGAGATGGCCCTGTTTGGCCAAAACAAATACAAAGAGTTTGCTCAGGCCGTCACCGACCGTACCCTGATTTGCAAGTTGAGCTTGGAAAAAGCCCGCGAACTGGTGCGGGATTATGTACCCTTTTCGCTCACCATCACAAAACGATTTGGCGAGCGCACCCAGAAACTGGAACGACGCCTTCAGATCCTGCTGTTCAAAGATGCCCGTCAAAGGCTTGTTGAATTTCTTAAGGATCTGTGCCGCGACATTGGAACGCCCTACCGTACCGGTGTCAGGGTCATTCTTGACATTACACAAAGCGACATCGCTGCGCTCATTGGCGCGTCGCGTAAGACCGTTTCCCTTCTTTTTACAGACCTTGAAGAGGCTGGCCTTGTGAAGTTTTATGGCCGGAAAGAGATTTATGTAGCAGATGTGGAGAAGCTGACTTAGAGGCTATCTAAAGTTTTTTGATGGAATTCCCCAACTGTTACCCCCGTAACATCCCGCCTCTTTATCCCCCCGCACCTTTGTCCCATCATAAGAAAAAGACAAAGGAACCATGCAACAATTCGATATCATCATTATCGGCACCGGCGCAGGCGGCGGCACATTAGCCTGCAAACTTGCCCCTACCGGAAAACGTATCCTCATCCTCGAACGCGGCGACTTTTTGCCAAAGGAAAAAGAAAACTGGAACCCGCTCGCAGTAGCGCAGGGCCGATACAAAACCACGGAAATGTGGCGTGATTCAAATCAGAAAGCATTTTCCCCCTATCAACATTATTGGGTAGGCGGCAATACCAAAATGTATGGTGGCGCCCTGCTCCGGCTCCGCGAAAGCGATTTCGAGGCCACCCGGCACTTCGACGGAGTATCCCCTGAATGGCCTTTAAAATACCAGGATTTCGCTCCCTGGTACGACGAGGCCGAAGCGCTCTACGCAGTACACGGCACCCGGGGGATTGACCCGACGGAGCCGCCAGCTAGCACAGATTATCCTTTCCCAGCCTTGCCTTTCGAACCGCGAATGACGGAAATAGCCGGTCAAATCCGCAGCCTGGGATTCAACCCTGCACCCATCCCGCTCGCCATCCGTTTGCCACAGGATCTCAACGGACGACAGAGCGACCAACTCCATGTAGAACTATACGATGGCTACCCTGATCCAACGGGCGCTAAAGCCGACAGTCACGTGGTGGGCATTCAAGGCGCTTTGCAATACTCCAACGTAAGCCTGTTGCGCAATCGCAAAGCCCTCAAAATCAATACCGATGCTTCCGGAAAACGAGCTGCCAGCGTTACTGTTCTACACGAGAGCAAAGAAGAGATTTATCACGCGGATACTATCGTGGTGTCCTGCGGGGCTATCAATTCGGCAGCGTTATTGCTACAATCCGCCAATGAAAAACACCCAAATGGGCTCGCTAACAGCAGCGGTCAGGTAGGGCGCAATCTGATGATCCACAACAACGGCATCGTATTGGCCTATTCTGCCAAACCCAACCCTTCTGTTTTTCAGAAAGCCATCCTGATCCCTGACTTTTATCACGGCGCTGCAGACAGTGAATTTCCGCTGGGCGCCATCCAGAACATGGGTAAAGCCGACCCGCTTTTGCTCGCCGATGCGCTTGGGGATGATCTTGGCAAAGACGGAAAAGATGCAACCCATTTTGCTGGACACATCGTTGACTACTTTATCACCGCCGAAGATTTGCCGCTTGCCGGGAACCGGGTCATGGTGGATGCTTCGGGCAACATACAATTAAATTACAGGCAAAACAACCTCGAAGCCTATCGCCGTTTGCGTGAAAAACTCATCCGTATCATGGATCAAGTGGCTGAAAACGAAGGTGTTGGTGGTACTACACGGTATTACGGTTTCAAACTCGGCATTGGCGGTGTGAGTCACCAAAATGGCACCTGCCGATTCGGGGATGATCCGCGAACCTCTGCCCTTGACCGGAATTGCAAGGCACACGATCTTGATAACCTGTATGTCGTGGACACCTCATTCTTCCCTTCCTCAGGCGCTGTAAACCCATCCCTGACCGCCATGGCAAATGCTTTGAGGGTAGGGGAGCATCTGGCAAAACTTTAAAACACCTGTCAAATTATGAAAGTAATAATTCGAACAACCCTCTTGTTGCTGGCATTTTGCCAATCAAGCTTTGTCTTTTCCCAAAAAGCAATAGCTGTTACAGCGGTAAGCATTACCGTAAGTAACCTCGAAAAAGAAGTTGATTTTTTTGTCCAAAACCTTGATTTTAAAAAAATTAAGGAAGAAAGCTTCAGTGGCGAAGCCGTTTCAAAACTTTATGGTTTGACTGAGAAAACTGCCACGGTACGCATTGCCACCCTTCAGCTGGGGCAAGAACAGATCCGGTTAATGGACTTTGAAGGAACCTTTGCCGAACGACCCGTTCCTGCCGATACACGCAGCAACGATCTGTGGTTTCAGCACCTGGCCATTGTGGTAAGCGACATGGATGCAGCCTATCAAAAACTGTTGAAAAACAAAGTGCAACACGTTTCTACTTTCCCTGAAACGCTGCCGGATTACTTGCCCAACGCCGCAGGCATACGCGCTTTCTACTTTCGTGACCCGGAAGGCCATAATCTGGAACTGATCTGGTTTCCGCCTGGCAAAGGCAATCCCAAATGGCAATCACGGGCTACAAACCAGACGTCTTCCCTTTTTTTGGGCATTGACCACACGGCCATTGCCATTTCGGATACAGACCGGAGCATGGCATTTTACCGCGATGCGCTGGGATTGGTTTGGGGCGGTCATTCCGAAAATTTCGGCCCGGAGCAGGAACATCTGAATCAGGTATTTGGGGCGAGGCTCGACATCAACGGATTGCATGCAGATACTGGCTTTGGCGTGGAATTTCTGCGTTATATCACCCCTCCCGGGGGGCGGGCCATTCCCCCTGACAGCAGGGCGACGGACTTGTCTCATTATCAAACCGAATTTTGGGTAGATGACCTGCCAGTGTTACTTCAAAGGATTGAAAGACATGGATTTGCCAAAGATTTAACCTCCACGATCCCTTTCAATTCGGCGGATTGTATACTGCTTCTAGACCCTGATGGGCATGCGGTTTTATTGAAAAGCGGGCAACACAACACTAAGCGTTGAACTAAAGAAGTAAGCCGTTTTTCCAGCGTGTTCAAAAGAGTAGTCATACCTAAAAACGATCAGAGGTATGTCACTTTTTTTGAACACGCTTATTTTTTTAGGTAAGTTTGTAGGTCTTTTCTTAATAAAACCTTGCTCAATTATGAAAATCCTGTTGCCGGAACGAGACGAGCTCTCGCCCGAATTGTTCCCAGTACTTGATGCCTGCAAACTATCCATCGGCTTTGTACCCAATTTCGCGTTGATGCTGGGTTTTTCACCGCATGTACTTTTGTCCTTTTTACATCTGAGTGACCATCAGACGCAAGGGACGTTTAGCCAGGTGGAGCGGGAGGCGATGCTGTTGGCTGTATCCCAATTTCATGGCAGCCCATATTGCCTTGCTGCGCATAGCGCTTATGCTCGCTCGGCGGGCATGTCGGAAGCCGAGACTATAGAAGCCAGATCGGGTAAATTGGCTAATGCCAAATTAAACTTTTTAGTGCAGTTTGCCCGTGCCGTTGCCGAGTACCGCGGCCAGGTTCCCCGGGAAATGATGGATGATTTTGAAGAATGGGGCTATGGCCCTCAGGCGCTTATGGATGTTATTGCCCTGGTAATCGAGTCCACATTTTCCAATTATGTGGGTTTGATGACCAAAGTGCCAGTAGATTTTCCGGAAGTACAATGGGTAGAATGATCCCTGTTTTTTCCATAGTGTTACCTGTGTAACGTCCCGCCCAAACGATGCCCCAGACCTTTGTGCCATCAAGTTCAATTAACTTTTTCACACAAAGGAATCAAAACCATGAAGTATCTCGTTTTTCTAGTTCTAATTGCTTGCGTACTCCTTTCGGCTTGCGATGCTGAACCCAAGGGTAAAACTTACCTTGTAAACATTGACGAAAGGGGCCTTATTCTGGACGGCTACGACCCCGTTGCATTTTTCACCGACCAAAAACCCATTAAAGGCAATGAAAACATTACCTACGCTTACCACGACGCTGTGTATTGGTTCGCTACTGATGAACACCGCAAAATGTTTGAAGCAAACCCTGAAAAATACGCGCCGCAATATGGCGGTTATTGCGGGTATGCTGTGTCACAAGGCCATCTCGCGCCGATCCACGTTGAATTCTTCGCAATCCTGGACGGGCGGCTCATTCTCCAAAACAATCAACGTGCGCTCGACGGATGGAACAGCGATTCGATGAGCCTGCAAAAGGCCGACAAATACTGGCCGGATCTACTCGCCAGCAGCGGTAAACCTTTTCTCCCGGCTGATGAAAAGAAAGGCCTGGTGAACAGAAATGCCGGCGACGCGGTGGCAGATGGTTACGATGTGGTCGCTTATATGCTTGAAAACAAAGCAGTTAAAGGCGACGAAAAACACGTTAAACCCTTCAATGGCGGTCTCTACTTCTTTTCCAGCAATGAGCACAAGCAGATGTTCAGCGCCGATCCGGCCAAATTCGCGCCGCTTTATGGCGGCTATTGCTCTTACGCGATGAGCAAGAGTCTGCTGCGCCCCATTGACCCGATGAGCTTCCAAATCTTGGATGGTCACCTGTTGCTTCAAGGCTCTCCTGAAGCATTGGCATCGTTTAGCCAGGATATTTCCGGCAATAAAAGCAAGGCCGATCAAAACTGGCCCACGTTGCTCGCCAAATACCCTCAAGGTAAGATGGGCTACGATGAAGCGCCCATAGCATCCAAATAATTTTCACACTTGTTACCATTTACCACTCAACATGAAATCTGTATTCTTCCTCCTCGCCGGGCTTTTATTGGCCTTGCCGGGAAAATCACAAGTTGCCCAAACCGCCAACCTGACCCTCGAAGGCGCACAACAAATTATAGATGCCGCCATCACTTACGCTAAAGCCAACCAATCGCCCGGCGGTTCCATTGCGGTGGTAGATGCCGGCGGACACCTGCTTTTGTTTGAACGCCTCGACGGCTCCTTCCCGGCTTCCGCCACCGTGGCCATCGAAAAAGCCCGCACAGCCGCGCTGTTCCGTTTTGAAAGCAAAAAACTCGAAGATGCTATCAAGGGTGGCCGCAATGCCCTCATTACAGTGGGTTACACTTTCCTGCAAGGCGGTGTGCCGGTGTTGTACAACGGTCAGGTCGTGGGCGCCATTGGCGTGAGCGGTGCCAGGTCGGCTGACCAGGACAGGGAAATCGCAATGGCCGGGGCTGGGGTAACACTAAGATAATGCTATTCAAAACGAAAATTTCTCACCTGCCAATTCTTAAATAATGAGACATCTGTTGTTGCTAGCACTATTGCTTTTCAACTCCTTTTTAACCACCATTTTTGCTCAAGAAAACCGGGATCTTGCTATCGGTCAGGCAGATGCTATTGCCGATCTCCGAACACAAGAAGGAATCAAAGCATTGAATGCTGCCTGGAAATTCCATGAAGCCAACATCGTGGAAACGGAATTCAATCGCCCTGGCCCGAGCCTAAAAGACCCGCTACCCTTGTATCCGACGGGAGAAAAGATTCTTACCCATTCATTGGAACCCAAAGCCGGAGCGGTTGATTTTGACGACAAGACATGGGAAATACTCGACCCAACGTCACTCGAAACCCGGCGTGGAAGTGGCTTGCTATCCTTTGTTTGGTTTCGAATAAACATTTCGATACCTGACAATCTGGGAGATTTCCCTGTGTCGGGCTCAACAGCGATCCTGGAAATTGTAGCGGATGATTATGCAGAGATTTTTGTCAATGGCAAGCTATCCAAGACCTTAGGGCAAGCAGGAGGCGGCGTCATCAGTGGCTGGAATGCCCGTAACCGTGTGTTGCTTACCAACGATGCGAAGCCTGGCCAACGATTTCAAATTGCAATCTTATGTGCCAATGCACCTTTTGCAGATTTACCCGAAAATTACATCTGGTTGCGTTCGGCTACACTTGACTTTTACAAAACGATGCCGACACAATGTGCTGATTGCCAGGATATTGGTCACCTGGAGCAAATTGAAAAAACGTTTGAAAGTGTTGTGGCTCCGGATGCTAAAGTTGAAAAACTAGCCGATGGATTCCAGTTCACCGAGGGCCCTGTTTGGCACCCGGATGGTTTCTTGTTGTTCAGCGATCCGAATACCAATGTGATCTACCGTTACGAACCTTTGACACGGAATGTTTCGGTCTATATGACCAAAAGCGGCTATACCGGGCTTGACATCGGAAAATATCATCAACCCGGATCAAATGGTTTAGCCATTGACGATGAGGGCAGGCTTATTGTTTGCCAACATGGCAACCGTAGGGTAGTTCGTCATGAAAAGAAGGGGCCTGTAACCGTACTTGCTGACAACTTTCAGGGGCAAAAGATCAACAGTCCCAATGATTTGGTTCTGAAATCGGATGGAACGGTCTATTTCACCGACCCGCCCTATGGTTTGCCTAAAAACTACAGCGATCCGAAAAAGGAAACCCCCCACCAGGGTGTTTACCGCATTAAGAATGGTCAGACGGAATTATTGACCACTGCACTGGGCGGCCCTAACGGCATCGCTTTCAGCCCTGACGAGCGATACCTGTATGTTGCAAACTGGGATATCCGCGACATCCACCACACGAAAACACTATGGAGTTTTGAAGTGGATGCCGAAGGCAAATTGGCCAATGGTAAGGTCTTTTTCGACTTCAGTTTTACAGATGGCGACGAAGCCTTGGATGGGGTAAAGGTGGATCTGGAAGGAAACATTTTCGTGTCAGCCCCAGGCGGTGTGTGGGTGCTTTCCCCCGAAGGAAAATACCTTGGCAAAATAGTAGGGCCGGAGCGCCCGGCAAATATGGCCTGGGGTGATGCCGATGGTAAAACCCTTTACCTGACCGCACACACAGGGTTGTATAAGATCCGCACCCTGAATGGCGGCAAGATCGTCGAGTCGAAATTGCGCTAACAATGGTTGACCAAACAATGCTTCAACCATTTCAATTATATCTCATTCAATTCACAATATGTATCAGCAACCGAATAACCGCCTCAAAAAACAAACCTGTATCGTAACAGGGGCCAATTCCGGCATTGGGCGGGCAATCGCCGTAGCCATGGCCAGAGATGGCGCCAACGTTGTGGTCAACTACGTTTTTGGCGATGAGGCCGCCCAACAGGTAGTAGATGAAATCAATCACATGGGCGGTATCGCCATCGCTTTCAAGGCGGATGTAAGCAAGGAAGATCAAGTGATGGCCATGTTCAAGGAAACCGTTGCCACTTTTGGAACGGTAGATATTCTGGTGAATAATGCCGGGCTTCAACGCGACTCTGCTTTTCACGAAATGAGCCTGAAAGACTGGCAATTCGTTCTTGATGTTAACCTGACCGGACAATTTTTGTGCGCGCGGGAAGCAATCCGGGAGTTTTTGCGCCGTGGGCCGCGTCCGGACGTGTCGGTTGCTTTAGGCAAAATCATCTGCATGTCTTCGGTTCATGAAGTGATTCCATGGGGTGGCCATGTCAATTACGCTGCTTCCAAAGGGGGTGTAATGCTCATGATGAAATCATTGGCCCAGGAATACGGCCCCATGAAGATACGCATCAATTCCATCGGGCCGGGTGCTATCAAAACCCCTATCAACCGTCCAGCCTGGGAAACTCCAGAGGCTGAAGCCAAATTGCTTGAACTGATTCCTTACAGCAGAGTGGGAGAAACCTCGGATATCGGCGCGGCAGCGGTATGGCTGGCTTCTGATGAGTCGGATTATATCCATGGCACCACGATTTTTGTGGACGGGGGTATGACGCTGTATCCGGGTTTTACGGAGAATGGGTAATGAGAAACCTCGTCAGAGCTTCATATTGCTTAGAGAGCGTGTTTAGAGGTTGTCTCACAAGTCTGTTTATTTGTTTATTTGAGGATTTAGTGATTGCGTTATTCCCTCATAGTCAGGACTATCACCGAATAAACAAATCCCCATATAACCGAACAAGCAACTTATGAGACAGCCTCTATTTTGAAATGCAATTTTAAAGAACAGGGCTCATGTTCCCTTCCCTACTCCGCTTTGATCATTCCCAAGATTTTGATTCAGCCTTTTTCTTGCCCAGGCCCAAACGTCCTCGCTAAAAACAGATGCTACCAGGCAGGTAAAGAAGAGTACATACGGGTTCAGGTCGTCTTTATTTGAATTGGTGAAAACAACTACCGTCCCTTTGACCCCAAGAAAAATGACAATGGCTGCGGAAATACCGTTGATCAGGATGATCTGTAATTCTGCCAAACTCAGCGTACTAAGCACATTTCCTTCTGTGGTCCGTTTGCGGATAAAAACAGAACCAATGGCGCCCAGCAAGCCGAAGCCAAAAAGTCCTACGATCAAAGCAAGTGAAAGGGATTCGGTACGCAACAGCCAGCCGGATATAGTGTTGAAAATGCCAAATTCTTCACCAATTTGTGGTTTGGAAGGCGCACTGGCTTGGTTGTTCGGAATTTCAACAATGGAGAAAAGACCGTATTTGATATTGTTTACATCCCCTTTAAGCCGATCCACCAAGGCAAGGCCAAGACTATCCATGTTGAATATGGTATCCCTGGTAGCGTAACCGGAAAGGAATTGCCCGATCTCGTCATTTTTTGTCTGCAGGCTGGAACGATGGTATCGCAGCCCGGTAGTCCAGAAATCATGGCTGTACAAATACCAATCGATAAGCCTTCTTTTGTAGATGGAACGCTCTTTGGGCGCCATTTTTTCATCAACCGCGCTTTTGAACCTCGAGAAGGCTGTCTTCTTCAAGTTCTCGTCGTTCACCCAACCCTGGTTAGCTTTGTCATTGTATTCCTTAATCACATCCCTCAAATCGCTCTGTAAATTACTTACCGCAGGGACCCGGCTGACTTTCGCAGTATCTTCTTTTAATAGAAGTTTATCAATTGTGACAACACGATTGTCGTCTAGTTCATTTTTAAATTGTTCTACAATGTTGACATCGCTAGTAGATGATCCTTCCAGGGTTTGGAACTCGGGCACCGCAATGATGGAAGAGACACTGAGGTAAATGGAGAAAAATATCAGGAAAATAGTAAACAGGTTTTTGATGATCGGAGTATCCGCGATGATACTGATCTGTACTTGAGTATTGGCTTCTTTATCTGTCCGGATACTTTTCCAGACCTCGTTGATCAGCATAGAGGTCAATAGCCAAAAAACAAAAAATATGACGACGTTCACATAGTCAATATTCAAGACAAGCGAAGAGAAGGCATGCAATAGGTATTTCAGCCATTCGGAAAAATACCCGGAATCACCGGTAGAATTGTCACTTAAAAACGCATGGGCTTCAAAGGGGGAAATGAAAAAACGCCCTAAGATATTTACGAAACGGTAGCCGGTATCCTTAAAAAACAACAAGGTTAACCCAAAGCTTATAAACAAGACTAATGGGCTGTGCTGCGTATTGGCGATTGGTTGGCGCAATACACCCCGGATTACCCTGACTAAAGCAAATATGGTCACAAAAACAAGGAGGAAATGAGCGCCCAGTAAGATTAGGTGGAGGTAAGTTTGATTTTCCATTTTTGTGCATTGAAAAAATAATGTTGGGGGTCGGTAACTGCCTCAAAATTAAGCCTGTTGTTCATCATGCAAAATAAAATCATCAAAAGATTCCATTCCATCTATCCCTCATTTTTTTTGAACACTTGTCCAGGCAACAAGTACCAGCGCAATCAGCTCGGCGATGGTCCTGATGATATGAAAATTCCACCATTTGTCTCTGAGCATAGTCCAGTCTTCTGGAAGAGCGTCAATCTTCCAGGCCAACATTTCTGTTTGAATGGGCAAATTGCCAAATCGGGATATGAAAATACAGGATGCTAAAAATGCTGCTGCAAGCAGCAAGGCGATATAGACCTTTTTGTTCTTTCGTTGGAGATAGGCTGAGGCAATAGTGACAAGCGTTGCCGAAATTACCATTGAAACCATCAAGGTATTGAGGGAGCGAACAAGATGCTGCTGCTGCTCCAAATAGGTGGTGGCTGAATAATTTGTCGGGTTAAAACCCATCCAAATTCCAAAACTTGTACCAGCAAGTAATGCAACCAATATAATGTTGAAAAATTGAAGGATTGTTTTTGTCATGACCTTATGGTTTGGGTTTTTTAGGATGTTTCGATCTGAATACAATGTCAGCAAATGTATTCAGGTTACCCCAATACCAGTACGTTTTATAGTATGATATCATCAGCCTATCTAAAAATCTGCATACTTTATCCCACATTTCCTTGCATACTTTAACAACTTGACCATTCTGGTGTTTAATGGTTTTATTTCAACTTGCGACCCGTTTACATACCATAACCACATACGGGCACTACCATTTCACTTCAAAAATATATGCTTTCCGTTTCTCAGCTCACCAAACAATACCGCACTGCCCACAACACCGACCTCACGGTGCTCGACGACGTAAGTTTCAAGCTCGAACCAGGTGATACTTTTGCCATTGTGGGGCCTTCCGGTTCCGGCAAAACCACGCTGCTCGGCCTTTGTGCGGGGTTGGACCGTGCTACCAGCGGTTCGGTTTCCTTGAACGATATTGCTTTGGACACACTTTCAGAGGATGAGCGCGCTGAGGTGCGGAACAAATTCGTTGGGTTCGTTTTCCAAAACTTTCAACTCATACCTACGCTCACTGCCCTCGAAAATGTAATGGTTCCACTCGAACTTCGAGGGGACAATGCTGCAGAGAAAATTGCCAGGGAATTGCTAGGCAAGGTGGGACTTTCAGACCGCCTCGACCACTATCCAGCACAACTTTCCGGCGGCGAACAACAACGGGTCTGCATTGCACGGGCATTTTCCAACAGCCCAAAAATCCTCTTCGCCGACGAACCTACTGGCAACCTCGATGCCGACAACGCGGCGGGTATCGTTGACCTTATTTTTGAATTAAACCGCACGGCAGGCACCACGCTCGTGTTGGTCACGCACGATGCCGAACTCGCGCAGCGGACCCAGCGGATTTTGAAGATAAAAGGGGGGAGAGTGGAGTCATTGAGTGCAAGGAGGCAAAATACTAGGCTAAATGATTGATGAATAATAAGATTGGGGAGTGTTCAGAAACCTGTCCCAACATAATTGGAGGTGCGACTTTGAGTCGCACCTCCAATATACTCCTGATTTTCAACACGTTTGCGATCTATCAAATCTTTTGAATTCAATAATCCTGTAATCAATACCAATAATGGGTTAGGCTTAAAGATTGTTAGTCAATGCAATAGCGTTAAAATCGCTTGAAAAAGCAGCTTGATGTCCTCCATCGGGACTACCTGAGCGTAACCACCGCCTACTGTACTGCCTTTCCTGCCGAACACGGGACCGAGACTGGGTTCGCGCAGGCAGATTATTGTTTTTTTGCCGATACGGCTCAGTCCGTCGCCCAGGCCGACGCTGGTGGTCGTTTTGCCTTCGCCCGCAGGTGTGGGGCTGATGGCGGTGACGAGGATGAGTTTGCTGTTTGGGCTGGCCGGTAGGCTGTCCAGGTAAGCCAGATCAAGCTTGGCTTTGAAGGATCCGTATTGTTCGGGGAAGCCGAGTTTTTCTTCGGCGGGGGTGTGATGCGTTTTCGGGTGGCGAACTGGGCAATTTCGATATCAGAGAGTATAAAAAGGGTTTAGGTTAGATAGTGGGGGAAAGACACGACAATTTTTTTTCGCTTCATTTACAGTGATCATAAAGTGAAAGTTTAGATTTCGGCCGATTATAGAAGCCTAAAAGGTAAAGGAGATTAAACTTTCAAAAATTTCTTTATGCATAAGCCCTTGTTTGTTTGTATAACCAAATAATAATTGTTGGCCTCTAATGAAAACAAATCAAGGTTGGCTTTTGAAGATTTGATGACGGAGCTGTGAAGCGTATGCCCGTTGTTATCAAACACATTTATAGATTCAATGATCTCAGGAAAACTCGCCTCAATTGAAACATGATCCACAACGGGGTTGGGATAAACCAAAATTTGTGTCGAGGAATAGGTTTCCTGAACAGCGCTAACGCCGCCAGAGCTGGTCTTCAAAACAGTCCCGGATGCACCAACAGCGTATCCGTTTAGTGCGGAAGTGAAATGAATGCTGACCAGTCCGTGATCAATACTTGGGCTTATATCTTCCCACAATGCTCCCCCAGTTTCTGTTTTTTGTATCAAGGATTCATTGACGTCTCCCCCAACGATATATCCCGTGTTTGCATCCGTAAAAAACACTTCTAAATTGCCCGACATAGATACGGAGGATTGGTTTGTCCAGGTGTTTCCTCCATTTTCGCTTTTCATTATCTCGCCATTCCATCCAACGATATAACCAATCTGCTGATTGGCGAAATAGACCGATTGCAGATTGTTGCTTGTTGAAGTGCTTATTTTGGTCCAGTTTGCCCCTCCATCTATGGTTTTTAATATGATGTTACTAATTGGGTCGCCTCCGACAGCAATACCGTTCATTTCATCCATAAAGTAGATGGAATTCAGGGTTTGATTTGTTCCAGAATTTAAGGGCTGCCAGTTGTCTCCGCCATTCGTTGTTTTCAGGATCACTCCACCGCCTCCCGAACAATAGCCAATAATTGGAGACACAAAAAAAACGGACTTTAAAAAGGAGGAGTTTTGTATTGATATGGTATTCCAGCTTAGGCCACCATCTTCGGTTTTGACTATGACAGACTCACCAGTTCCAAAGTCCAAACCCACGGCAACAACCTTGTTTTCTTCGATCATAAATAAGTCTTCGAAGAAGCTTAATTCGCTGCCCGTGTAGCTGATTTTCCAAATGTTTCCGCTAGTCTTTGTTTGGAATATTTTGTTTCCGCCTGCAACAAATCCTTTTTCGGCATCGAAAAATTTTACAGAAGTCAATGTTGAAGGTGTAGATATATTTTTTTGTTCCCATTGTGCAAACACCCTTGTTTGGATTGCAAAAAAAATGAGGAAGGCGCAGGTTAAAATTTTCATGAATATCAAGTGTGTTGAAATTGTACAGTTTTGTGCAAATTGATATAAAATTAGTCCCAAATCGTACAATTAACGGCAAAAACCTCAAGAAAACAAAACATATACCGCCCAGGCACCCAAATACGCTGCAATACTCATAAACGCAAACTGCAACGCCGCCCATTTCCAACTCCCCGTTTCGCGGCGCACCACGGCCAAAGTGCTGAAACACTGCATAGAAAGCGCATAAAAAACCAGCAAGGAAAGCGCTGTGGCAAGGGTATAAACGGGTTTACCGGAATCTCTAAATTTTTCGTTTTTCATACGCTCCCGAAGCGTGGCTTTGGCAGCGTTTTCAGACCGGTCGTTAATGTCGGCCTCTGAGCCCCCCATATTGTACAACACGGCCAAAGTGCCCGTGAAAACCTCTCGGGCAGCAAAGGAAGTCAGCAGCGCAATGCCGATTTTCCAGTCATAACCCAAGGGGCGAATAACCGGCTCCATTATTTTTCCAGCCTGGCCAGCCCAGGAGGCCTCCAGCGCACGTTGTTGCATAAGTCCTTGTGTTTCAACAGAATCAAGGCTCATTTGTATGGCCTCCTTTTCGGCAGCGCGATTAGCCTGTTCGATGGAATTGCCCGGACCAAAACGAGACAGTCCCCAGAGTGCGATAGACACTACGAGAATGATCTTGCCGGCCCCCGCAATGAATGCTTTTACTTTTTCCCACACATTCATCATCACGTTTTTCCAATGGGGCATACGATAAACAGGCAATTCGATGGCAAGGAAAGAGTGTTCACGCCGATGCAGCCATCGTTTCATGGCCCAGCCAGAACTGAATGCCGCAATAATTCCCAGCAGATACATGGCGCCAAACACCAAGGACTGCAAGCTCAATACCCCGCCAAATTTTATCGCAGGAACGGCCAGGCCGATCAATACCAGATATACCGGAATTCGCGCGCTGCAACTAATAAAAGGCGTTACCATCACCGTTATCAGTCTTTCCTGCCAATTGCCAATAGTTCGACTGCTCATTATGGCAGGCACAGCACAGGCGCTTCCACTGATGAGCGATACCATGCTCCGCCCGTTCATGCCAAACCTGCGCATGGTTTTGTCAAACATGAACACTACCCTCGACATATAACCGATCTCCTCCAAAATGCTGATCAGCAAAAAAAGAATGGCGATCTGTGGCACAAAAACCAGAATACCACCCAGGCCGGCCAAAATGCCATCGGTGAGCAATTCGGTGTACCAAACCTCAGGCATTTGCGCTTTCAAAAAATCTGATATAAATGCAAAACCGCCTTCGATCCAATCCATTGGATAAACGCTCCAATCAAAAATGGCTTGAAAAACAAGCAACATTACCGAGAAGAAAATCAGTGGCCCTGCCACACGATGGGTCAATATAGCATCTATCCGATCGGTGGGCGTGTTGGGGAAGGCAGGTGGACTAACAATGGCAGATTGGGAGATAGGGACAAAGCGATCGTAACGTTCCAGGGTTTCGTCCACCTGCGCCCGCAGCGATTGGAAATTTTTTGTGGACACGATGGCCGACACCGTTTCTTTTTCTGTTGGTTTCAAAAAGTGCAGCCAATGGGCATGGTGCGCGATCAATAAGGCCCGGTATGGATTTTCAACACTTAAATTTTGGCGTATTGCTTCTGAAACCTGCTTTTCCGCATCTTTTAAACGATAAAACGGAACGCGGCTCGAATTGACCTGTGTTTGGTTGAGCATCTTTTCCAGTTCCAATACAAGCCGATTCACGTTAAGTCCGGTGCGTCCGCTTATGGGGATAACCGGTACGTCAAATGATTCTGAAAGCCTGGAAGCGTTCACTTTTATGCCCAGTTCTTCGGCGCTGTCAGAAAAGTTCAGCGCCAGTAAAACAGGGATGTTCAGGTCGAGCAGTTGGGTAAAAAGCAACAGATGTTTTTCCAATTTTGTCACATCAGCCACATAGACCAAGGCATCGGGGAAAAACGGATCGGCGGGATTTGTAAGCACGGAGGCCACCACCTTTTCGTCGGAAGCAGTGGGATACAGGCTGTAAGTACCTGGAAAGTCGAAAAGGATGGATTCTGAGCCACCGGGCAGAATTAAGGCCCCTTCTTTTACCTCTACGGTTACGCCAGGGAAATTGCCTGTGCGCTGCCTCAAACCCGTCAATTGGTTGAATACTGTAGATTTTCCGCTATTGGGATTGCCGATCAGGGCGATTTTCAACTTAATGGAGGCACCGTCGCCGTTCATAAAAAGGGGCGCGAAATTCGACTCGCGTTGGTTCAAAAAAAGGTTACAGCTCCAATAAGATGCTCGCCGCTTCTTCCTGGCGAAGCGCCAGTCGCACACCGTCAGCTTTTACATAATAGGCGCTTCCAAAGGGAGATTTCCGAATCATTTCGATCAAGGTTCCAGGCAGGAGGCCCATGGAGGTAAGTTTACAAGCCAGGGCAGAATCGTTGATAGCGATGGCACGAGCACTTTCATTAAGGTTCAAATCAGGTATGGTACGAAAACGACGTTGCATTATTGAACGGTAAAAAAACATTTATTTAGACAAAATCAACACACAAAAGTAGGGCTGCAATAATTACCGAGGGTAATATTTTCTACACATTTTTGTCATAATGCCTCATATCCCCGCATTTT
Source organism: Saprospiraceae bacterium (assembly GCA_046160345.1). GTDB lineage: Bacteria > Bacteroidota > Bacteroidia > Chitinophagales > Saprospiraceae > M3007. Next base: position 39,473 of record JBJXGO010000187.1, read on the forward strand.
AAACAGCCTCTTTAATTGGGGTTGATTTTTGTCTTCGAAAAATAAGCGGGATTGGCTTTATAAATTTTTTCATTTGTATCCAATTGCTCGATCACATCCAAAGGGTCAGGGTTGTTCTCCTGATTCTCGATGACTTTTCCTTGCAGGCGGTCCAGTTCTCGTTCAATGTCAATCAAGGCGCTTTCGATATTCGGCAAGGGCCTGTAAATAATTAATCGCACGATACCTTCAGGATCGATAATGAGTGCCAGGCGGTCGCAGCCAGGTTGTGGCCGACGGCCAGAGGCGAGACCGTAAAGTTTGGCAATGTGAAAATCAAGGTCTTCAATCACTGGAGCCTTGAGAAATATGCCCAGAAATCGGCGTGCCTTATCCGCCCATTGGCTGTTGGGGCGCAATAATTCATTGGTTAGGGCGAGCACTTTGGTATTGCGTTCGTTAAGCCAGCGCTCCTTCATGGCAAGAAATGCCGAAAACATGGTCCATGCCGAAGTGAAATTGGCAGGGTGTGCAAAAAAAATACACCAACAGCCCTCGGTATATTCCGGGAATCGAAGCAGTCCTTTTTCAGTTTGTACCTCAAATGCGGGAGCTGGATCTCCGATTTGGGGCAGTGGTTTTCTTTGTTCCATTATTAACAAAGGTTATGAAAGGCTGATAATCAGCATTTAAGAACCCGATTTACAGGATAAAGTTTTGAGAAACATTCAAATCTGCGCCAAAATTAAGTCTCTTTTATGGAGCGTGCTAAGAAAAATGCGTCAAATTAGTGTATGCCATCTTTCTTATACAATTGCTGTGCAAAAACATCATCGTAGTTTTGCCTTCTTATGAAAGTTGCCGGATTTACATTTGTCAGAAACGCCCTTCAATACGACTACCCCGTGGTACAGGCCATCCGATCCATCCTGCCCATCTGCGATTATTTTGTGGTGGCTGTGGGCAAATCAGAAGATGCCACCCTCAAGCTTGTCCGAGCGATCGGCGATCCAAAGATACATATTATCGAGACCGAATGGGACGATTCCCTGCGGGAAGGCGGACGGGTGCTTGCCCTGGAGACCGACAAGGCATTTCAGGCTATCCCTGCTGAATATGACTGGTGCTTTTATATCCAGGGCGACGAGTGTGTGCATGAAAATGCGCTTCCCAGCCTTCAGGCGAGCATGGAGCGTTATCTTAACGATCCACAAACAGATGGACTGCTTTTTGACTACCGCCATTTTTATGGATCCTACGACTTTATTGGCATGACTCGCCGATGGTACCGTCGGGAGGTTCGGATTATCAGAAATGACAAGCGTATCTATTCATATCGCGATGCACAAGGGTTCAGAAAGGGCGACGGAAAGAAGTTGCAAGTGCGACCTGTTCATGAATATATCTACCATTATGGTTGGGTCAGGCACCCAGGGGTTCAGCAACAAAAACAATTGCACTTTAAAAAATTATACCTCCCGGATGAAGCGGCAATCAACCATGTGGGCAGCTATGAAGTCTTCCCATACAATGGTTTGGAACCGCTTGAACGTTTTGGTGAAACCCATCCTGCTGTTATGCTGCCCAGGATAAAAACCCAGAACTGGCATTTCCAAAGCGACCCGACCAAGGTTCGTTGGCCAATAAAAGACCGGATTTCCAATTGGATTGAAAAATGGACCGGCTGGAGGCCTGGGGAGTACAAAAATTACACAGAACTTTTGCCAATTTTTAACGAAAGTAAATAGTGGCCTTCCGTACTTTTGTCAGTCTTTGCCAAATCAGGCGCTTCAAGTCTTTCAGTTTCAAAACAAAATTAAGCATGAGAAAAATTGCCCTATCTGCACTGTTGTTTGCTGCCATTTCTTTTTGTGCGGTGTCATTCCGCGTTTCCGAACCAGAACCCTTAAAATGGTACAGCTGGGATGAAGCCGTAGCCCTAAACAAAATCAAACCTAAAAAGATCGTGGTGGATGTGTTTACTGATTGGTGCAGTTTGTGCAAAAAAATGGACAAGGGCACTTTTTTAGACCCTGCGGTTATGGCCTACATTTCTGCCAATTTTTACCCGGTGAAACTCAATGCAGAGCAACGCGAAGCGATTCAGTTCAATGACGAAACCTTTAGTTTCCTCGCCAACGACAATGGCCAGGGCGGTGTGCATACACTTGCATATGCACTGCTCGAAGGGCAAATGCGGTACCCAACCCTGGTTTATCTTGATGAAAATTACGGGCGGATCAGAATTTCGCCAGGATTCAAAGAATCTCCTGATCTGTTGAAAGAATTGCGCTTTGCTGCGGAGGAAATCTATAACAAGACCAGCTGGGATAAATATAAGTACGACGGGAAAGAGTAAAATGATTCTGCAACTACAAAAGACGGCATTCAATTAATGCTTGTATAAGCCCATACTTCCGGGCATTTTCTCGCATCAGAGTAACCTATGTGTGAAAAAATGTATCCTATGATGCATAAAAATCGGGACGAACTGCATGCAGCTGTTCGCCCCGATTTTTTGTCCACCTGATTGTTCAAAAGTGAAAAATCAAAAATAGGAGTGCTCAGAAAAGTGTGCCACACCTTGACTGCCACGTTGATTATCAATGCACGATTTTAGGTGTGGCACACATTTCTGAACATTCCCTTTATCTCGCCTTACTTCTTCCAAGGCAACTCCAACACCCGCTGAGCCGCCAAACGCCCTACCTCGAGGCCTACCTCGCAGTCCATGCGAAAGTGAACACCCAAAGGAATGCGAGAATAAGCATCCTCTTCCGCAAGTTGCGAAAAGGAAGTAAATGTGCGCGGTGCGCCCAAAAATTCAGCAGTTCGATCTTTATGACAAAGATCTGTGAAGGTGTAGGTGCCAGGATGGCTGGCGTTATACTCAAAGAAAGAGGATAGTATTTGGCCGCCTGCACCTCCAAAACCAGAGTGACCTGAAGGATAAGCAGGGAAAGCGGGCGTTACGCCGTACTGTCCTCCAACAAGGGAAGCATCCAAAATACTCAGCCAATTGGTAGCATCTGGATACTGCTGAGACACCACGCGGCGGATATAGGAAACAGGACGCTCTACATTGTAAACATACTTTGAGTGCCAAATGGCAACGCCTGCGTCGTTAAGTGCCAGGCCCATTTTGGCATAAGCTTCTGCACATCCGGCCAGGTCAAGTTCTTCGTTCGCAGCAACCTGGTCAAGTATAGCCACGAGGCGTGGAGGAGGGGCGAAGGTTAAATTTAGAATATCGTCGCTCCAAAAGATTGCGGCCCAGTGTTGGTTGGCAGCCCAGACTTCCAAGCCCGGAGGAGGGTTTTTGATTGCATTCACAGTGCTATACACCTCCAGAGCCTGAGAATAAAATGGCGAAGCCGTATGTTCACCGTAAATGATCGGAGGGCGGCACAATTTTTCATCAGGTCTGAGCGCAAACGTTCGCACCTCTCCCCATTTAGGGAACATGGCGCGATTGAAATCAGGTGGAGTAGGCGCCCAAAGGCCGGGACCGGCAGGCGGGGTATAATTTAGTGGTTGTGGGTTCAGGAAGGCATTGTGGCCTTGAGCATCATTTTGGCTCCAGACGTAAATGGCGGCTGCTACTTCGCGTCCAAATGTTTCTGAGCGTTCCAGTATCTCAGGAGTGGTTTCCTGGGCATATATGGTGTGCAATTTGGAGCGGGTGAGTTCTATGAGCGCAAATGCATTGGCCGCGTTAGGATTTGGGTCATTTTGCATGTGCGGAAAAAAACGCTCCATCAGGTAAGCGTAGGATTCGTTGACACAGGCGGGCCAGTAGTATTCCAGCTCCGGGTCTGCTTTGGGAACGTTGAGGCCTGCATAAAGGTCGGCGATAGAACGGTTTTCCGGGATGGCAGATACCACGCATTCGTAGGCTGATAGCCCCAGATAAGCCAAAGCACGAGGACCCGGGCCTGGGCGATACCCTTTTGCATAGCGGTCTATAAGCAGGAAGGTTTCATTCCATTCCCAATACACCTTGTAATCAAAGTCGTGGGCGTCGGGAAGGGAATTTTCAAACGCCTCATTTTCGCCGCAAGACTGCGGTACGAGCATTAATCCCAGGAGAAATGCCCCAATGGTAAAGATTTTAGCAAGTTGAAATACTTTCATAAGATTAGAAAATTTTTTGCCCAAAGGCTAGATTATAGGCGTGCAAATATCGTGCTAAGTTAAAAAGTATTAGCATACATTTCACCCAATTTTGTTACGGTGTGCAAAAGTCCGTTTCTTTTTGCAAATAAGGATGCAATATTATTAAAATTGAATTAGAAAAATGGCTTGTGATGTGTTGAGGGACAAATAACAAAAATTTCCTAGTCCGAAATATTTCAACCCAATATAACTGAAACACTGCCTGCCGGAATGGCTACAGATTGGGCAACTTCTATATGGTAAAAAGGGAGTGTTCAGAAATGTGTGGCACACCTAAACCAGCGTATTGAAAATCAATGTGGTAGTCAAGGTGTGCCACACTTTTCTGAACACTATCCACTCAAAAGGGTTTATGTATCAAACATTTCCTTATGAAATTTAACATCCCGGATACTTCGCAAAAGCGCGTCGTGATTGTCGGCGGCGGGTTTGGCGGACTTACGCTGGCACGTCGTTTGGCCAAAACAAAGGACTTTCAGGTGGTATTGATCGACAAGAACAATTACCACCAGTTTCAGCCGCTTTTTTATCAGGTTGCAATGGCCGGCCTTGAACCATCAAGCATTGTCTTCCCTTTCAGGAAAGTTTTCCAGAATAACAAAAATGTGTTTTTTCGGGCTTCCAATGTATTGGCAGTCAATTCGTTAGCAAAAAAAATTGAAACCAATATCGGCCCGCTTCACTACGATTATCTGGTACTTGCTATGGGGGCCGACACCAATTGGTTTGGCAACGAACGCATTCGCGCAAACGCTATCCCAATGAAATCTGTGAGCGAGGCGCTTTATCTCCGCAACGCAATATTCGAAGATTACGAACGTGCCGTGACAGCAGATGATTATGAGTCGCGCCAACGCTTTCTCGACATTGTAGTGGTTGGAGGGGGAGCCACGGGCGTGGAGGTGGCAGGAGCATTGGCCGAAATGAAGCGGCATATAATTGGCAAAGACTATCAGGATCTAAACCGCGATGAAATTGAAATAAACCTGATTCACGGCGCCCCCCGTGTGCTCAATGCCATGTCGACTGAAGCCTCTCAAAAATCGGAAAAATTCCTGCGCGATCTCGGCGTGAACCTATTGCTCGACAAGGTAGTGAAGGACTACGACGGCCAAATTGTCACCATTGACGACGGTACAACCATCCGCGCAGATAAAGTGATATGGGCAGCAGGTATCCTTGGAAACAAAATTGAGGGCATCCCGGAAACATCGTATAGCCGTGGCAATCGCTTGATTTGCAATGAGTTCAATGCAGTAGCAGGTGTTGAAAACATTTTTGCCATTGGCGATATCGCGTTCCAGACCCACGAGCCAAAATGGCCCAATGGGCACCCTCAGGTAGCGCAACCTGCCTTGCAGCAAGGCAAACTATTGGCAAAAAATCTGGTCAGAATCCTGCAGGCAAAACCACTAAAACCATTTAAATACCTGGACCTGGGAAGTATGGCTACCATCGGACGACATAGAGCTGTGGCTGATCTGCCGTTTGGAAAAACTCAAGGCTTTCTGGCTTGGGTCATGTGGCTTTTCATTCACCTGCTGTACATTCTGGGCACTAAAAACAAGGTATTCGTGTTTGTAAACTGGGTTTGGAATTATTTTACCTACGATCAAAGTCTGCGGCTGGTGATAAAACCCTGGCGCAAACCCTGATCTGGTATTTATCTAGTGGTGAACCAACGTATTTACTAAATTGGTTCACCATTAGCCTCATTTTGTAAACGAAAACCCCAGTCCAAAAGACCACCATAATTTTCTGTGGTACATCCACTGATTGCCGACCTCGCTGGCGTAGTCTTTTCCGAAAAGCAAACCGAGGTTATATTGGTCTAGCTGAAGTAGAATACCCGTACTCCAGGATAGTCCGGGCACAACATCGGTGCCTTCCGAATTTTGGGCGGCAAATTCCATAGAAGTATTGTTGTTGTCTATGTTGACAAATGTCAGACCCGCTGTTATCGGAATGGTGAGGTAATAGTCCTTTTTGTCCGACAGTTTTTTAGTCAGGCCAATAAATGCCCCCAGCGTGACATCGGTTGTCAGCCGAAAAGTGCCATGTTCCGCTTTTGGACGTATCTTAAAAGGGATAGTAAGCTGGCCTCCGGTGAAATTTAGCCCTTCCAGAAGTTTTGATCTCCGGAAAGTACGCGTTGGCGCACAAGCCACGGCATTGCTATCAGCTGTTTTGCCTGGCTGACAAGTGCTTGGCTGCACTTTAGTTGCGGAACTATCGCTTGATATGGGTTGACCTAATCCTCGTGGAGAGGTGCCGAAACAAAGTCCGGCAATGGCGAAACACAAATGGGGCCGCTTCATACTAAATAGAGTTTAGAGTTTGTATCCTAACGCAAGTTAACAGAATTATCTTGCACCTTAACTGTTATATTGTGTAGATGCAACTCGGCAGTATATGGGTGGGTTGTTTCATCGCGCAGACAAAAAAAATATGTTGTGAATGGCGCATTTTAACACCGATTATTTTTATGAGTAAAAGAAAGACTCCTCAAATGGGGAGTGCTTAGAAATGTGTGGCACCATACTACTGGACATTTTCTGAAATCGAGACCTATAAGGTTTCCAAAAACCTACGGTATGTACACAAGTTCATTGACAAGGCTGTATTAAGATTACGGGATGAAATCAATATTCAATGATCGTCGTCTTGACCGACTTGAACCGCTCATATGTGAGCGTATGCGTACTCGTTGTAGTACCGTGATCCGTCAATTTTCTCAAAATTACAACGAAGAGTTTTCTTTTGGGCGATTTTTGCGCAACCCCAAGGTCACGCCCTCTAAATTAGTTCAAATGCACACCGAACGAACCTCTTTGGCCTGTAGTGGCCACCACGTGCTGCACATTGAGGACAGCAGCGAGTTGTCTTTTGGCATGAACCCGGTGTGCCGAGGTTTGGGCAAAGTGGGTTGTGGTAAGGAAGAGGGCTTCTTTGTGCACCCCGTCATTGCGATGAACGCTGCCACCGGGGGGTGTTTGGGCCTTGGTGCGGCGCACTTTTGGAAGCGCAAGGAATATGGGCCGGACGACCCCATGTCTGACCCCACGTATCGTCGCCGCAAGTCGCAGTATGTCCCTTTCGCCGAAAAGGACAGGGTTCGCTGGCTTGACACAGCTTTGAAATCGGTCGGCAACTGCCACCGGGCCGCGCAGCACACGGTTGTGGCCGACCGCGAAGCAGACATTTACGAAGCGATGTGCGGGCTTGTTGCCGCCCATGCGGGCTTTGTCATCCGCCAAAAGGAAGACCGGCACTTGGGCCATACCGACAGCGGCCACAAACTCTCTGACGAACTGTCCCTTTTGACTGTTCAGCACACTTATTCAATATCGCTCCCCCGAACTGACAAGCGCAGCGCGCACACCGCCGAAATGGAAGTAAAATGGGGTAAAATGAGCCTTGCACGCCCCAAAAACGGTGTAGTGAGACACCTGCCCTCCTCTTTGGAAGTCTATGTGGTGGAGGTGAAGGAAACACCGGGCAGCGTGGTGAACGGCGAAGCCCCCGTTCACTGGGTATTGCTCACCACCCACCCTGTCACAAGCGCCGAACAAGCCTCCCAAGTTGTCCAATGGTACTGCTGGCGTTGGGTCATCGAGCAGGTGTTCCGAACGCTCAAGTCAAAAGGCCTGGACATCGAAAATTCCGAAGTGGAGACCTATGAGCGGATGGCCAACTTGGCGACCTTGGCACTGTTGACCGCAGTACAGATAATGCAACTCGTGCAGGCTCGAAACGGGCAGACCAACCAGCCCATCTCCGATGCCTTCAACCAACTTGAAATCGCCTTAATTCGCCATCTGAACCCAACGTTAGAGGGCAACACAGAAAAACAGAAAAACCCTCACCCGCCCGATTCCCTCGCTTTTGCCTCTTGGGTCATTGCCAGATTGGGAGGATGGAAAGGCCTGGCCTCGCAGCGACCCCCAGGACCAATAACCATGAAAATAGGGCTCCAACAGTTCCAATCAATACTCAAACACGCTCCAATAATCTTACAGCCTTGATGTCAATGAACTTGTGTACATACCGTAGGTTTC
>JBJXGO010000188.1:0-27880 GCA_046160345.1 Saprospiraceae bacterium
TTCCCGTTCGCCGGGGTTTCACTAAGCCATACTACGGGACAATTCCGCTCCAGGCACAAATCATGACTGAGGATGAAATTGCAACTCTGCTGGCAACCGACCATGAACTGGAAGGAAGCGTCTCTCATTATTTGGAGCAAATCATTGACCGGATTTTCAGCGTTCGATTCACACCTGGCACTGCCAATTTTTATCTCCAAACCCGCGATAAAAACAACGCTTTTGTTGCTGATATCGTAAACGAAGGCTTGGGTACCAACCAATTGGTAACAATGTTGGCAAAAATCCTTTACGATAAGAACCAAATACTTTGCATAGATGAACCAGAAATCCACTTGCATCCTTCTATCATCAACCGATTCGTGGCCAGCCTGGTCGAGATTTCTGACAAAGTAGAAAAGCAATTTATTCTGTCCACGCATAGTGAGCAGTTTTTAGCTGCACTACTGCGCCAGGTAGCCGAAGGCAAACTAGCCCCCGAGGATCTGTGCGTGTATTATTTGACAAAAGACAAAAATGGAACCACACAATTCGAACGACAAGAAGTGAACGACCTGGGGCAAATCAGGGGCGGTTATAAAAGTTTCCTTGATGCCGAAATGGAAAACCTCGCTTCACTCTTCCAACTTTCAGAAGTCTAACCTACTGACTCACCAAATGGATTTTGTCGTCAACGAATGGCTGCCCGAATACCTCCGTCCTACAGCAAGTGCCGAAAAGCGTGAAAAAGCCTTGACATTTCTTAAAGCATTCATAATGAAGCCCGGAGATCGGATCGTAGTACGTGAACCGAGCGAATTTCTCCGTAAAATCCATCGCTTCCGCAAAGAGTTCGATTACGACAATGAAAGCCGCAAATTGTACAAAAATTTCATCAAAGCTATTCTCGAAAACTCGGAAAAGTGCCTGCAAATACCCAATTCTGAGACACTTCCACTCTCCAGCGAATTGCAGGAGAGACTCTCAAAAGGCAATTTTTATAGCGACAGATACCTCTTTGAAGCCGCCCAGCACAGCGACAGCAAAAACATAGTTACCACTGATGTACGGCTACAACAACATTTATCTGATACGGCAGATTTTCAAGTGATACTGCTTGACGATTTCCTTGCGGAATATGTTTGAAAGTAAATTTGTTTTTCAAAACATTTTATTTAAAAATATTCCCTCCCATCCGAACTTTCTACCTTTGCAGGAAAGCCTAACTTGAACGAACTGAGGAGGCAACTTGAAGCTGCCTCATCAGTTAGGAGAAACACCCTATGGCAAATTATCTCGACGAACTCAACCCAATACAGCGTGCCGCTGTCACCAACATTGAAGGTCCCGTGCTGGTAATTGCCGGCCCTGGTTCTGGTAAAACCCGAGTGTTGACTTACCGTATCGCGCACCTTTTGCAGAGCCACGTGCCGCCCCGGGAAATACTTGCGCTTACTTTTACAAACAAGAGCGCACGCGAGATGAAAGACCGCATTGAACGGGTGGTGGGCGCTTCGGCTCAGATGGTTTGGGCAGGGACTTTTCACTCCGTTTTTGCCCGGATATTGCGGTATGAAGCCGATAAGATCGGCTATCCATCTTCATTTACCATTTACGACACAGACGACACAACCAGTGTTCTAAAGGCCATAATAAAAGAAATGAACCTCGATCCGGCCGCTTACAACCCCGCTGCTGTGAGGTCGCGCATTTCGCTTTGCAAAAGTAATTTGATCACCCCCCCACTCTATCGGCAAAATACAGAAATGATGCAACAAGACCGCGCCGCGCGCCGGCCTTATATCGTGGACATTTATGAAAAATACATAGCCCGTTGCTTCCGGTCGGGAGCAATGGATTTTGACGACCTGCTTTACCAGTTGTACCGACTTTTTCAGCAAAATCCTGACAATGTGGTGGACAAGTACCGCCGCCGATTCAGATACATCCATGTGGACGAATTTCAGGACACCAATTTTTTGCAATATGCTATTCTGCGCCAATTGGTAAAATATGAAGGCAGTCCTGAAAATATATTTATTGTTGGCGATGATGCGCAAAGTATTTATGCCTTTCGAGGTGCTACGATTGACAATATCCTTGATTTTGAAAAAGATTACCCCACGCTTCAAACCTTCAAATTGGAACAAAATTACCGCAGCACACACCATATAGTGGCTGCTGCCAACGAGGTGATCTCCTATAATCGCCGGCAATTGAACAAAACCATCTGGACTGACCGGGAGGACCGTCATAAGATAAAACTGCTCAAATGTATCACCGATGATGAGGAAGCCCGTCGAGTGGCTGATTTGATCTTAGAGCAAAAGCACCGCTACCACCTGCCCAACTCCGACATTGCGGTGCTGTACCGAACCAATGCTCAAAGCCGCAAATTTGAAGAACACCTGCGCAAACTCAACCTGACTTACCGGGTATTCGGGGGAATGTCATTCTACCAGCGAAAAGAGGTGAAAGACCTTATAGCTTACCTTCGGCTGGCCGTCAACCCGCGCGATGAGGAAGCCCTTCGCCGGGCCATCAATTTTCCAGCCCGCGGCATCAGTGACGCGACCATCGAAAAACTCAGCGCCATAGCTGGCGCCTCCAGCATCACGATGTGGGAGGCCATGCTCAGCCCAGCCCTTGAAGTGACTGACCGCGCCCGAAAAGCCATGGCTGGTTTCCGAAATATGGTAGAAGATTGGCAACGCCGTGCTAAAAATGAACCTGCCTACAAACTTGCCGCTGAAATCTTTCGCAAATCCGGCCTTCACGATCTTTTTAAAAGCGACAACAGCCCGGAAGGAATGGGGCGTTTTGAAAATGTGAACGCGGTGTTGGATGCTATTTCAGAGTTTGTGGATGCGCAGGGTAATATTGATCGTCTCACTTTGAGTGATGCGCAGGATAGTATTGAGCGTCTCACTTCAAGTGAGACGCTCAATACCGGCGAGACGCTCAACACGGCTGAATCCTCTCTCGCTGCCTACCTTCAAACAATCACCCTGCTCACCGATGCCGACGAAAAAGCAGAGGGTACGGATTACATCACCTTGATGAGCGTACATGCAGCCAAAGGCCTGGAGTACAAGAGTGTGTTTGTGACAGGTATGGAAGAGCAGCTTTTTCCTTCTTTCATGTCTTTTGAAGACCCAAAAGGATTGGATGAAGAACGTAGGCTTTTTTACGTTGCCATTACAAGGGCAAAGGAATTTCTGACCATAAGTTTTGCACAAAATCGCTACCGGTACGGACAAATTCGCGCCAACGAACCTTCACGCTTTTTGGAAGAAATTGACATGAAGAATTTTGACATGGTGGGAGGAATGGGTGCCGCCCGACTAGGTACGCCTGCCTTTCATGCGATGCAGGAAACAGGACATTCACGGGGTGCGAGCTTGAGCGGCAATTTTGCCAACCCGCGCATTCTCAAGATGAATCCGCCCGCCACTGCAGCACTTGCAAATTTTAAAGCCTCTCCAGTTGAGGACCTCATTTCAGGAGCCTTGGTCTTGCACCAGAAATTTGGAGAAGGGAAAATTGTCAGCGTAGAGGGGCCAAAAGACAACCGGGTGGCCACCATTCAATTCAAAGATGATGAGATGCCGGAACGGAGGATTGTGTTAAAGTTTGCGAAATTGCAGGTGTTGTGAATTATGAACGATGAACGATGACCTAGTTCATCGTTCATAATTCACTTAAATGTTCAAACCACCGCAAACTGAAATCACTTGCCCGGTTATGTAGGCGCCCATATCAGAAGCAAGAAAAACGCAGGTATTTGCTACGTCATCCCCTGTGCCCAGTCGCTTGATCAGAATGTCGGCGAGGTAGCCTTCCTTCGTTTTATCGTCAAGCGCATCCGTCATTTCAGTAGAAATAAACCCGGGTGCAACGGCATTGCAGCGGATACCCCGCGAGCCGTATTCTTTTGCAATTGATTTGGAAAACCCGATAATGCCGGCCTTGGACGCTGCGTAATTAGCCTGTCCTTGCTGGCCAGAAACTCCTACGACAGAGCTCATATTGATGATGCTGCCGCCAGTGCGAATCATTGGCTTGAGCGCATGTCTGGTCATGTTGAACACGGATTTTAGATTGGTCTGAATCACCTCGTCCCACTGTTGCTCGGTCATTCGAAGCACGAGTGTGTCGCGGGTGATCCCTGCGTTGTTGATCACAATGTCGAGTTTGCCAAAATCTGCAAGTACCTGATTTACAAGGATTTCTGCCTGCGCGAAATCACCCGCGTCACTTTGGTAGGCTTTGGCATTTGCGCCCAGATCCGACGCAAGTTTTTCAGCGCGGGCCTGCGAAGAGGCTGACACATAGGTAAAGGCGACTTTTGCGCCTTGTTCTACAAATTTGCGGACCAGGGATTCACCAATGCCACGGGAGCCACCAGTAATAAGGGCTATTTTTCCGTCTAGAAGAGTCATGTGTTATATGGATGTGGAGAGTTGGAGATTAGGGGACTTTCGCCCGCCTTCATGACTATGGCGGGTAAATCAGAGGCAAAGTTGGTAAAAGTTAGGTGATTCTTAAAAGAGACAAAAGGTTTTGTTTCAACATCTCTTCTTTTTCATGATAGAATCAAAAAGAAAATTGCAAAATTAATGTAGAGCCGTGCGAACGGAAGAACCATCTTTATCTATTCTAAAAAAGGGCGTGTATAAGGAGGAACAGTTTTCATCAATTATAAGATAAGCCATGCATATGGAAATTCGGCCTTGGTTATCCAACCCTCAATTTTGGGCATCATGGATTTCCTGTTTTAACGCTCAACCATATTCTCCGTCAAGCCACCGTCCGATGTTTCCTTGTATTTCGTGTTCATATCTGCAGCCCCTCTTCTTCAAAAAAACCTAGCAAAAGTTTGTCAGCCGTTTTTGCCAATTGTACTTGATTTTTGAGCAAAATTGCGTGCTCTTCTGCTAAATCTTTCACCCGTACTTTTTTCCAAACCGTAGAGGCAAATTCCAACTTCGTGATTTCAGAAAGGAATACAGTTTGGACGGCATTTCGAACAAAAACCTGTTCGATTTCTTCGGAATCGGCCTCTTGATGATAGAGTTTGAAAAGAGATGAGGTGTCGAGGAAAATAATCATAAGCACTTAATGATCTGCATTGGTCAAAGTGCGTTCCGCCGCTCTTCTACGACAGTATCACTAAAAGAGCCTTTGAAATCTTTGAGCAAAGCGCGGGTTTTGGCAAATGAGAAATTGGACAGTTTCAGCACCTTATTAGAGAGGGGGATTTCTTCTTCCAAAAACGTAACAATCACCCTGCCCTTGTTGGGCACATTGGCTTCTTGTTCAAAGGTCACTCGACCATTATCGTACGTTCCGAGTATGGCAACCATGATATAATTTTTGTACAAAAGTAAGTGTTATTGCTCATTTTATCGCTTCCTGTAAAATCAACATTCCACCACATTCACCGAAATATTCAATGCAAGGCCACCATCCGCCGTCTCTTTGTATTTAGTGTTCATATCTGCAGCGGTTTCTTTCATGGTTTTGATAACGGCATCCAGACTTACTTTGGCTTTGCTTGGGTCACCTTCGAGGGCTATTTGACAGGCGGTGATTGCTTTCATGGCGCCCATGGTGTTGCGTTCGATGCAGGGAATCTGTACCAGTCCTCCGATTGGGTCGCAGGTCATGCCAAGATGGTGTTCCATGGCAATTTCGGCGGCCATCATCACTTGTTCGTAGCTGCCGCCCAGGCATTCAGCGAGTGCACCAGCAGCCATAGCAGATGAAACGCCGATCTCGGCCTGACAGCCGCCCATTGCAGCAGAAATGGTGGCTCCTTTTTTGAAAAGACTGCCCAGTTCACCTGCAGTGAGCATGAATTTTACAATATCTTCTTCTAAAAATGATTCACTGAAGCAAACATGAAACATTAAAACGGCTGGTATCACACCTGCTGCACCATTAGTAGGAGCCGTAACCACCCGCCCAAAAGCGGCATTTTCTTCGTTAACGGCCAATGCAAAACAACTCACCCATTTCAATATTCCCTGGAACGGATGGGTGCCCCGGCTGATCTGTCGGATCCAATCGTCCACATCCCGATATGGTTTGCCGCCCAAGAGTTTTCGACTCATGGGCGCCGCCCGCCGGGTAACTTCCAGGCCTCCGGGAAGGATGCCATCCGTATGGCAACCTTTGTAAATACAATCACGCATCACGTTCCATATCTTAAGCAGATCGGTCCTGATTTGATCGGAATTGCGCCAACAAAGCTCGTTTTCCAACACAATTTCCGACACACTTTTCCCCTCTTGTTCGCACCATTTTCGGAGGTCTTCCGCTTTGTCAATGGGGAAAGGCAGTTTGTGCTCAGAAACGGCATCTTCCTCTCCTTCTTTTACTACAAACCCACCGCCTACGGAATAATACGTTTGCGAAACGCCCGTTCCATCTTTGTAAAAAGCCCTGAAAGTGAGTCCGTTGGAATGATAGGGCAAGGCTTGGTCAAATAGAAAAACGATGTCTTGTTCAGGGTCAAACGGGATGTCTTGTACCCCGCCAAGCCGCAGTATTTTACTAACCTGAATCTGCTGTACATGGCGCTGCACGTCCTCTACCGGGATGGTTACGGGGTCATCTCCATGGAGGCCAAGCAATACCGCGAGGTCTGTGCCGTGCCCCTGACCGGTTTTAGCAAGGGAGCCGTACAATTCGACCAGAACTTGCTTTACCTCTGGCACGTTTATTTCACGAAGAAATCGTTGGGCTGCCCGCCATGGCCCCATAGTATGCGAACTGCTGGGGCCTATGCCGATTTTGAATATGTCGAATACGGAGATTCTTTCCATTGAAGCTTGTAGGTTGGATTGCCCTAAAAAGTGTGGCACACCTAATCTAGAGTATTGATGATCAATGTGGTAGTCAAGGTGTGCCACACATTTTTGAACACGCCCCTAATTTTAGACAGGATTTACAGGATCAACCGAATTTTGTCGGCTTCGCCAACTTGCTCCAAATTGCTTTTCTGGGGGCAAAATAGGGAAAAGCGCGAACCCACTCGCAGGTCTTTTGTTCTTTTGCAGCGATTATGGTCATTAGTCATTGGTCATTAGGGTCATTAGTCATTGATGCAATGAGCCTAATGACCAATGACCAATGACCCTAATGACCCTAATGACCAATGACCCTAATGACCAGTGACCAATGACACATAATGCCGCATAATGACAAAAACCGACCCATACGCCGCGCTTCGAATCCCTGACTACCGTCGCTTTTTGGCCATGCGTCTCATGACCACGCTGACGATTCAGATCATGTCGGTATCCGTGGGTTATTATGTGTACGAGCTGACCAACGACCCGCTTATGCTGGGTTTTATTGGCCTGGCGGAGGCTCTTCCGGCCATAGGAATCAGTTTGTGGGCTGGCCACCTGGCAGATAAGTACAACCGAAGAAACTTATTGGTGGGTTGTATTTCAATTCTGCTGCTTTGCTCGATGGCCTTACTTGCAGTGGCGCTGAATCAAAACAACATGACGATTTCCACCCTGTTAAGCTGGCTTTATGGCATCATCTTTTGTACGGGGATTTCACGGGGATTTTTTAGTCCGACCAATTTTGCATTTTTACCACAAATAGTTGACAGAGAACGACTTCAAAACGCCATCAGCTGGAATAGCAGCACCTGGGAAGTGGCCAGTATTACCGGCCTTGGGATGGGTGGATTGATATACGGATATTATGGGGTGGCGGCTGCTTTTGGGTCTATGAGTGTACTTTGCGCATTGGCCCTGGTCTTTGTCCTACAAATAACCGGTCGCGAGGTACCCTCTTTTGACCATACGGAAACAGCCCTGAAACGCATTCGCGCCGGTCTTGATTTTGTGTTCAGCAAACAGGTGATAATCGGTTCTATCGCCATGGATTTGTTTGCTGTTTTCTTTGGTGGAGCGGTAGCGCTTATACCTGTTTTTGCCAAAGATATTTTAAATGTGGGGCCAGAAGGAGCCGGCCTGTTACGGGCGGCAATGGCTATAGGCGCTATTTCGATGGCGATTTTCCTGGCGCATCGCCCATTGGGCAAAAATGCAGGTAGAATCATGTTGATTTGTGTGGCGGGATTTGGTTTGTGCAATATTAGTTTTGGACTTAGCACCAACTTTTACCTTTCATTTGGGGTGCTGATCTTAGCCGGGATGTTTGATGAAGTAAGCGTTTTTATCCGCTCGGCGCTGGTACAATTTCAAACGCCTGAGAACATGAAAGGCCGGGTCTCCTCTGTGAGCTCCATTTTCATCACCTCCAGCAATGAACTTGGAGCCTTTGAGAGCGGTGTGGCAGCAAGACTGATGGGTACGGTGCCTTCCGTAGTGTTTGGTGGTTTGATGACGATTGGGGTGGTGGGATTTACCTGGTGGAAAGCGCCCAAGTTGAGAAATTATGAGTTTAAGGGCGCCAAGGGGAGCGCGGCAGATTTTGATGAGGAACCGAGCACCTAATTTGCTCAAACATAGCGGTTGATAATGTTTTCAAACAATTCTTGCCTCCCACTCCGCATTTCTGGTTCGCCCTGTCCGTAAGCGATTGATGATAAATCTGTCAGGCTCAGTTTCCCTTGCTCGAAATCTTTGCCCTTACCCGTATCAAAGGAAGCATAGCGAGCAGTTCGAAGCTTCTGATAATCAGACTTTTCCAGAATTTCATGTGCCGCCAGCAAAGCTCTGGCAAAGGCGTCCATGCCGCCGATGTGGGCGTAAAAGATATCATCCAAATCCGTAGAGTTTCGGCGAGTTTTTGCATCGAAATTGATGCCTCCGCCCTGCAAACCTCCTGATTCCAAAAGGATTAGCATGGCCTCTGTTAACTCATATACATCCACCGGAAACTGATCCGTGTCCCAACCATTTTGATTATCCCCCCGATTGGCATCGAGGCTGCCGAGCAATCCGGCAGAAGCGGCCACCTGCATTTCATGTTGCATGCTGTGTTGGGCAAGAGTAGCGTGGTTGAACTCGAGGTTCAATTTAAAATCGTTCATCAAATCGTACTCGCGCAGAAAGCCAATACAGGTAGCGGCATCGAAATCATATTGGTGTTTGCTTGGCTCCATAGGTTTGGGCTCAATAAAAAAATTGCCTTTGAAACCCTGCGCTCGGGCATAGTCTTTCGCAGCATGTAGAAATCGGGCTGCGTGGTCAAGTTCCCGTTTCATATCGGTGTTCAGCAAAGACATATAACCTTCTCTCCCTCCCCAGAATACATAATTTTCTCCTCCCAATTTAATGGTTGCATCCAGGGCATTTTTCACCTGGGCTCCGGCATAAGCGACTACCGCAAAATCGGGATTGGTCATGGCGCCGTTCATGTATCGTGGATTTGAAAAGAGATTCGCCGTGCCCCAAAGCAGTTTCACCCCGGATTGCGCCTGTTTTTCTAAGGCATAATCTGTGATAAGGTCAAGCCTCTGACCACTTTCCTTCAGACTTGAACCTTCGGCTACAAAATCAAAATCGTGGAAACAATAATACGGTATGCCCATTTTGGTGATGAATTCAAAACCAGCATCCATTTTATCTCTGGCCTGCTCCAATGGATCGGGAGCGCTAAGCCAAGGGAAAAATTTGGTAGGCGCTCCAAAAGGGTCGCCGCCCGTGCCGCATAGCGTATGCCACCATGCCACGGCGAACTTGAAATGTTCCTTCATGGTCTTGCCGCCAACTAGCCGATTTTCGTCGTACCAGCGAAAAGCGAGCGGATTGTCAGAGGCTTTGCCTTCAAATTGGATGCGGCCAATGCCTTTGAAATATTCTTTTTTGCCTGTGAGAATGTTCATTTTTAGATCGGATTTAAACCTTATAGGTTTTTAAAACCTATAAGGTTTCGATAATTGGCTGTTATTGAACCTTTCAGCTGATCGCCTTTTCCAGGTCCTGACACCAGGCTTGATAACTGGCATTTAGTGTGCTGTTGCTACCCTCTGGCTCGTAAACCTGAATAATTTTTGTATTTTGAACCGCTTCTTCCACCGACCGGTAAATACCCGAAGCGACTCCGGAGGCCTTTGCGGCACCTACCGCGCCTGTTGTCTCAACCATTTCGATCCTGGTGCCGACAAGGTTGGAAATGGTGCGGGCGAAAATTTCTGATTGAAAAAGATTGTCGTTGCCAACTCGAATTACCCGAACATTTAACCCCATTTGTTTCAAAATATCCATGCCATACACAAATGAAAATCCGATGCCTTCAAGGGCCGCACGGAAAAAATGAGCATGGTTATGGCGGTTAAATTGCAGGTTGTTGACCTGCGATCCAATGTTGCGGTTGAGGAGCATGCGTTCAGCGCCATTGCCAAAAGGCAAGATCCGGAGGCCTTCGGACCCTGGCGGCAGCAAAGCCGCTTTTCGTTCCATTTCTTGATATGAGAACGTGTCATGCCCTATTTGATGCTTTGTCCAGCTATATTGACTTCCGGCCCCATTAATGCAAAGCAAAATGCCAATCCGTGGATCGGCTGCGCTATGATTAACATTTAAAAACCCGTTCACCCTCGATTGTGGGTCGTACACAGGTTTGTCCACCACACCATAAACCACGCCAGAGGTGCCACCTGTCGCCGCTACCTCACCGGGCCTTAACACATTGGTAGCAAGGGCGTTATTAGCTTGGTCGCCAGCGCGGTAGCCGACGGGAGTCCCTAGTTTCAAGCCTGTTGCTTCAGCCGCATATTGGGTCACCGTTCCTTGTAAAGCGAAATTGGGGAAAATAGTTGGAATCAATTCTTTGTCGAACCCAAAGTAGTCCATTACAAAATCTGCCGGTTTATTCTTTGAGTAATCCCAAAAAACGCCCTCTGACAATCCGCTTGGGGTCGTCATAATTTCGCCGGTCAATTTCATAGCGATAAAATCACCGGGAAGCATGAATTTATTGATGCGGTCGTATATATCCGGCTCATTTATCTGAACCCATTTCAATTTTGATGCGGTGAAATTGCCGGGAGCATTAAGCAGGCGCGACAAACATTTTTCATGTCCAATGTCATCAAATGCCTGATTTCCAATGTTTACTGCACGGCTATCGCACCAAATGATAGCAGGCCGCAACACTTGATGGTTGTGATCCACCAACACCAGACCGTGCATTTGATAAGCGATACCGATGCTTTTTATATCAGTGGGATCAATATCAGTGGCTTGCAGCAATTTTTGGGTTACGAGACATACATGATGCCACCAGGTTTCGGGATCTTGCTCCGCCCAATCTGACTCTGGAGCAAGAATTTCCATTTCCGTCTCGGGCGACTGCAGGACTGCGATTTTCTCGCCTGTGTCAGCGCGGACGAGGGCTGCTTTTATGGATGAAGATCCGATATCGTATCCGAGCAGGTACATGACTTGGCCTATTTTCGTGATACGTCAAAGATACGGTGGTGTTAAGAATCTCGTTCCTGTAAAAAATTGTGACTACAAATACGAATGCCGAAAAGCCCTTTACCGATCACCTTGTATGAAAAACCCGATCAACTCTGGCGTGTCGCCTAAAGAAGTTCCTACCCGGGGCACGGAAAATTCTGGTTGTGAAATTGTCAAACTGGCCTTTTGGGGCACTTCTTTTTCAGGCAAAAGCGCAATCGGAACCTCCCTCGATATTTCTCGATAAACCACCTTTTCACGCCAAATAACCCGATCCCGCCAGACGGTTTTTACTTGCCAAACCGTGTCAACCCTGACCAAATTCTCCGTCACCACCTTTTCCCTTACCGTCTCTTTTTTCATAAACCAGACGATCACACCAATTAAAAACAGTGCCGACAAGGCTTGCCAGGCTGGTATTCGCGCAGAAAAAGCACGCTTCAAGATGCCTGAATTTGATCGCCCTCCCATTCTTTCCAACAATTTCGCTTTCAAATCCAGCGGAGGAAGCACACCCGCATCCATTTGTCGGGCGTTCAGTACCACGGTACGCAGATGCTCGAATTCCTCCGGCGACATTTCTGCCAATACCATATCTCGCTCTGCCGCACTCAGCACAGCAAAATCTTTTTCCAGGGCCAACAATTCGATTTGCTCGTTCATGATGATTTGCTTATTTGGTTATCTGTTTATTGGGGATTCCAAAAAATTTGAAACTTCTCAATGGAAGCTTCTCCAGGCCTCCATTTGCCCTGCCACCTGGCGCAAAGCATGGTGCAGCCTTGATTTTACCGTTCCTTCCGGACAATCTATGATCTGAGCAATTTCGGCCACAGACAACTCTTCCTGATACCTCAACACAAAACATTGTCGCTGTGTTTCACTCAATTTATCGATGCTAAGCCGAAGATGTTGTTCAAACAGTTCTTTGTCCAGTTTTTCGGGCAACGAATCGTCCCAAAAACTTGCCTCGTCCCAGGAGATCTCCGGCCTTGAGGCTCGGCGGTATTCGTTTTTACAGAGATTGGTTGCCAGGGTGTAGAGCCAGGTTCGAAAATTGCGCTCAGTATTGAAAAGATGGGGTTTTTCGATAATCTTCAGGAAAATTTCCTGGGTAAAATCTGCTGCTTTTGCCCCATCTCGCCACAACATCCTAAAGAAAAAACGGTACATCCGCGGGCCGTACCGATCGTACAGCACCGCGAATGCACTTTCGTTGCGCTGTGCAATTGCTTGCATCAGAGCCTCGTCTGTGTAGTCTGTGTATGTTTGGCGAAAAATGTTCATACAAAAAATGCTATTCCTCAATTACCTCCATAAACACCCGAAAACCAACTGCCGGGCTTGGGCCATCGTATTTTTTTACCGAGGTAATTTGCCCGTAAAAGAAATCGTCCTGCCAGCTCCCACCCTTGGCTTTGCCAGGTTCCGCGATCATTTCCGCCACATTGCCCGACACTGCGTAAAGCCCGAATTTATTGGGATAATACGAAGCAGCGGGAACCGGGAAAAAACCACCATCGTTGGCGTCGGCTTTGAAAGGAAAGGACTTGTTGGTGGCGGTTTCTTTTCCGGATTCAATGCCGGGAGCCAGCTCATTATTGCCTGAATCCGTCGTAACGGGGCTGGTTTGACCCGGACAATTGCCGCAAGGTTCTTTTGAATCATAATTACCCAAATAGCAGCCTTTTGAATTTCTTACAGAATAACCGCCAGGCCATGGATAGAGCGCATCTTTCAAGCCACCTCTGGCTGCAGCCATCCACTCAGCCTCGGTCGGGAGCCGAAACAGCACTTTTTTGAACTTCTTTTTATCCGTCGAGGCATTGTACACCTGGGTCACCCAAGCGCAGTAGCGTTGCGCAGATTCGTGCGAAATATTTTGAACAGGACATTCCGGGCTATCGGGATGACCATGCTCGAACAATTGCTTAACAGGCAGGGATTGGAATTCCTGAGGCAATAATGAGATCCAGTCGGTTTTAGTCATTTTACAGAGATTTAGCTGATCGTAATCCTTGTTTTTCAACAAGTCGGTCAAAAAAGTCTCGTATTGCCCATTGGTCAGTTCCGTATCGGCAGCGTAAAGTTTGTCGCTGAGCTTCTTCATGTTTTTTTCCAATGACTTGGGCGTTATGGCCGACAAGACCTCTCCCGCCCGTCCATCGGGGGTGAAAAAAGCGCGCACTTCGGCCTCCCGGCCACCTTCTCTGGCAATATGCAAAGTGAGCTTTTGAAGTCGGGTAGCCTTCTCCGTTTCTCCTGCTGCCGTATAGTGTCGGTGCAATAGTAACAAAGCAGGAATGTAGTTCAAATTCACGCGGGCCACTGCGGCTGGATCGATCTCTGGCTCAAAATTAAGTTCGAGATAGTCAGTGCGAAAACGGTTTTCAAAATTGTAGCGCAAGGTTGCCACGTTGTCGAATGCAGCAACACTAAATTTTAGGGCAAGACCAGTCAGATAGAGATTTTCCTTGTCGGCCTGGAGCAGGTTTTTATTCGTCATACTCCCAAAATAGATCGGTTTGGCATTGGGATTTTGGGCCAGTTTGGGATTGAGCAATTGTGACAAAAAATCGTTCTGAGAACCCTCTTTCGAAATCCAAGACAAGCCTTCCAAGTCAATCAAAAACGCTCTATAATTTTGATTTTCAAGGAGTTGAAAACTGATTATGTCCACATCCGGGCGAACTCCCAAGGCATATTGAAGCATTAAGGCCGGATAGGTATCGCTTTCTTGTTGTGTGAAAAGAAAGGCGTTTTGTTCCACGGACATGAGGGCGTTGTAGTTCCAATTAAGCAGCCCGGGGGAGTACTGACCGCTGGCATACCATTCTTTGCAAATGGCCGCCACTCGCTTCCGATCGCCCGCAATTTCGGCTTCGCGGAGCCGGTTTTCAAAATCACCTGAGGAGGCGACTAAAGGGACGTAAAGGCTTGAAAAAGTAAAAAACAGGCCTGTAAGCAATTGTTTCATAGACTTAATTATTTAGGAACGTGTGAATTTTGGTCATCGGTGTTTTTATCGTTTTGAAAATGTCAAATTGCTCACGTAATCATGCCCTAAAACAAAGCCTTTTTCCGAAAATCGGACGATAACACGGTCTCCAGGTATCTTGAAAACAGAACCGGTTATTGGCTTTAAGCTATAACTTATAAAGAGAACAGGTTTCAGTTTAAGTGCTGCTTTGCCTTTCCGGCGGACCCGGACTTTTTGTTCAAAGTCCTTTGCCGAGTACATTCCAGCCCAGTTTTTTGTTGAAACAGGTGTTTCGTCCAGTTTTTCAAAAAAACGGCGGCATTGAAAATACTCCCCACCCTCCCAGAAAAAGCCTTTTACCCTGCCGTTTTCGGCCATGATAAATTGCAATGGAAAACCAGTTATTGGGTCGTAAAAACTAAGCAAAGTATCGGAGCTCAAATTGGGATTGAAACGGAAGCTGATCTCGCGTTTTTTTGAAGATTCATCAATGCTAATTTTCAAGGTATCAGCATCACGGCGCACATGTCGAAGCCGGTTGTTGAACGAAAGGTATTTGCCTTCCAAATTTGCCGACGGAACGCTCAATAAATTCAGATCAGAGGATGCTTTTTCAGGTAAAGGCTTGAAAGTGAGCAATATGTCACAAATATCGTCGGCCAGGGGGAAGGGGCTGCTGTGGTCATTGTTGCTTGCCACAAGGACACTAATCCCTTGAAGAGGAAACCGCCGACATTGCAACAAAAAACTATTCCATCCGCCTCCATGCTCTATAGTTGGAATGCCGCGGTAATCCTTCAACAGCAATCCTGCGCCGTAGTGCGTTGGGGTGCCGTCGTTGAGATGATAAGTTGTTTCCATTTTGCGGATCAAATCAGGGTCGCCCTTGCCCAGACGATTGTGATCGAAGTTATTTTGCCATAAAGCCAGGTCACGCAAACTGCAATGCACGCCGGTTGCACCAAGCATGTTGTGGGTGCTGTTGTCTTTTTTGTAGCGTTTTTTCCCAGCCTTATAGCTGTAAGAAACGGTACCATCTGTCAAAGCATCTCCTTCAATCAGGCAAAATGTAGCGTGCTGCATACCTAGCGGCTGAAAGATATGTTTTTGCATAAAATCGCCTGTTTTCATACCAGAAACCCGTTCAATGACCATGCACAAAATGGAATAGGCCGTATTGTTATAGGCGAAGTCAGTACCCGGAGCGAAGGCCAATACCGGAGATTGTTGATAAAAAGAAAAAATAGAGGCCGGGCTGAGCCGACTGTTTTTGTATTTTACCCTTAAATTGAGTACATCAAGATGGCTGTGCAATCCGCTTGTATGCCCGATAAGATGGTCGAGCGTAATGACCTGCCCGAAATCTGGCAATTCCGGGATGTATTTCTGAATTGGGTCGCTGCGGCGGAGTTTGCCCTGTTCTTCGAGCAAAAGGACGCATGCGGCAGTGAATTGCTTGGTTACGGAACCTATGTTAAAGATGGTTTCAGTAGTGATAGGCTTTTGCAATTTCAGATTTGCCAGGCCTGATTGATGCTCGTACACGATTTTCCCATTTTCCTGAATACAGACCGCAAAGCCCGGGGCATACGCACCCACACTTTTCTTGGATAGAAGAGAATCGAGTTTTGGTTGAAATTGCCAGGATGTATTCTGACAAAGCGCCAAAGGCAAAATGAGCAGGCCAAAAATCAGCAGAAAAAAGGTACGCATAGTAGGTGAAAAGGAAATTTACCTGTTTACACGCTACTTGGCCGGACGTTCAATTTTGAGGGCTGTATTATAAAAAACAAGAGCCACCCCAAATCTGGAGTAGCTCATGTATATATTTTTACTGAAAGACAGTCTAGTGCTGAATCAACTTAGTAACTAAGTTGGTTCAGCACTAGCTTACATGTGCTTTATAAGCTGTGGCATCCATCAGCTCCGCAAGTTCATCCATGTTTTGAATTTCAATTTTCACGATCCAACCATCACCATAAGGGTCTGAATTAACAAGTGATGGATCACCGGAATCGCTTACTTTTTTGTTGAATTCCAACACCTTAGCCGTAACCGGCATATAAAGATCGGAGGTAGTTTTGACCGCTTCAACGGTGCCGAAAAGTTCATTTGCAGCTAACGTTTTGCCCACGGTTTCCACCTCAATGTACACAAGTTCGCCTAGTGCGTCTTGTGCATAATCAGTGATGCCGACATAAGCGATGTTGCCGCTATCAATGCGGACCCACTCGTGTTCTTCCGAATATTTGCAGTTTACAGGAAAATCCATTTTGTTGTTGTTAAGTGATGAATGGTTGGTGAATATGTGGGCAAAAGTAGCACTTTTGGCAAGGGGGCAAATTTTGGGAGGCAAAAAAATGTTACAACTTATTTTTTTGTCAAAAAACAACCCTGAATACGTAGCATTTTTGACTGAAAGTCGAAATGTTGTCCTAGCGGTTTGGACGTTTCGGAGAAAGTCTCATTCTTTGACGGAGAATTAACTCAATGCGCTCTATTCTCGCTCACATTTCTCACATTCTATGAAATACCAGGCACTTAGTCCCGACCTCTACAAAACCAACCGCAAACGCTTCACCGCAGAAATGAAGCCTGGCACGGTGGCAATATTTAACTCAAATGATCAATTCCCACGCAACGGCGATGCCTATCACAACTTCCGACAAAATTCCGGGCTGTTTTGGCTCACTGGAATTGACCAGGAAGAAACGATGCTCCTGCTTTTCCCAGGCTGTCCGCGCGAACAACACGAGGAAGTGCTCATTATCCGCCGCACCAACGAGCATCTGGCTGTTTGGGAAGGCCATAAATACACCAAGGAAGAGGCGACTGCTGCCTCTGGTATTGAGAAGGTCTATTTTCTGGATGAGTCAGAGAAAGAGATCAACGAACTTATCCTGCTTTCTGAAGGTATCTACTTGAATCTCAATGAGAACGACCGGTTTGTTTCTCCGGTTGTTTATCGCGATTTGCGATATGCCCACAGCATTCAGGCCCGCTACCCGGCACATACCATTCATCGTTCGCAGCAAATTTTAAAGCGATTGATGACCGTCAAAACGCAGTGGGAAGTAGCTGCTACCCAACAAGCCATCGACATTACTGAAAAAGCCTTCAAGCGCGTCCTGAAATTTGTAAAACCAGGCGTTTGGGAACATGAAATCGAGGCCGAAATCATCCATGAATTTATTCGAAACCGCGCCACCGGACACGGCTATACGCCTATTATTGGCTCCGGAAAAAATGCCTGTGTGCTTCACTATATCGAAAACAACCAGCAATGCAATGACGGCGAGGTGCTGCTCATGGACTTTGGCTGCGAATACGCCAATTACAATGCAGACTTAACTCGATCCATCCCGGTAAACGGTCGCTTTACCAAGCGTCAACGCACAGTTTATGATGCCGTATTGCGGGTATTAAAAGGCGCACGTAGCATGATCGTAGCCGGCACTAAATTCATCGAATACCACAAGGAAGTGGGCAAGATCATGGAGAGCGAACTGCTCGGACTTGGCCTGATCACCAAAGATGATATTGCAAAACAGGACAAGGACTGGCCAGCCTACAAAAAATACTTCATGCACGGCACAAGCCACCATCTGGGGCTAGACGTGCACGACCTGTTTTTCCGCTACGATACCTTCCGGGCTGGCAATATACTTACTTGCGAACCAGGCATTTACATCCCAGAAGAAAACCTCGGTATCCGTATCGAAAACGACATCCTTATCACCGAAAATGGCAATGTTGACCTCTTTAAAAATATCCCGATGGAAGCAGAAGAAATTGAGGAGTGGATGAATTGAATGCGGAATGCGGAATTCCGCATTCCCTAATAGCCCTGTAAAATCCCCTTTTCCATCGGTGGCACCCCACGTTTCATCCAACTTGGCTCGGGTGCATCCAAAAGGTAATGATCGAAAAACTGTTGCATCCTTTTGTGAAAGTCAATCCGATTCTGAATTTTGACAGGCCAATGCGGCTCATCATTGTAGTTTAACAACCACGCTGGTTTGCCCAATCTGCGAAGCCCTGAAAAGAGTTCTATCCCTTGATACCATGGCACCGCACCGTCTTTGTCGTTGTGCATGATCAGCAAGGGTGTTTCTACTTTGTCCAATGCGAAAAGCGGCGAATTCTCAATGTACTGCTTGGGCTTTTCCCAAAGCGAGCCTCCTATCCGACTTTGCTGGTGCTCGTATTGGAACGCCCGGTTAAGACCGGACTCCCAACGAATGCCTCCATATGCAGAGGTCATGTTCGCCACAGGTGCGCCCGCTTCTGCGCATGCGAACAAATTGGTGCGTGTCACGAGGTAAGCCGCCTGGTAGCCGCCCCAGGAATGACCTTGCAAAGCTACCCGTTTGGGATCAACAAAACCTTTGGAGATCAAGGAAGTAACGCCACTCATGATGGCGTCGTAAGCGGATTCGCCAGGATAACCGATCCGGTACGGAATGTCGGGCGCAAAAATGAGATACCCGCGACTGGTATAAACGGTATAATTGATTTGCGAGCGGTGAAAATCCGGGGCACGATGGCGGAGCAGATCATCTGAAAGTCGCTCATAAAAATTTACGATCATAGGGTACTGCTTTTGGGGGTCAAAACCCTCCGGCTTTATCAGCAACCCCTGGATCTTTTCGCCTGTCAGTGAGGTCCATTCTGCCATTTCAATGCTACCCCAGTTGTATTCCGATTGCTGTGGATTGGCATTGGAGATGGTTTTTTCGCCCTCAGGAGCGGCATAGATCAAATTGGGAAATGTAGCGTAGTTTTCCTTTGAATACAGAAAAGCATCATTGTACCGTGCTTTCAAAATGTTGCGTGTATAAGCGTAGCCCTCTGCCCATTGTTGTTTTAAAAACGGAACGATCATGCCCATTTCATTAGTATTTCCTTGAGAGAGATTTAGCCAGGCGTAGCCTTCTGACTTCGTAAGGTTGTTGAATTTGTGCATCAACAAAGCTGTCTTTCTCCGTATGCTGTTTTCTTCCGGGTCGAGTTGGATGTATCGGAAAGTAGTTTTTGATTCCCGGCCATTTGTTAACCGAATCGGTTTCTTTTTTCCATCCGGGTCAATTTTCCAAAGGTCGTATTTGTCATATACCAGCATGGCTTCATCGTCTTCAAGCCATGCCGCAAGGCCATGTTCGTTGGGATAGTCCGGCACATCGGTTTCTTCATTGAAAAAAGGTACGATGAGGTTATTGGTAAGCCGTGCAATGGTGCCGGAATTCGAGTTCCAGGCAAACCAGGCGGTATCCGGATCGCTCCACCAGGCAATATATTTCCCGGCGGGGGACAAACGCGGATTACAACGCAAATCCTTGGCGATCATCTTTTTGTCGCCCGTCTCGATATTCACATCAAACAAATCTTTGTGCGCAGTGCCTTCAGTGGTAATGTACTGTGTATACGGTTCTTCCGTAAATCCAAGTGCAAGATTAGCGTTGCGTTCGTCCTGAAAACGGAGTTCGGGCAGATCTGGTGACCCAAGCGGAATAAAACGGTTTTGCTTGAGGTGAAGCACAACTGGATAGGAGCGTTTTTTCTCGCGCTCGAGGCGGGTTTCTTCCTGAGTGTAAAGTAGTTTGTCATTCCAGGCCCACACTTCTACATCAACAATTTCTTCTTTTAAAAGCGTGGTGTCGTTCAAAACAGGCGGTGGGGCCACACCGAAATAAAGTTTGCTCGCATCGTCCGAGAATACAGGGCGCGCATTTTCGCTGATGGACCAAGTAGGGGCTGGTGATTGGTTATTGGTTGATTGGTTGATTGGTTGATTGGTGGCTGGTGATTGGTAGCTGCTTAGGAACTCGCTTTTGGGAGTGGCGATGATCGTGGCAGAGTCTTGCGATGTTTTCCAATAACCGAGTTGCCATGGACGGATTCGGGCTTTTGAGGAATCAAGGTCGGCGACAAAGGCCGCTTGCCGGCCAAAGTCATCAAGGGCGAGCTGCTGAAATTTCCCCTTTGAACGCAGGAGCGGACGTAACTTATATGGCTCCAAATCAATCAAATACACCCCGTTTTGTAGCGTATTGGGGTTTGCTGCAAAGGGCAAGGTGTCGCCTTTTCCGGTGGTGTGGAGCAAAAGTCGGGGGCCTCGCTTGGCCAGTGTATATTCTTTGACGTAAGCGATGGTGTCCTGAGATCCTTTGGACAAATTACGCACGATGAGGCGGTAGCCATTATCCTTGTCTTCTTTTTTGGGCGATTTTTTCTTGGCTTTGGCAGTACCATTGGAGGGAGAAATTGGCGGAACAGTGGTTGTTTTTACCGTATCAGATTTAACGACCGCTGTATCTTTTTTGGCTGGCGCAGCTTTTTCCATTTCGATTTGAAACGCCAGCCAACCGCTCCATTTTTCAGGAAGGGTGAAATTTTTTAAACGTGGGATTTTTTCCAAGGTGCCATTGATCAGGTCATAAATACCCAGGGAGTCTTTGGGCAGATCATCCTCCTTTACCTTTTTACGGCGCAGGGCTTTGAGCGTATCAAGTGCTGGTTTTATCTTGAATATCAGCCATTTGGAGTCGTCGCTGAATTTTGCCTCCGCACTGCGCGGAAACACCGTAGTAGTTCCCGATGCAGCGTTCCAAAGATGAAGCGTTGCGTCGCCTTCGCTTACAGGTGTTTGTAACCAAATGACCCACTGTCCATTGTTGGCTATGCGCTGCTGTTCTATTTTTCGCCAGCGGTGAACATCGGCATGATCGAGCGGTTTTTTGTTTTGAGAAAAAACCAGGTTCGCAAAAAGCGAGAAAACGGAAAGCAGTAAAAGGTGTTTCATGTGTAATCGATACTTGGACATTCTTTGTTGGGTGGACGACTTTTATTTGGACATTTTCCATCGTTTGTGACTCCATAGCCACTGTTCCGGCTGCTCCCTGATGTCTGCCTCCAATCTTCGCGCATAAGCGCGGGTGATTTCCATTTCTATCGCCGCCGTGGGGTCTGTACAAAGTTCTGAGAATTCGATTTCGTAAAAACCGCGCTGTTCCGTTCGAACCACACGATAGTACAAAACAGGTAAGCCAAATTTCCGCCCCAGCACATCGGCGCCAGGGAGCGAGGCCGTTTCCTGACCAAAAAAATCGACCCAATGGGCACTTTTTCGACTGCTCGGCGATTGATCTGCCAATAAAATAAATACAGTAGGATTGCCAGCGCGTTGGCGAATTGCTTTAAAAACTTCGTCCATTGCTATCATCTCCATTCCGGTACGGGAACGTGCCAGGTTGAGATAGGCATCCATTCCTTTGTTGCTCAAGGGTTTGTAGGCCGTCACCGTTGCACCATGAAACTGGGGCGGCATGGTTAAGCCCGTATATTCCCAATTTCCCAGATGGCTGCCTGTAAGGATGACACTTTGCCCCTTATCAAGATAATGATTCACAATTTCCGGATTGAGGCACACGCTCCGTGGCTCAATAATGGAATAATTGGCTGTAAACGACTTAATGGTTTCAAGCGTAATATCTGTCAGGTTCCGATAGGTTGCCCGAGCAATCAACTTGATCTCATCTTCGTTTTTTTCTGGAAATGCGCGTTTCAGGTTTTCAAAAATTACCTGCTTCCGATAACCGATAATATTAAAAAGCAAAAAGGCCATCGCGTCTGAGAGGACGTATAGCACAGAGAACGGTACGAATCTGAAAATTTGGAGAAAGGCTCGAAGCATTAAAGAGTTTCGGGAATATTTGCCTGGTTTTTTTGATTGTCAAATGATGGTTTCATGATTATTGGAGTGGACAATTCAGGAGGCTTGATGTTGCTATTTTGCAAAACCAAGCCTCCTCAAACACTCGCTTATCGCTTAGGCAATAGCACCCACAATCGCCCAAAACTATTAATTTTTCTGGCTTCTTGCAAGCCCTTTTGGCCAATGCCACAATATAAGTCCATGCGTTTGGTCGTTAAAATTGCTCCGCCACGATCCTGCGCAAACAAAATTCGATAAGTATAGCCCTTCAAACGTCCGGAAGCGTCAAGGTCGGGAAGTTCGGCTAAAAGCGTGGCGCCCAGCGGGATATATTTCAAATCAACTGCGACAGAATAGCGCGCTGTGAGGGGAAAAGTGCCACAGCCCAGCACCTGATCGTCCACTTCTTTGAAAAAAACATAGGCGCCGCCCGTACCCCTTACCGACTGCCCAAACCCATAGTACTGGCGTTTGCCGTCAGGGAATTCGACCAGGCAGTTGCCCTGCAACTGGGCATTCCTCAGTTCTTTTCTGGAACGAAACCAGGCAAGTTCAAGGCCTTGACCATCCAATGCTCCGGCTTCAATCGCTGCCGGGCTTGGAATACCGGATTGAGGCGCCCTCAGCATTGGGATTGGATGTTCATCTGTTTTTACCCTGCTTGCATGCACCACCGGAGTATAGTAGCCCGTCATCCGAACCCGGTCATTGCGCAAATCAGTATTCACCTTATAAAAATCAAAGGTGGTCATAAGTACACTTGGGTCGAGCAGGTTAATACCCTGCAAGAGTTCCAGGGTTCGCTGCATTTCTGCTTTTTGGATACCCGAAGCACCGCGTTCTTTCACGTCGCTGCGGCGCAGGTAATTGGCCTGTTCGTACATGGCTTGAAGCAGATCAGGCTCAAAAGTCAGGTAAGGTGTAGTGTCAGGGATGCCTTTGCTTAATACTTTCGACGACACATTTCGCGGGCCTAAGGGCGCAGCTGGCATCTCTGGTATGGTGGCTGTGTTGCCTGGTGTGGGCATTTCAGGCACGTTTACAATAGCAGCACCCGTATTGGTTTTGCGTGCATATTTAAGTACCAAAATCGTTGAAACACATACGATTAAGGCCAAAAAGACCAGTAGAAATACCTGTCTGGCATGACGCATACGCTGGGGGGCGGAAGTGGTGGCTGCTGGTAAATTCAGCGTGCCGATATTTTTCGTTTCCACAAATGTAGATATTATGACGCAAGCAGAGGTAGTGAATAGGGGGAACAAAAATTCGCCCGCCTCTACAGGGGAATAATATGCAGGGGATCCTTGAAAAAATTATGCCAATTTTATATTTGTTAACAAAGATTAGGGATTGGTTGGGGAGGATAAGGATTATTCAATGGCGGTGAGCCACGCATGAACTTCTTCCGTATTCAATACATCGGAAAAACCTTTGCGCAACAAACCTTCCCGAAGTTTTTTGTCGCCAGTGATTCTAATTCATCCAGTTCGTCAGGTGACACCTTGGTAATTTTTGCTAATTTCAAGTGGTGTCGCCGAATTTCGATTTGCAGAAAATCGCAGGAATAGAAAACAGCACTTCCGGGTGCTTTTATCAGGAGTTGCCCAATTTTACTGTTCGTGTTCAGGATACCGCTGAATACGATGTTGGAGTCAACGACAAACGTTTTCATCACACGTTTTTACGGCGTTTACGCCAACTTTGCTTCACGTCGGCTACTAACTCATCTACAGCCGACTGAGGCGCAGAGAACTTGGCCGTAAGTTCACGATAGCGCAAATAGTTAAGAAAATCTTGCACTTCATTGATATCTCCCGTAGCGGGGATACGGATAACGAATTCGTTAGCGATTCTTTCGATGACCATGTCTGGTTGTTTTGATGCAAAAATAGGACATTTGTATCACTTTTCATCGCATTTTGATTATGCTTCCATTGCCCCGTCTCCGTGTGGCACATTGGGGTAAAAGAAAAATGATGCCAATTTTATATTTGTTAATAAAGATTAGGGATTGATTGGGGAGGCGAGCTGACATCTTATATACACTTTCATCGCCCCGCCAACCAACTCCGAAACGCCTGCTCCACCCCTCCCCCATTCCATTCTGTTTCCACATTTTCCAGGCTCAAAATTTCCCGAAAAAGCGCGTTTTGCGCATCGTCTTCCCGAAGCGCAACGTGGTAAGGCGTATTGCTGAAGGTCACCATCGAATATACGGGAAGGAACTCCTGCGGGAATTTGGCGTGCAGGTCAGCGGCAATTTTTTTACGGAGCAAAAATTTAGGATCAGCGACCAAATCCCTCATTTCTATGAAGTTACGCTGGGCCAGTTCGGCGATTGCATTGCCGTCTTTCACCCTTGATAGTGCAAAAGCGGGAATTGTTTTCGACCAGTCGCCGCCCATTTCATCGAGCATGGCGTCGAGGATGGTGCAGTCTTCAAAGCCTGCGTTCATGCCTTGTCCGTAAAAGGGCACAATGGCATGCGCTGCGTCGCCGAGCAGCAGGATTCGATTTTGCCACTGCCAGGGCGAGCAATTCACGGTGACCAGTGAAGAAGTTGGATTTGCCCAAAAATCGCGCAACAAAGTGGGCATGAGTGGCAAGGAATCGGGGAAATAATTTTGAAAAAAAGCGAGAACATCTTCGTCTGTTTTCAACTTTTCAAAGGATACCTCACCCTCGAAAGGAAGAAATAAAGTACAGGTAAAACTCCCGTCTGCATTGGGCAATGCGATGAGCATGTGGTTGCCGCGCGGCCAAATGTGCAGCGCCCCAGGTTTCATCCGATGTTCCCCGTTTTCGAGCGGTGGGATTGTCAGTTCCTTATACCCGTGATCGAGGTAATACTGCCTGTAATTGAAACGATCGGTGCGCTGCAGCACATTGCGAACTGCGCTGAATGCCCCATCGGTGGCGAAGATGAGCGGTGCATCGATGGTTTTCAACTTCCCGGTTCTCAGGTCCTCGAAAGTGATGGTCGGGCTGTTCAGGTCAATGTCATCGCACCGGTGATCGAAGAAAAATTCGACATTGGAAAAACTGCCGGCTATGTTCAACAGCTCCAGGTTCAGTCCCCCGCGAGAAACAGAATAGATGGCCTCACCTTCTTTCCCATAGGGTTGAAAAGTCAGTTCGCCGCTGATGCTGTGCATCATACGGCCCGGCATTGGGATGGCCACTTTTTCGATTTTTTCGCGGATACCGGCCTTTTCGATGGCTTTCCAACCGCGCTCACTCATGGCAAGGTTGATGCTTTTACCTCCGGAGTAACCGGCAGCTCGCATATCGCTTCTGCGCTCAAATACTTTGACGGAATAGCCACGACGGGCTAAAAAAACAGCCCACAAAGAGCCAACGAGGCCTGCGCCTACTACGATTGCGGTTTCTTTTTTCATAGGGCGAAATTACCAGCCAGATATCAAAAAATGCAAGGCAATGCCTTATCTGTTATCCGTCCAAAAAGGCCGTATCCATCCAATACCGTTTGGGGTTATGGGGATCGATCAGCACCCGCAAATTGGCGCCCGGCGCAATACGGTCAGTTGGATCATTGGACAAGGATTCGCTTTCAAAGGTGTGCGGCGTGTTGGTGTAAGGGTCGGTCCATTCGCAATACAGGGTATAATATCGTCTTTTGTTGTAAGTTTCCTTGATTTCCACTAACCGAGCCTGAATCTCGTGGCCGCTTTGTTGCAACCAGCGGTTGAGCCTTCGTTTCTTCTCCAGCCAATACAGCCCGCCTATCCCAACGCCTCCATGGGTTAAAAGGAAAATAAAAGGGAAGAAATTCCACCTACCCTCCCCTTCCAGGGTGGCATTTTTCGGATCAGTTGGGTCATAATAAACGGTGACCTTTTGTCCGATTTCAAAAGTCTTAATACTGCTGTAATTGTCTGAATTATACACCAATTCGTTGCCCCATTCATCCTTGAAACCTACGACGGGCGCTACGGTATTTTTTGAATGATTGAACTCAATAACTATGCCGGTGGTTTTTATGCCATCATTTATCAAGTCGTACCTTGATTTTACCAACCAAAAACCTAAAAGCCCACATCCTATACCAACAATGGCGAAAATGGCAAAAAATGGGTAAAGACAGCCTTGTGGCTTCATAATCGGTTATTTTTTGAATCAAATGTACAAAAGCAATTTTTTCGGACACTTTAAATCGTTCTTTTGTGCGTCTTTTTTTCGTTTCCGCCGTCATCTAATAGGTGAATCAAAATACCATAATTTAAAATGGATGATATAAGCAGCATTTGGACAAATTTTAGCCATGAGTTAAAAGGGTTTATTATCAGGAAAATTAAAAACACCCATGACGCAGAGGATATTTTGCAGGATACATTCCTGAAAATCATGAAAAATCCCGAGAAAATCAGTCAGGCAGAAAACATGCGCCATTACTTGTTCGGCATCGTCCGAAACGGTATCAATGATTATTTCCGTAAAATTAAAACCAAAAAAAACGAGCCTCATTGGGACATTGCCACGCTTAGTTCTGAAGACACCCTTTTGCTGAACAGTACAATTGCCGAGAACTGTGTTCACCCGTTCATCCGCCAATTGCCGGAAAAATACCAGGAAGCCTTGCTTATAGCTGAATTTGAGGATGTTTCCCAAAAAGAACTGGCTCAGAGATTGAATATTACCTACTCAGGGGCAAAATCCAGGGTGCAGCGGGGAAGAGAAAAACTGAAGGACCTGCTCCTCGACTGTTGCGCATACAAAAGCGACCGATATGGTAACCTCATTTCGGAGCCTGAAAAATCTTGCAAATGTTAGTTTGCGTCTTTTTTTCTCGGTCTACGTCTTCTGATCGCAGGTGATTTTGCCTGTAATTTTTAAAATCATTTTCAATGAAAAAAGGAGCTTATTTCTTGCTGCTCGCCATCGCGGCCAGCGCAGCCTTGTATGCTGGCAATCACTCTCAGGCTTCCGTATCTGAATGTTGCGGACAAACGACTCAGTGCGACCCTGACAACTGTGACGAACCCTGCGAAATTGGTTGTTGCGAATAATGGACCATACGTTTACTAAACCTCCTGGGTTTAGTAAACGTGGTTTTGACTTTCAAAGCAATCACTCTGTATTGATTTGTCTAATTCAATGATTGATGATCACAGGTTTTGATCCAATCGTCTTCCCGTTCGTTGAAATGTGTAGAAAGTAAATTCCTTCAGCCAGTCCAGGGAGCGACACCGACAAGCGCTGCAATCCGGTCGATTGAACTGTTTCGGATAATTGCAGGACCCGACGTCCCAGCATATCGTACAATTCCACCAGCGGCTTGCCATGCACCTTTAGTTCATATTGCACCCAAAGAAATTGAGCGGCGGGGTTTGGACAGATAGTAATTGATTGAATTTCATTCCTTTCCATTTGTTCCGCTCCCGACGTCGGCACGGCTTCAATGGCCCCAATAGAGGGCGGATTGGCAAAATGCTGCTGCAAAAAATCAAATTTGGGTTCGTTCAACGGAACACCAGCTCCGGAAGCCGGGCTATGGGGCGGGATGGAAAAATCATCATTCAGCGCATCAGCAAACAAAGGGTTGGCATTCAGGATTTGGCCCGTTTCAACGACCGGAATATCGGGCCCACTCCAGTTCGGGTTGTCGGCATTGAACCAGAGGTTGTTGGAATAGACAAAAGTTTCCGGACGGGTATTTGGGCCGATATTGGTTTCCGTTGAAATGTTGTTGCCCAGATAGACGATGTTGTTGCGGAACGAATTGTCGCCACACTCAAGAAAGCGACTGGAATCCACCGTTTCCTGAAGAATGCGGGCGACCCATTTTTG